>CALWWF010000107.1 GCA_944385165.1 uncultured Oscillospiraceae bacterium
GTCCTTGTCCTCCTCACGGTTATTCCGGCGCTGGACATAGGTGGAGTCCGACCGGGTTTTCTTTTCTCTGGATGCACTCACAGTTGATTCCGTCCTCTCATTGTGAACTTGCAAGTGTCCGGCCGCATAGAAACGCGGCCGGACGGGGAATTCTGTGCTATTATACAAGAATCCGCAGGAGGATTCAAGGGGGAAAGGGGAGAGAAACCTCAGCTTTTACAGTTTGTTCATGGGAAATCGGACGAATCTCCAGCCGGAATGGGCGTAAAAAAGACCGCGGCTTGCGCCGCGGCCCATATCCAAGTGAGTTTTATATACCCCGCTCTGGCCGTGTGGACCTGTTTAAAACCTGCACGAAATGGCAGGTGGGTTGCCTCCACGACGCTTTTCTGCTTCCAACTTCCAGCCGACCTCAAAGGGGGCCGGGAGGCCTGCAAGCCACGCCGTGAGTCAGCATCCCGTTTAAGAAATGTGGGTTTAAAAAGGCCCATCACGCACCGAGCAGGAAAACCCGCCTGAAGTCTACGGTTACTCCTCTTCGTCCTCCTGGAAAAAACGCTCCATGAAGAGGTTGTAGATCTCCTCGATCTCTTCGTCGCTGTCCAGGGTGGAGAGCAGCTCCTCGCCGTTTTCCTCCACCACTTTCATGATCACCAGGCCGTACTCCTCATCGTCGGCGTCCACATCCACCGGCTTGCCGGTCTCCTCGTCCTCCGCCACGGCGGGGAACATGGCGTGGTAGGTGACCCCGTTGTGCTCCAGGGTGTCCACCAGCTCCAGCTCGAATTCGTTGCCGTCCTCGTCGGTGACGGTGATAAAGTCGGGGCCGTATGCCTCGCTCATAGGAAGTACCTCCTGCTTGTTTGCTGACCCTATTGTACCCCGGTTGGCGGGAAAATGCAAGTGGGGGAGCCACCAAAATTTTGGCCGGGGGATTTTTCTGGGAAAATGCCGCCAAAGAATGGAAAAAACAGAAAGAAAGGGGAATGGAGGCGGCATAAAGAAGAGACGTGGAAAATCAGACCCGCGCCTTTACCGGGCGGGAGGGCTTGTGGTATAATAGCATCAAAACTGCCGCGCACGGCCCAGCGCCGTGCGTGCCCCAGAAACGCCGGAGGCGGGCGGAAGCCCCGGTGCTTTGCCCGCCTAAGCGGGCAGAAGGAGGAAGCGAAAATGGATTTGACGGAACGGACCGTAGCGAGCAAGATGGTTTTTCAGGGCAAGATCGTCACCCTTTTGGTGGACGAGGCGGAGCTGCCCAACGGAAAGCGGGCGGAGCGGGAGGTGGTACTCCATCCCGGCGGGGTGGCCATCCTGGCCCTGGATTCGGAGGAGAACGTGACTCTGGTGCAGCAGTACCGTTACCCCTTCCATGAGATTTTGCTGGAGCTGCCCGCAGGTAAGCTGGACGAGGGGGAGGACCACCGCGCCGCCGCCGCCCGGGAACTGGAGGAGGAGACCGGCCTGGATGCGGGGGAGTGGACCTATCTGGGCTGCCTGCTGGCCTCCCCGGGGTTCAGCGACGAGAAGCTCCACATGTATCTGGCCCGGGACCTGCGCCGCAGCGTGAGCCACCCGGACGACGATGAATTTTTGAACGTGGTCACCATGCCCTTTGCCGAGCTCTCCCGCCAGGTGATGGACGGGACCATTCAGGACGCCAAGACGGTGGCCACCGTTCTGAAGACCAAGGTGCTTTTGGATCTGTAATCGGGAAAGGGGGAATTCCAGTGGAAGGAAAGACCATTCTGATCGTGGAGGACGAGCAGAATATCGTGGATATTTTGTCCTTTAACCTGAGCCGGGAGGGGTACGACACCCTGGAGGCCTACGACGGCAAGACCGGCCTTCAGCTGGCCCTGGAGCAGAACCCGGACCTGATCCTCCTGGACCTGATGCTGCCGGAGATGGACGGCTTTGAGGTGTGCCGGAAGATCCGTCAGTCCGGCTCCGCCGTGCCCATCCTCATGCTCACCGCCCGGGAGGAGGAGACCGACAAGGTCCTGGGCCTGGAGCTGGGAGCGGACGACTATATCACCAAGCCCTTCTCCATGCGGGAACTGCTGGCCCGGGTGAAGGCCAATATCCGCCGGGTGTCCATGGCCGCCCCGGCCCAAAACGGCGGCACGGCGGCGACGGGGAAGCGGCTGGACCTGGGACGGGTGACGGTGGACCTGGAAGGAGCCACGGTGTACAAGGACGGCAGGCCCCTGGAGCTGACCCAGCGGGAGTACGATCTGATCTGCTTTCTGGCGGCCCAGCCGGGGAAGGTGTTCTCCCGGGAGGCCCTGATGGAGCACGTCTGGAACTATGAGGGCTATGTGGGGGACGTGCGGGCCGTGGATGTAGCGGTGCGCCGCCTGCGGGAGAAAATCGAGGACGACCCCGCGTCGCCCAAGTTTATTGTCACAAAACGTGGTATGGGCTACCTGTTCAGCCAGCCGGGAGGAACCGAGCAGGCGGGGGCGTCCTCGGGGACCCGCCGCAGGCGGGACGCCGGGAGTCCGGCGTAAATTCGGAGCGAAGCGGAGAATTTCCGCAGGGGCGATTCACTCGCCCCGAGGATTGAAAAAGAAACGGGCCCCCGCGAAACTCTGTTTCGTGGGAGCAGACCCCGCGTCGCCCAAGTTTATTCTAACAAAAAGAGGTATGGGCTACCTGTTCAGCCAGCCAGAGAAACCCTGAGCCTGGAGCGGTCACGCCCGCTGCACGCCAGCCGGAGAAAGGAGGTGTCCCCGGTGCTGCGAAGCCTGCACATGAAGCTGGTCATGATCATGGCGCTGCTCATCCTGTCCCTGATGACGGTGGTGGGCACGTTCCTCATCAACTCGGTCATGGCCTTCTACCTGGAGGACTTTTATAACCAGATGTACAAGGTGTTTGACCAGAGTCAGAACCCTACCCTGAGCCGGGACCTCCAGACCGAGACCCCGGGGGAGGAGAACGGGGCTCAGGCGATTCTGGGGATTCTGGACGCCTACTCCGGCGAGCTGGGCCTGGACGGCCGAAGCCGCACCCTGTACATCCTGGACGGGGAGACCGGCGCCTATCTGGCCGGCACCGACGAGGAGGAGGGGGGAGACCTGGAGTACGACTCTCCCAACCTGACCCGGGCTCTGGTGGAGGGTGAGGAGGGGGCCGACGCCAACATCGCCGCCGACTACATGGACGTGGCCCTGCCCATCTCCCGGGGGGATAGCTCCTATGTCATCTATGTTCTGGACAACAAGACCACGGTGAACAGCCTCATTAGTCAAATCTTCGGACTGATCCTAGAATCCCTGATCTTCGGCCTTGTCATCTCCATCCTTCTCTCTTTCCTGCTGTCTAAGACCATGATCATCCCCATCCAGCGCCTGACCGAGGGGGCCATGCGGGTGGCGGAGGGAGACTTTTCCCGGCGCATTGAGGTGACCTCCCGGGACGAGATCGGCGTGCTCACCGATACCTTCAACGACATGGCCCGGCAGCTGCGGGATACCCTGCGCCAGGTGGAGAACGAGCGCAACAAGCTGGACACGCTCTTTCTCCACATGACCGACGGCGTGGTGGCCTTCGACCGGGACGGGCAGGTCATCCACTTCAACCCCGCGGCGGAGGAGATGCTGGGGCGGGCCATCGGGCCGGAGACCTCCTATCAGGAGCTCTTCGGCAATCAGCCCCCTCTGGCGGAGGCCATGGCCGCTCCGGACCACCTGGAGGGGGAGCGCCGGGTCCGGGACCGCTATCTGGCCGTGCTGCTGGCTCCCTTTGACCGGGAGCGGCAGGGAGGCGTGCTGGTGGTGCTCCACGACGTCACCGAGCAGCGCAAGAACCAGGAGATGCAGCGGGAGTTTGTGGCCAACGTCTCCCACGAGCTGCGCACCCCTCTGACCAACATCCGCAGCTACGCCGAGACCCTCTCGGACAGTGCCGGGGACATCCCTCCGGCCACGGAGAAGAAGTTCCTGGGGGTCATTTTGAACGAGAGCGACCGGATGACCCACATCGTCCAGGACCTGCTCACCCTGTCCCGGTTCGACTCCGGGCGGGACGACCTGAAGCTGAGCCGTTTCTCCTTTGAGGGGGCGGTGCAGGACCTGTATAACGCCGTCTACATGGAGGCCCAGCGCCACAACCACACCCTGGAGCTCTCCCTGGAGCCGGGGCTGCCCCAGGTGCGGGCGGACCGGGAGCGGATCATGCAGGTGATGATGAACATCGTCTCCAACTCCATCAAGTACACCCCCGACGGGGGGGCTATCCGCATCTCCGCCGGCCGGGATGGGGAGCGGGTGTGGATGCAGGTGGACGACAACGGCATCGGGATTCCTGCGGAGGACCGTCCCCGCATCTTTGAGCGCTTCTACCGGGTGGATAAGGCCCGCTCCCGCCAGTCGGGCGGCACCGGCCTGGGACTGTCCATTGCCAAGGAGATCGTGGACCGGCACGAGGGGGTACTGAAGCTGGTGGACCGGGAGGGACCCGGATTATCGGTACGGATGGAATTGAAGATCGAGGGGCCCAGCCATGACGAGAGGAAATAAAAAGCGGTTCATAGAGCGCATCAAAAGTCTGCTCATCGTTCTGCTCAGCTGCACCGCTATCCTGCTGGTGGCCCGGACCCAGGCGGTGATCGTCTCGGACGGGGAGCGTCCGGCGGCCTCCCTCTCCGGGACGGACCGGCTGGAGAGCGCTGAGGGGAGCGGGATTGCGGCCCGTCCCCTGCGGATGGCGGCCTCGATCCCCAGGGGAAGCGAGGTGCTGCGGTACGGGGTGCAGTACGACCAGGAGGGGTGCGACGCCCTGTTCCAGCAGTCCTACAGCCTGCTGGTGGAGGCCCTCAGCAGCGCCAGCCAGCCCCAGGCCGTGGAGGAGGCGGATTGGCAGCGGGCGCTGTCCGCCGCCCCGGGACTGTATTTTGACTGGCAGGGGAGCGTGCCGCTGACGGTGCTGGCCGGTTGGCTGTCGGTGGACAATCCTGCCCTTACTGGGACAGTGCGGCGGATGGTGCTGACAGCAGAGGAGGGCCAGGTGCGGCTGTACTACTGGGACGAGCTGGCCGGAGCGGCCTATGTGTGCACGGCGGATGTGATCAGTGCCAGCCGCCTGGAGGAGGCGGTGTCCTCCCTCCAGGAGAACGGAGCCCGCTTCGCCTTTGAAACAGAGGAGTACCCGGAGCTGGCTTCCTATACCATGGTGCTGCCCCAGCCGCCGGTTCCTGTGGTGTATACCGGAAGCAACCCCATCGCCGGAGAGAACGCCCGCCAGGAGCTCCAGGAGCAGCTGGGCTTCCCGGAAAATTCCGTCTTTTATAACGCCGCCGGGGAGCAGGTCATCCGCAGCCGCAACGACACCCTGCACATCGCCGAGGACGGCCGGGTGACTTATGAGGCGGCGGCAGAGGGGAGCGACCGGTACTACCTGTCCGGAACAGGGCTCTACGACGCGGTGGAGGGCTGCCGCCAGCTGGTCCAGCAGACGTTGGGGCAGTCCTGCGGCGTGGCCCGGCTGTACCTGATCGCGGCAGAGGAGACCGGCGAGGGGGGCTGGCAGGTGGAGTTCGGTTACAGCCTCAACGGGGTTCAGGTCCGCCTGGGGGAGACCGGCTGGGCCGCCCGCTTCACGGTGGAACAGGGACAGATCACCGGATTCCAACTGTGCTTCCGCAGCTATACGGACAGTGGGACCACCTCGGTGGTGCTGCCCGAGCGCCAGGCCATGGCCGCCATGGAGGCCATGGGACACGGGGGAGAGGAGCTGCTGCTGATTTACCCGGACAGCGGCAGCGAGGAGTTGGTTTCCGCCGCCTGGGCGGCCGCCGGCGAGCTGGAGACAGGGAGGTGACGGGAAATGGAGTGGTCCCGCATCAAGACGATCATTCTCATCATTCTAGCCGTCACCAACCTGAGTCTGCTGGCGTTTTTGTTCCAGCGGGAGCTGCAAAGCCAGAGCGCCCAACGGGAGGCCCGACAGAACGCGGTGCTCTTTCTGCAAAAAAGCGGAGTGACGGTGGAGGACAGTGACATCCCGGAAGAGATGTCTCTGCTGCCCCAGACGGTGGAGTGGGACCGGGAACAGGAGCGGACGGCGGCGTCCACCCTTTTGGGCGGCGGCGTTCAGGAGCAGGTGTGGAGCGACGAGATCTACCGCTACTACAACGAGACCGGCAACCTCCAGTTCCACCGGGACGGCACCTTCCAAGGGGAGTTTGTGCAGGGGGCCTTTCCCGTGGGGGAGGAGTCCCCCGCCGCCTACGGTCTGGTGGTGCTGAACACCCTGGGCTTTGAGGGGGAGGTGCTCTCCATCCAGGCGAACGGGGGGGAAGACGTGACCACCGTCACCTACCGGCAGTGGTGGGACGGCGTGCCCATATTCAACCACCAGGCCACCCTCACCTTCCGTGAGGGGAGCCTGGCGGCGGTGGAGGGGCGGCGGCTTACCGGCGCTCCGGCGCTGGACGAGAGCCGGACCCCCATCTCCATTCCCACCGCCCTCTTCCAGTTTTATCACGGCGTGGTGAGCCTGGGAGATGTGTGCAGCCGCATCGACCGCATCACCCCCGGCTATGTCACCAGCGCGGGAGCGGGTCCCACCTCCCTGACGCCGGTGTGGTATATCGTCACCGATACCCGGACCTACCGGCTGGACACCCTCACCGGGGCCCTGAGCCGGGCGGACGAGGGGAGCGCGGCGGAATCCTGACCGCCTCCCCGTCCCGCCTGGAATAAAAGCGCGTTTTTTCAGAAAAAATCCTTGACACAGGGGCGAGAGCCTGCTAAAATAACACAGTACAATAAAGCAGGAACGGTGCCCCGTCCTCACCCCAGGCCAGTGCCAAAGGGTTCACAGGTGTGAAAGAACATCCCCGCCGGAGACGATTGATTCCTCCCGGCGCGGTTTGACTGCGACGCGGGTGCCATTCAGGCAGACGCGTTTTATTTTTTGTTTGGAGGTGCTTTCCCATCGCTAACACAGTTCATCAGACCAATGAAGAGATCCGGGACAAGGAGGTCCGCCTCATCTCGGAGACCGGCGAGCAGCTGGGCATTATGTCCTCTCAGGAGGCCCTGCGCCGGGCGGAGGAGCAGAATCTGGACTTGGTGAAGATCTCCCCCAACGCCGTGCCCCCGGTGTGCAAGCTGATGGATTACGGCAAGTACCGGTTCGAGCAGACCAAGCGTGAGAAGGAAGCCCGGAAAAACCAGCGCGTGGTGGAGATCAAGGAGATCCGGATGTCCCCCAGCATTGACGTGAACGATTTCAACGTCAAGCTGCGCAACGCCCAGAAGTTTCTGGCGGAGGGCAACCGGTGCAAGGTCACCGTCCGGTTCCGGGG
Source organism: uncultured Oscillospiraceae bacterium (assembly GCA_944385165.1). Classification (GTDB taxonomy): domain Bacteria; phylum Bacillota; class Clostridia; order Oscillospirales; family Oscillospiraceae; genus Lawsonibacter. The sequence goes on from CALWWF010000107.1 coordinate 7,319, forward strand.
CCGTGAGATGGCGCACACCAATATCGGCCAGGACCTGCTGCTGAAGTTTGCCGAATCCTGCGGCGAAAACGTCGTGATGGATAAAAGTCCGAAGCTGGAGGGACGGCACATGTCCATTTTCCTGTCCCCCAAGCCCGCCAAGGACGCGAAAAAGTAAGTCGAAAAGGAGTTTTCTGTTATGCCGAAGATCAAGACCCACAGCGGCGCCAAGAAGCGTTTCGCTCTCACGAAGAACGGCAAGGTCAAGCGTGCCCACGCCGGCAAGCGGCATCTGC
>CALWWF010000108.1 GCA_944385165.1 uncultured Oscillospiraceae bacterium
TCCTGGACGAGCCCACCGCCATGCTGGACCCCATCGGCCGCGCCGACGTGCTGCGCACCATCAAGGCCCTGAACCGGGAGCGGGGGGTCACCGTGGTCCTCATCACCCACCACATGGACGAGGCCGCTCAGGCCGACCGCCTGGTGGTTATGACCAAGGGGAAGATCGTGGCCGACGGGACCCCCAAGGAGGTTTTTCAGGATGTAGAGGGCCTGAAGGCCGTGGGCCTCACTGTCCCCGACACCACGCAGCTTCTGTGGGAGCTGCGCCAGGAGGGGCTGGACGTGCCCCTGGACGCCCTCAGCGACGAGGAGTGCGCCCAGGTGCTGAAGGAACTGCTGGCTTAATGCCTTCCCCCTGCAAGGGGGAAGGTGGCACGACCGAAGGCCGTGACGGATGAGGGTGAGTTCGTGTTTCCTACCGCCGCCCCCTCATCCGCCTCGCTGCGCTCGGCACCTTCCCCCCTGAGGGGGAAAGGCTCTGACAGATTTACGGGCGCGACCCCAAACGGGGCGCACACCACGGATGACAAAGGACGGAACACAACGGATGAAAGCGATTTTGGAGACGAGAAAACTCTCCCATATTTACAGTGCCGGGACGCCTTTTGAGCGGGGGGCCCTGGTGGACGTGGACTTTGCCGCCTACCCGGGGGAGTACCTGGGCATCATCGGCCACACCGGCTCGGGCAAGTCCACCCTGATCCAGCACCTCAACGGCCTGCTGAAACCCACCTCGGGCCAGGTGCTCTTCCAGGGGACCGACATCTGGAGCGACAAGAAGACCACCCGCCGCACCCGGTTCCAGGTGGGGCTGGTGTTCCAGTACCCGGAGTACCAGCTCTTTGAGGAGACGGTGTACAAGGACATCTCCTTCGGCCCAAAAAACATGGGGCTGGACGAGAAGGAGATCGACCGGCGGGTGCGTGCGGCGGCCTACTTCGTGGGGCTGCGGGACGACCAGCTCAATCAGTCCCCCTTTGAGCTCTCCGGCGGGCAAAAGCGCCGGGTGGCCATCGCCGGGGTCATCGCCATGGAGCCCAAGGTGCTCATCCTGGACGAGCCCACCGCCGGACTGGACCCGGTGGGCGTGGAGTCCATTTTAAGCAATATCCGGGACTATCAGCGGGCCCAGAACGCCACCATCATCCTGGTCTCCCACTCCATGGAGGAGATGGCCCGGACGGCGGACCGGTTAATTGTGGTCAACGACGGGAAGATCGCCCTGGAGGGCCCGCCCAGCCAGGTGTTCCGCCACGGCCCGGAGCTGGAGAACATGGGCCTGGGCGTGCCTCAGATGACCCGGGTGTTCAACCGCCTGCGGGCCATGGGGGTGGACGTGCCGGAGTCGGTGTACACCATCCAACAGGCCAAACAGGCGATTCTGGAGGCCCTGGCGGCCAAGAAAAAGGGGGTGGAGTGAGATGGCGCTGAAGGACATTACTCTGGGCCAATACTTCCCCGGCCACTCCCTGGTCCACCGGCTGGACCCCCGCACGAAAATCCTGGCGGTGGTGCTGTATATCGTGGCCCTGTTCCTGGCAGGGAGCCTGGTTACCTACGCCATCCTCTTCGGGGTGCTGGCCCTGTCTGTGGGCATCTCCACCGTGCCGGTGCGCTCTCTGGTCCGGGGCATGAAGCCGGTGGTGTTTATCCTGATCTTTACCGCGGTGCTCAACCTGTTCTATACCCCCGGGGAGCATGTGCTCTTCCACGTCTGGATCCTCACTGTCACCCTGGAGGGGGTGTTCAACGCCTTCTTTATGGTGATCCGGATCTTGATGCTCATCGCGGGCACCTTCCTGCTCACCTACACCACCTCCCCCATTCTCCTCACCGATGGGCTGGAGTCCCTGCTGGGGCCCCTGAAGAAGATCAAGGTCCCCATCCACGAGCTGGCCATGATGATGTCCATCGCCCTGCGGTTTATCCCCACTCTGATCGAAGAGACGGACAAGATCATGTCCGCCCAGCGGGCCCGGGGGGCCGACTTTGAAAGCGGCAACCTGCTCCAGCGGGCCAAGGCGCTGATCCCCCTGCTGGTGCCCCTGTTCATCTCCGCCTTCCGCCGGGCCGACGAGCTGGCGGTGGCCATGGAGTGCCGCTGTTACCACGGTGGCGAGGGCCGCACCCGCCTGCGCCAGCTGAAGTACGAGGGAAGGGACTGGGCCGTGCTGGTGTTCTTCCTGGCCGTGACCGTTTTGGTTGGCGTGATGGGACACTTTGGCTACTAAGGATGCTTAAAATAAGAAAATGCGCCGGAGCCTGGCGTTTTACCGGGCTCCGGCACTTTTTTGTGTTTTTTAAGGAGTTAGGTCCGCCTGCCGCCGCAGAAGGGACAGGGGCGGCGCGGCCTGGGGCAGTTTTAGGGTAAAGCGCATCTGAGGCCGGCGCACCTGGTCCACCACAGTCCCCTCCCCGTCCCGCAGCTCCCCAACCTGGAAGGACACCGGGCGCACGTTGGGTCCCACCAGCTCCAGGGTGTCCCCGGTGGAGAACTTGTTGTTCAGGGACAGCAGGGCGTTGCCCTCCCCGTCGCAGGAGAGGACCTTGGCCACGATCTGCCAGTCCCGAATGTACCGGGAGTCCTGGGTAAACTGCCCCGGCTGGCCGAAGTAGAAGCCGGTGGAGTAGTGGCGGTGGCTGATGTGCTCCACCTCGTCCCGCCACACCGGGTCCAGGGGCTCCCCGGCCGCCGCCGCGTCGATGGCGTGGCGGTAGGCCCCGGTGACGATGGCGGCGTAGTAGGCGGACTTGGCCCGGCCCTCCAGCTTCAGGGAGTCCAGCCCCGCCTCCATCAGCTCCGGCACATGGTCGATCATGCACATATCCCGGGAGTTCAGAATATAGGTCTCCCCATTTTCCTCAAAAATGGGGAAATATTCCCCCGGCCGCTTCTCCTCCATCAGGGCGTACTGATAGCGGCAGGGCTGGGCGCAGGCGCCCCGGTTGGAGTCCCGTCCGGTCATATAATTGGACAGCAGGCACCGCCCGGAGTAGCTCACGCACATAGCCCCGTGGGCGAAGGCCTCCAGCTCCAGCTCCTTGGGGGTCTTGGCCCGGATCTCCCGGATCTCGTCCAGAGACAGCTCCCGGGCCAGGATCACCCGCTTGGCCCCCATGTCGTGCCAGGCCCGGGCGGAGACGTAGTTCACCACGCTGGCCTGGGTGGAGATGTGCCGGTCCACGTGGGGGGCGTACTTCCCGGCCAGGTGGAACACCCCCACGTCGGCCAGGATGACCGCGTCCACATGAAGATCGTCCAGGTACTCCAGCCACTCCGGCAGGCGCGCGGCCTCCGGGTTCCGGGGCATGGTGTTGCAGGTGACGTGGACCCGGACTCCCCGGCGGTGGCACAGCTCCACGGCGGTTTTCAGTTCCTCCGGGGAGAAGTTGCCCACAAAGGAGCGCATCCCAAAGGAGTTTCCCGCCAGATAGACGGCGTCCGCCCCGTAGGCCAGGGCCATCTCCAGCCGCTCCATGTCCCCGGCGGGGGCCAGGAGCTCGATTTTTTTTGGATTCAACGAAATACCTCCCATAAAACGGGCCCCGGAGCGCTCCGGGGCCCGTTTCTGAATGATTATGAATTGCTGTACCGCTCCTGGGTAGCCATGAAGTTCTGCATCTCGCTGTAGGTGCGGAAGAACTGGTGGTTGCCGTCATCCCCCAGAGCATAGTAGTAATAGGACGTGCTGGCGGGATTCATGGCCGCCTGAATGGACTCCAGACCGGGGTTGGCGATGGGTCCGGGGGGCAGGCCGGGGTAGAGATAGGTGTTATAGGGGGAGTCGATGGACCGGTCCGCGTCGGTGGGCACGTTTCCGCCGTTGATATAGGTCAAAGTGGCGTCGATCTGCAAATACCCGTTAGTACCCGCGGAGGCGTTGGGGTTGTTGAGGCGGTTGTAGATCACCGAGGCGATGTTGGCGCGGTCGCTGCCGTCGGTCTCCTTCTCAATGAGAGAGGCCACGGTCATGACCTCATGGATGGTGCGGCCGCTGTTGAAGATCTCTTGGCGCATGTCGTCTGTCACCTGGGCGTCAAACTGTACCAGCATCTTGTTGATGACATAGAGGGGGTTCTCCGGCGTGGTGAACTCGTAGGTGTCCGGGTAGAGGTACCCCTCCAGTCGGTGGTAGTCCCCCAGGTCGATGTCCTGGAGGAAGGAGAAGGCGTAGTCGTGGTTGGCAGCCATGTCCTGCAGGTCCTCCACACTGGCCACGCCCCGCTCCGAGAGAAGCTCAAAGATCTGGTCCACGGTGTAGCCCTCCGGGATGGTCACCGAGATGGTGGCCTTGGTGGCCGAGTTGGCGCTCATCCCGGTGAGCAGGGCGCGGTAGTCCATGTCAGTGTTCAGGGTGAAGGTGCCCGGCACCACGTTGTCCCGGCCGCCGGTGAAGGTGGCAAAGAGACTGAAGAGACTTTTATACTCAATGAGGTCGTTCTCCTTGAGCATATCCGCCACGTCCCCGAAGCTGTCCTCCTCGGTGATGGTGATGGTGGCGGTTTTCTCCGGCTTGTTCAGGGCCAGCACGTCGTTGGCGGCCACCCAGCCGAAGCAGGCCAGAAGGGCGGAGACGCCGATGACGAAGACCACATAGATGAGGGCGAAGCTCACCGGGGTGCGCTTTTTCTTCCGGCCGGAGTGGGACGGGCGGTCCGGGGAGCTTCGGGAGTGAGAGGTCCGGGTCCGGTCGGAGGAGCGGGGTCGGCGCTCCGGCTGGCCGGAGGATCTGCGTTGTTCGTATGCCATAGGGTCAGCTCCTAACAGAGAAAAATAAAGTTCCCGCCCAGGGGAACCTGGGACAGAGAGGCGCCATAGACTGTTACCAGAACGGGGGGAGCCGGGCAGAGGCCTGAGAAACTCCCCGCCGGGTAAGCGAGGTGAAAACGTATGTGTTGTGGGAACAACAACGGGTTCGGCGGAAACGGTTGCTTGTGGATCATCCTGCTGATCATCATCCTGTGCTGCTGCTGCGGCAACGGGAACAGCTGGGGTGGCAGCGGCTGCGGCTGCAACAATGGCTGCGGCGGCTGTGACAACGGCTGCGGGTGCTAAAAGGACACACGGCGGGGAAGGCGGGGCGAAAGCCCCGCTTTCCTTTTGTCATGTTGTCAAGGAGAGGGAAGGGCTTTCGTCTCGGTGAGCAGCAGGCTCACCCGCCGGTCGTGGGGCTCCCGTGGGACCCGGTCTTGCAGGACGCAGTCCCGGCACAGGCCCACGGGGAGGCCGGAGAAGCCTTCCAGCCACCGGTCGTAGTATCCCCCGCCAAAGCCCAGGCGGTACCCCGCCCGGTCATAGCACAGGGCGGGGACCAGGGCCAATTGGATGGAGGACTTGTCCAGAAGGGGGGCGTCCTCCGGCGGCTCCCAAAGGCCGAAAGAGACCGGCACCAGGGGGACCTGGGGGCGGTAGAGGCGTACCTCCATTCCCCGCCCCGGCAGCATCCGGGGCAATCCCACCTGCTTGCCCTGGGCGGTCAGGGCCCGGACCAGCGCCTCGGTTGCCGGCTCCCGGCCGGGGATCCCCCAGAACAGGAACAGGGTCTGGGCCGCGCGCACTTGGGGCAGGGAGAGGAAGGCGGAAAACAAAGCCTCGTCGCTGCGGCGGGCCTGGTCAGGGGACAGCCCCGCCAGACGCCGCCGCACCTCCTGCCGCAGCCGGCGCTTTTCCTCAGCGGTAGTAGAAGATGCGCTCATTGACCGTTTTTGCAGCCTCCTGGCCCCGGAGAGCCTCCACCAGCTTCAGTCCGAAGTCAAAGGAGGAGCCGCAGGCGTGGCCGGTGACGAATTTGCCGTCCAAAACCGCCCGGGACTCGGGCAGGACCTGGGCCTTGCCCAACTGGTCCTGGCGGGTGGGGTAGGAGACGGCCCTGTGTCCGTCCAGTAGCCCCCACCGGCCCAGCAGGACGGGACCGGCGCACAGGGCGGCCAGCCAGATGCCCCGGCGGGCGGCCTCCTGGATGAGGGCGGAGACCCGCTCGTCGTTCCACAGGTTCTCCACCCCAACGCCGCCGCCGGGGAGAACCAGCATCTCCGCCTGGTCCAGGTCCACCTGGGACAGCTCCAGGTCGGCCTGGACGGTGATGTTGTGCCCCCCGGTGACGGTGGGACCGGAGAGGGAGACCAGGGCGGTCTCCACCCCGGCCTGGCGCAGCAGGTCGGCGGGGACGATCCCCTCCGACTCCTCAAAGCCGGGGGCCAGCAGAATATAGACCATATTGAAAGACCTCCTTGTTTTCAATCGACGGAAAATACAGCAGAGCCTTTTTCAGAGTGGAGAGTGGAGACAGCGGTTCGCCGAAGGCGAATTGCTTCTGATCGTCCGGCAAAGCCGGACACAATATCTCAACTCTCAAGTCTTCACTCTCCGAGCAGCGGTTCTGCCAGAGACCAGACCGCCCGGTGGATGTCCTCCACCGTGCGCAGCCCGCCGGAGGGGTCCACGCAGGGAATCACCTTCCAGCCCAGAAGCCGGGCGGCCTGGAGGGCGCAGTCCCGGCAGGCGGAGAGATACCCGGTGTCCAGCTCGTGGATGTCCCCGGCGGTGTGGGTGTCCGCCTCCCGCCGGCGCAGCAGCTCCACCGCCTGGGCAGTGGGCATGTCCAGATAGAGGACCAGGTCCGGCCTGGGCAGGCCCAGCTTGGTGTGCTCAAAGTCGTCCAGCCACCGGAGGAAGTCCCCCCGCTCCTGGGGAGGGCACTTCACCGTCTGGTGGACGGCGTTGGAGGTGGTGTACCGGTCGGTGAGGATAAGTCCCCCGGTTTCATAGAATTCCCCCCATACCTTTTTGTACGAGGCGTACCGGTCTACCGCGTAGAAGGCGGAGGCGGCGTAGGGGTTCACGTCCCCGGGGCGGCGGCCAAACTCCCCGCTGAGGTACATGCGAATCAGGGCGGAGGAGGGCTGGCTGTACTGGGGAAAGACCAGCTTTTGAAAGGTGCGGCCCATCTGGGACACCCGCTGGCAGAGCTTCTGGAACTGGGTGGATTTGCCGGAGCCGTCCGTCCCCTCAAAGACGATGAGCTTGCCCGCCATTTACAGCACCTCCCGGCGCTTCCGGCCGCCGATCCGCTGTCCGGCCGCCTTGACCAGCACCAGGGGGAGCTTGGCCATGCGGCCGATGCGCTTGGGCTCCTTCATCAGGCGGTAGGCCCACTCCATGCCGGCCTTCTGCCACTTCTCCGGGGCCCGCTCCACGTTTCCGGCGAATACGTCCAGGACGCCCCCCAGGCCGATGGCCAGCTTAGCCCCGGTGAGCAGGCCGAAGCGGGCGATCCACTTCTCCTGTTTTGGGGCCCCCAGACACACAAAGAGCAGGTCGGGTTTGGCCTGAGCCACCTCCCGGGCCACCGGGTCGGAGTCCTGGAAGTAGCCGTCGTGGGTGCCGCACAGGACGATGTTGGGGTGGGAGGCCAAAATGCGCCGGCCCGCCTCCTCCGCCACGCCGGGCTTGGCCCCCAGCAGGTAGAGGCGGCCTCCCAGCTGGTCCAGCTCTTCCAGCATATCGCAGGCGAAATCGAATCCGGCCACCCGCTCTTTCAGGGGTGTGCCCAGGATCTTGGCGGAGTAGACCACCCCGATGCCGTCGGGGAGGACCAGGTCGGCCTGGTTGAGGATCTTCTGAAACTCCAGATCCTTGTCCGCGGCCAGGATAAACTCCGGGTTGGGGGTGACGGCATAATGAAACTCCGGACTGCGCAGCAGGGCGGCCCCCGCCGCCCGTGCCTCCTCCCGGGTGAGATTGTCAAACTGGATGCCTAAAATATCTGTTTTCAATGGATGTTCCTCCATGTGCAAGTTCCGGCTTTTTGGGGACGGGCCCCTGTAGAAGCACCTTATTCTACCATGGACAGAGGAAAAAGTCTATGACAAACCTGGAAACAATCTGGGGAAGGCGGCAAAAATTCCACGGTTTTCATTGACGGAAGGAAACTTGCGGCCCATAATAGGGAATGAGAGTTTCCGAGAGGAGGGCGTTTGCCCGTGGAATTGTATGGAACGCTGGGGACCTCCTGCCAGCGGAGGGAGACCCTGTACGCCATGTTTCAGGCGGGGATGACCGGGGCGCGGCTGAATCTGTCCCACACCACCCTGCAAGCGTGCATCCTCCTGCTGGAGCAGGAATTCTGGCCTGCCGCCCGCCAGGCGGGGGTGAGGGCCAGCCTGATCGTAGACTTGCAGGGCCCGGAGCTGCGGGTGGGCCGGCTGGCGGAGCCGGTCCCCTTGCAGGAGGGGAAAAGCGCCGTGCTGGGGGTAGACGGGGTTCCCATCCCACAGAGCGTACTGGAGGCCGCCCGGCCCGGGGACCAGATATCCCTGGACGACAGCGCCCTGCTGCTGACGGTGCGGGAGACGGCTCCGAACCGCCTGACCTGCCGGGTGGAGCGGGGCGGCCTTTTGAAAAGCCGCAAGAGCCTGGCCCTGCTGGGCCGGGAGGTGGCCGCGCCCACCCTGACGGCGGAGGACCGGGCCAACCTGGATTTGGCGGGGCGGTTGGGGGTGACCCATGTGCTCCAGCCCTTTGTGCGGGGGCGGGAGGACGTGGAGACCCTCCGGGCTGCCCTCCGGGAGAGGGGCCTGGAGGGGGTGCGGATCATGGCCAAAGTGGAACACCCCGCCGGGCTGGAACATCTGGACGAGATCATAGAAGCGGCGGACGTGGTGTGCATTGCCCGGGGGGACCTGGGGAATCATATCCCTCTGTGGGAGCTCCCCTCCCTGCAAAAGCGGATCGCGGCCCGGTGCCGGGCGGCGGGACGCGCGTTTTTTGTAGTGACCCAGCTGCTGTGGTCCATGGAACAGCGGGCGGTGCCCACCCGGGCGGAGGTGTGCGACATCTATAATGCGGTGCTGGACGGCTCCTGCGCCCTGATGCTCACCGGGGAGACCGCCGTGGGCCGCTATCCGGTGCAGGCCATGGAGTATCTGGCGAAAACCGCCCGGTGCGCCCTGCGGGATTTGAAGGAAATGGAAAGGAACGGATCACGATGAACATTCTTTTTGTCAACGCCTGTATGCGGGGGCCGGAGCGCTCCCGCACCTGGAGGCTGTGCCAGGCGTTTTTGCAGCGCTGCAAGGAGCGTTGGCCGGAGGCGGAGATCCGGGAACGGGACCTGACCGCCGGGGCGCTGCCGGTGCTCACCGCAGCGCTGGACGAGGCGCGGCACCAGCGCTTCCAGGAGGACCCCCAGGACCCCATGTTTGCCCCCGCCCATGAGATGGCCCAATCGGACCTGGTGGTCATCGGGGCCCCCTACTGGGACCTGAACTTCCCGGCGGCCCTGAAGGTGTATCTGGAGTGGGCCAGTATGCTGGGGCTCACCTTCCGCTATACCCGGGAGGGGAAGCAGGTGGGGATGAGCCGGGCCAAGGCCCTGGTGTATGTCACCACCGCCGGGGGCCCCCTGGAGGGGCAGAACTACGGCTTTGACTATCTCAAGGGGCTGGCCGCTATGTTCGGCATCCCGGAGGCCCGGTGCCTGTCCGCCCAGGGGCTGGACATCCAGGGCAACGACCCGGAGGCGATCCTAAAAGCGGCGGAGGAGCGGGTCGAAGGGCTGGTGCTGGAACTGGAGGCCCTTTAAGAAGCGCCGCCGGTTCCAAATCCACAGGGACTTGGGGGCCAAGGGCCGCCCAGTCCCTGTTTTTCTTGCCCGCGCTGGGGAAAACTGCTATACTATCAAGTACATGCATCTGCTGGAACGCGACGAAATTTGGGAGGACACCCATATGAAAAAATTGATGGTCCTGGACGGCAACTCCATTGTCAACCGGGCCTTTTACGGGGTGAGCCAGAACCTCACCACCCGGGCGGGACAGCCCACCAACGCCATCTTCGGCTTTCTGAACATTTTAAGCAAGCTACTGGATGAGAGCAAGCCGGAGGCCCTGTGCGTCACCTTTGACCGGAAGGCCCCCACCTTCCGCCACCTGGCCTATGAGGGCTATAAGGCCACCCGGAAGGGGATGCCCGACGAGCTGGCCAGCCAGCTCCCCCTGCTCAAGGACGTGCTCTCCGCCATGAACATCCCCATGTACGAGCTGGACGGCTGGGAGGCGGACGATCTGATCGGCACCATCTCGGTGAAAGACGCCGCCGCCGGGTGGGAGACGGTGATCGTCACCGGGGACAAGGACTCCCTCCAGCTGGTGACGGACACCACCACCGTGAAGCTGGTGTCCACCCGCATGGGCCGCACCACCACCCGGGACATGACCCCGGAGTCCTTCCGGGAGGAGTACGGCTTCGACCCCATCCACATCATCGACCTGAAGGCCCTGATGGGGGACTCCAGCGACAACATCCCCGGGGTGAAGGGGGTGGGGGAGAAGACCGCCATGGCCCTGGTGCAGCGGTACGGGTCCATCGACGATCTGTACGCCGCCCTGCCGGAGATCGAGATGGCCCCCGGGGTGCCCGCCAAGCCCAATGTGGTGAAAAAACTCACCGAGGGAGCGGACCAGGCCCGCATGTCCTATGACCTGGCCACCATCCACACCGACGCCCCCATCGACTTTACCCCGGAGGACAACGTGCGCAGAGAGCCCAACGGGCCGGTCCTCTACCAGCTGTTCCTGGACCTGGAGTTTGCCAAGTTCATCGACAAGTTTCACCTCACCGCCCCTCAGGGGGAGGGGAGCGCCCAGGAGGAGGCGCCGGTCCAGGCCGCCTGCACCAGCGAGGCGGTGGAGACCCGGGAGCGGCTGGAGGAGCTGCTGGAGATTTGGCGCAGGCAGAAAGCGGTCGCCGTGCTGGCCCTGCCCTCCCTGGACGTGGTGTGCGTGGAGTGGGCGGAGAGCGAGACGGAGCACCATGCCGCCCTGCTGTTTTCTGATCGGCTGGAGTGCTACAACGGCGCCCTGGCGGACCTGTTTGCCCCGGACATCAAAAAGGTGGTCCACGGATCCAAGGAGCTGTGCAAGCGCCTGCTGGACGAGGGGGGCCGGCCCGGCGGCATCGTTTTTGACACCGAGGTGGCCGCCTACCTGCTGGCCCCCACCGACGGCAGCTACGATTTGGAGAAGCTGGGCCTTACCTATTATAATCAGGAGTTCCCCAAGGCCAAGACCTATCTGGAGGAGGGGGCCTTCGGAGCGCTGGCCAACCCGGCGGCCCCCACCGCCGCCCTTCTGTCCCACACCGCCCTGATCGGAGGGCTGCGGGACACCCTGGAGAGCCGCCTGAAGGAGCTGGGGCTGGACAAGCTCTACTATCAGGTGGAGCTGCCCCTGTGCCTGGTGCTGGCGGAGATGGAGAAGGCCGGGGTACTGGTAGACCGGGGGGCCCTGGTGGAGTTTGGGGAAATGCTCTCCGACGGCATCGAGAAGGTGCAGGCCACCATCTACCAATTAGCGGGGGAGGAGTTCAACATCAACTCCACCCAGCAGCTGGGGCACGTCCTCTTTGACCAGCTGGGCCTGCCCCCGGTGAAGAAGACCAAGACCGGCTACTCCACCAACGCGGAGGTGCTGGAGAAGCTCCGGGGCAGGCACCCGATTATCCAACAGATCCTGGACTACCGGCAGCTGACCAAGTTAAAGTCCACCTATGTGGACGGCCTAGGCAAAGTGATCGGAGACGACGGGCGCATCCACACCTGCTTCCAGAACACCGTCACCGCCACCGGCCGTCTGAGCTCCGCGGAGCCCAATTTGCAGAACATCCCCATCCGCACCCCCCTGGGGGCGGAGCTGCGGAAGATGTTCGTGGCCGGGCCGGGACGGGTGCTGGTGGATGCGGACTACTCCCAGATCGAACTGCGCCTTTTGGCCCACATGGCCGGGGACGAGAAGATGATCGAGGCCTTCCGTTCCGGTCGGGACTTCCACACCGTCACCGCCGCCCAGGTGTTCGGGGTGGAGCCGGACCAGGTTTCCGCCGAGATGCGCCGCAGCGCCAAGGCGGTGAACTTCGGCATCGTCTACGGCATCTCCGCCTTCTCCCTCAGCCAGGACATCGGGGTCACCGTGGCGGAGGCCAAGGCGTATATGGACCGGTACTTTGCCACCTACCCCGGGGTGCGGGCCTATATGGACCATGTGGTGGCCCAGGCCAAACAGGACGGCTATGCGTCCACCCTCATGGGCCGCCGCCGGTGGCTGCCGGAGCTGAAGTCCTCCAACTACAATACCCGCTCCTTCGGGGAGCGGGTGGCCCTGAACATGCCCATCCAGGGCACCGCCGCCGACATTATCAAGCTGGCCATGCTCCGGGTGCGGGACCGGCTGAAGGCGGAGGGGTTCCAGGGAGAGCTGGTGCTCCAGGTCCACGATGAGCTCATTGTGGAGTGCCCCCAGGAGGAGGGAGAGCGGGTGTGCGCCATTCTGAAAGAGGAGATGGAGGGGGTGTTCCCCTCCCTGTCTGTCCCCCTGGTGGCGGAGACCCATGCGGGGAAGAGCTGGGCGGAGTCCCATTGAGTGTCTTAATAATAGAGGGATTTCGCCGCTGCGGCGGCGACCTACTTTGCCCGCGGCGGCAAAGTAGGCAAAACGCCGCCAGGGACGCATCCGATGGGCTACGGCTCCGCTTCGCTCCGCCTAGGCCCATAGGCTGCTTTCCCCGGACCACATTTACGGGGGTTACCCCTTGAACGTCGTGAAGCCCTTCCGGCGCTCAAAATCTGGAGTACTTGGGTGCAATTCCGTCCGGCCCCACTGGGGGCCTGGGTTTGCAAAATTTAGAATCGCTGCGGTTCAATCTCTGCGCCTAGGTTTGCCGAGCCAACGCCCCGGTGCGAAATTCGCCGTAGGGGCGCATAGTATGCGCCTGCTAGCCTTCCCCCCTGTGGGGGGAAGGTGGCACGGCGAAGTCGTGACGGATGAGGGAGCGGTTGTCAGAAGGTAATAGAAACCAAGATACGCACCCTCATCAGTCAGCCTTCCGGCTGACAGCTTCCCCCTGGAAGGGGGAAGCCTTGGCGGGAGGCTCTCGCGGTTGCCCAAACCACGGGCCGGTCCCAGACCGGCCCGCCTTTCTGGCAAGAGGCGAAGCGCAGCTTCGCACAAAGTTCTTTTGCCTACTTTTCTTTCAAGAAAAGTAGGTGGCCGCGGGACGCGGACAAAAATCTGTACAGAACGGTCATGAAAGGGGAAGTACCCCGCCTGGATTCTGTTGGAAACGACCATTGACGAATTCGGGGGGGTGTTTTACAATAAAGCAAACTGATTGTTAAGTTTTTTTCAGAAAGGAGCCGGGACCATGGAGCTGCGCAAGAACACCTGGATGCAGATGGATCCTGCTGCTGTCCGTGGGACAGGAGCGGCTTCTTTCTGCCCCAATGGCCGGAATACCCGGAAGTCTCGCGCTGCCCTTGCCCTGATTCTGGACACCATGGTAATGGTGTCCATTTTTGTTATTTTGGCCGGGGAGGCGCTGGCGGCGGTCCTGCTGCTGGCAGGCCTGCTGATTATTCTGGCCCGGACTTGCCGGGCCCAGGCTCCGAAAGAACGGCTGCTTTCCGTGTAAACGTGGTAAAAAGGCGGCTTCGTTCGTTTGGAGCGAAGCCGCTTTTTTATATACTGCGCCCAAGTCTGGACGCAAAACCATTGAAAAGGAGTTAACCTGACATGAACAGCAAAAAGTTTCTTGCCTTCACCATGGCCGCGGCCATGACGCTGTCCCTGGCCGCCTGCGGCGGAGACAGCGGCTCCGCCTCCTCCACCGGAGACGCCTCCGGCGCTGGAAGCACCTCTACCGTGGAGTCCACCGGCTCCGCCTTCAAGATCGGCGGCACCGGCCCCCTCACCGGCACGGCCGCCATCTATGGCCTGGCTGCCCAGCGGGGCGCTCAGATCGCCGTGGACGAGATCCAGGAAGCGGGCGGCGACATCCAGTTCGAGCTGAACTACCAGGACGACCAGAACGTGCCTGAGACCGCCGTCAACGCCTACAACAACCTGAAGTCCTGGGGCATGCAGATCTCCCTGGGCTCCGTTACCTCCCAGCCGGGCATCGCCACCTCTGTGTACAACAACGAGGACCGGATCTTTGCCCTGACTCCCTCCGCCTCCTCCCCCGATGTGATCGAGGGGAAGGACAACGTGTTCCAGATGTGCTTCTCCGACCCCAACCAGGGTCTGGCCTCCGCCCAGTATATTTCTGAGCAGGGCCTGGGCGAGAACATCTACATCATCTGGAAGAACGACGATGTGTACTCCACCGGCATCAAGGACCAGTTTGTGGCCGAGGCTGAGGAGCTGGGCCTGAACGTGGTGGGCGACTCCACCTTCACCGACGACACCGCCAACGACTTCACCGTTCAGCTCACCGATGCCCAGCAGAAGGGCGCGGACCTGATCTTCCTGCCCATGTACTATACCCCCGCCTCTCTGATCCTGACCCAGGCCGACGCCATGGGCTATGAGCCCGCCTTCTTCGGCGTGGACGGCATGGACGGCATCCTGACCATGGATGGCTTTGACGCCTCTCTGGCCGAGGGCGTGATGCTGCTGACCCCCTTCAACGCCGACGCTGAGGATGAGGCCACTCAGGCCTTCGTGGCTGAGTACGAGAGCCGTTACGGCGAGACCCCCAACCAGTTCGCCGCTGACGCCTATGACTGCATCTACGCCCTGAAGCTGGCGCTGGAGACCGCCGGCTGCACCCCGGACATGAGCGCGGAGGAGATCAACGACGCTCTCGTGGAGGTGTTCCCCACCATCACCCTGACCGGTCTGACCGGCGACGGCGAGGGCATCACCTGGGATTCCACCGGCGCGGTGTCCAAGGCTCCTAAGGGCATGGTCATCCAGGACGGCGCTTACGTGGGCATGGACTAAGTCCTGCTCCCACCGTCCCGAACCAGTTCAATTGACTCTCGCTCCCGGCTGGGGGCCGCCGACCGGCGGCCCCGGCCAGGGGCGGATAGAAAGAGAAATGCGAGAGGGGACGCATCGGAAAGGAGCCGGAGGGCTCCGGCTGTTTTCCGGTGCGCCCCGAGGAAAAGGGGAATGAAACCGATATGGATATCACGATCATCCTGGACTATTTGATCCGGGGCCTGAGCCTGGGGAGCGTCTACGCCATCATCGCCCTGGGCTACACCATGGTCTACGGCATCGCCAAGATGCTCAACTTCGCCCACGGCGACGTGATCATGGTGGGCGGCTACATCTGCTTTTTTGCCATGAGCGGCCTGTCCGGAAACTTTGAGGAGGGCTCCATGGCCGCCACGGTGGTGCCCGCCGTGGCGGGGACCCTGGCCGCCATGGTGGTGTGCACCATCCTGGGCGTGGTCATCGAGCGCCTGGCCTATAAGCCCCTGCGGCAGGCCAGCTCCCTGGCGGTGCTTATCACCGCCATCGGCGTAAGCTACTTCCTGCAAAACGCGGCGCTGCTGCTGTGGTCCTCCAATCCTAAGGTATTTACCCCCGTGACGGGCCGGGGGAGCTTGCAGGTGGGGCCGCTGTCCGTCAGCTATGTGACGCTGCTGACCATTGCGGCCTGTATCATTATCATGCTGGCCCTGACGGCCTTTACCAGTAAGACCAAGATGGGCAAGGCCATGCGGGCGGTGTCCGAGGACAAGGGGGCGGCCCAGCTGATGGGCATCAACGTCAACGCCACCATCTCCCTCACCTTCGCCATCGGCTCCGCCCTGGCGGCCATCGCCGGGGTGCTGTATATGTCCGCCTACCCCACTCTGACCCCCACCACCGGCTCCATGCCGGGCATCAAGGCCTTTACCGCCGCCGTGTTCGGGGGCATCGGCTCCATTCCCGGGGCCATGCTGGGCGGACTGCTCCTGGGCATCATTGAGATTTTTGCCGGAGCCTACATCTCCACCCAGCTGCAAAACGCCATCGTCTTTGCCGTTTTGATCGTGGTGCTGCTGGTGAAGCCGGCGGGCCTGCTGGGCAAGATGGTCCAGGAGAAAGTGTAAGGAGGGTGGAAAGGATGAATCGAATTTTGCACATGAAAAAGTCCACCCGCTCCAGCCTGTTCACCTATACGCTGGTGATCGTGGCCTATGTGGTCATCCAGCTGCTGCGCGCCTTCCGGGAGGGGGGCGTGGGCTCGGTGCTGGAGGGCCAGCTGGTGCCCATCTGCGCCTATGTGACCATGGCCCTGGCCCTGAATCTGGTGGTGGGCGTCTCCGGGGAGCTGTCCCTGGGCCACGCGGGATTTATGAGCATCGGCGCCTTCGCCGGATGCTCGGTGGCCGCCGCCCTTCAGAATACGGTGACCCTGGATCCCCTGCGCCTGGCTTTGTCCATGGTGCTGGGGGCGGTGATCGCCGGGTTCTTTGGCTTCCTCATCGGCGTGCCGGTGCTCCGCCTCAACGGCGACTACCTGGCCATCGTCACCCTGGCCTTCGGCGAGATCATCAAGAGCCTGGTCACCAACATCTACCTGGGGGTGGACGCAGACGGCCCCCAGTTCAGCTTCCTGAGCAACAACAATCAGCTGGGCGAGGGGGGCATCGAGCTCATCCGCGGCCCGGTGGGCGTGACCAACTCTGAGCGCATCGCCACCTTTACCGCCGGCTTTGTGCTGGTGCTGGTGGCCCTGTTCATCATCTTCAACCTGGTGAACAGCCGCACCGGCCGGGCCATCATGGCCGCCCGGGACAACCGTATCGCCGCCGAGAGCGTGGGCATCAGCGTGACCAAGTATAAGATGATCGCCTTCGTCACCTCCGCCGCCCTGGCAGGAGCCGCCGGCACCCTGTACGGCTGCGGCCAGGTCACCTTTACCGCCACCAAGTTCGACTTCAACACCTCAATTTTGATTCTGGTGTTCGTGGTGCTGGGCGGCCTTGGCAATATGTGGGGCTCGGTCATCGCCGCCGCGGCCCTGACCATCCTGCCCGAGGCCCTGCGGCAGTTTGCCGACTACCGGATGCTGGTGTACGCCATCGTGCTGATTTTGGTGATGCTGGCCACCAACAATCCCACTCTTTGGAACTTTATCGCCCGGATTCGGGAGCAGCGTCAGGAAAAGAAAGAAGGTGCCAAGTGATGAGCCGGATTCCCAAGGAGCCCACCAAGCTGGTGACGGTGCCCAGCCCTAACAAGATCCCGGAGCGGGACATTGACAAAAGCCCCATCCTGGAGTGCCAGCACCTGGGCATCGACTTTGGCGGACTGTCCGCCGTGAAGGACTTCAACATGGCCATCGGCCGCACCGAGATCGCCGGCCTCATTGGCCCCAACGGCGCGGGGAAGACCACGGTCTTTAACCTGCTCACCAAGGTGTACCAGCCCACCCGGGGCACCATCCTGCTGGACGGGGTAGACACCCACAACATGAATACCGTCCAGGTGAACAAGGCGGGCATCGCCCGTACCTTCCAGAACATCCGTCTGTTCAACAATCTGACCGTGGAGGACAACGTGAAGCTGGGCCTGCACAACCACATCGGCTACGGCATGTGGAGCGGCATCTTCCGCCTGCCCAGCTACTGGCGGGAGGAGAAGGTGGCCCACGAGCGGGCCATGGAGCTGCTGTCCATCTTCGATATGGGCTATCTGGCCAAGTACAAGGCCGGCTCCCTGCCCTACGGCGCCCAGCGGAAGCTGGAGATCGTCCGGGCCCTGGCCACCAACCCCAGCCTTCTGCTGCTGGACGAGCCGGCGGCGGGTATGAACCCCTCTGAGACCGCTGAGCTCATGGAGAACATCGTGAAGATCCGGGACACCTTCGGCATTGCCATCCTGCTCATCGAGCACGACATGAGCCTAGTCATGGGCATCTGCGAGGGCATCGCGGTGCTCAACTTCGGCCAGATCATCGCCAAGGGCACCCCGGATGAGATCAAAAACGACCCGGTGGTCATCGAGGCCTACCTGGGCAAAAAGAAGGAGGCGTGAGGCCGATGGAGACCGAGACACTGCTGAACGTGGAGGGCATCAACGTCTACTACGGGGCCATCCACGCCATCAAGGACATCTCCTTCCACGTCAACC
Organism: uncultured Oscillospiraceae bacterium; assembly: GCA_944385165.1. Classification (GTDB taxonomy): domain Bacteria; phylum Bacillota; class Clostridia; order Oscillospirales; family Oscillospiraceae; genus Lawsonibacter. Next base: position 17,910 of record CALWWF010000108.1, read on the forward strand.
AGGGGGAGATCGTCACCCTCATCGGCGCCAACGGCGCGGGAAAGACCACCACCTTGCAGACCATCTCCGGCCTGCTGCGCTCCAAGACGGGCAGCATCACCTTTGAGGGGCACAATATTAGCGCGGTCCGGGCGGACAAGCTGGTGGCCCACGGCCTGGCACAGGTGCCCGAGGGGCGCCGGGTGTTCCTCCAGATGTCGGTGGAGGAGAACCTGGAGATGGGCGCTTACACCCAGCCCCAGTCCGGCGTATCCAAGGACCTGGAGATGGTGTTTGAGCTGTTCCCCCGGCTGAAGGAGCGCCGCCGCCAGGTGGCGGGCACCCTCTCCGGCGGCGAGCAGCAGATGCTGGCCATGGGCCGGGCCCTCATGTCCCACCCCAAGCTGCTCATGCTGGACGAGCCCTCCATGGGCCTGGCCCCCATTCTGGTGGAGCAGATCTTTGAGATCATCCAGAATCTGAACAAGAATGGGTCCACCATCCTCCTGGTGGAGCAGAATGCCCAGATGGCCCTGTCCGTGGCCCACCGGGGCTATGTGCTGGAGACCGGCCGCGTGGTCACCACCGGCACCGGCGAGGAGCTCATCGAGAGCCCCGAGATCAAAAAAGCCTACCTGGGCGGCTGACCTACTTTCTTTGGAAAAGAAAGTAGGCAAAGAAACTTCCTGCGAAGCTGCGCTTCGCCTCTGGTTAGACTGGAGAGTATGCGTTTTTAACGTTCGCGTGTTCTGATTACGACAAGTTGAGGGGCGGCCCGATTGGGCCGCCCCTGTTTTTGCTATGTAGGGGAGGGGTTTGCTCCTCCCGCTGGTCTCTTACTTGTTCCCGCAGATGGCATGAATATCCCGACACAGCGCCTCTACCGCCTCGGGTTTGGTAGCCCAGCTGGTGCAGAAGCGGATGATAGCCCGGCCGTCGTCCAGGCTGGCCCAGTGGTTGAAGGAGTAGTTCTGGGCCAGGGCCTCCTGCTGCGCCCAGGTGAGGATGGGGAACTGCTGGTTGGTGGGGGAGTCGATGGCCATCTCTACCCCGCAGGACTGGAACGTGTCCCGGATGCGCAGGGCCAGCTCCACCGCCTGGCGGCCCAGCTGGAAGTAGAGCCCGTCTTCAAAGAGGGCTTCAAACTGGATGCCCAGCACCCGGCCCTTGGCCAGCATCCCCCCCATGCGCTTGACCATGTCCCGGAAATCCCGCTGAATGGCCAAGTTGGGGATGACCACGGCCTCTCCCAGCAGAGCCCCCACCTTGGTGCCGCCGATATAAAATACGTCGGACAGCTGAGCCAGGTCGGCCAGGGTTACGTCGTTTCCAGGGGCGGCCAGGCCATAGCCGCACCGGGCCCCGTCGATGTAAAGAGGGATATGCCGCTGCCAGCACACCTGGTGGATGGCCTTCAGCTCCGCCTTGGTGTACAAAGTGCCCAGCTCCGTGGGCTGGGAGAGGTAGACCAGGCCGGGCTGGACGGTGTGCTCGTGGTTGGGGTCGGTCCAGTGGGCGGCGCACAGCTTGGCGATCTGCTGGGCGGTGATCTTCCCGTCTTTGCTGGGCAGGGCCAGGACTTTGTGGCCGGTGGCTTCCACGGCCCCCGTCTCGTGGACGTTGATGTGGCCGGTATCCGCGCAGATCACCCCCTGATAAGGCTTTAAAATCGCAGCGATGACGATTTGGTTGGCCTGGGTTCCGCCGGTAAGGAACTCGATGGTGGACTGGGGGAGGCCGCAGGCCTTTCGGATCAGGTCCTTGGCCCGCTCGCAGTGGCCGTCCTTCCCATAGCCGGGGGTCTGCTCCAGATTGGTAGCGGCTAAGGCCTCTAAAATCTTGGGGTGGGCCCCCTCGCTGTAGTCGCATTCAAAACGCAGCATATCCAATCGTCCTTTCTTCTTACACAGCATTTGATCGGTCTGTTTTCAAAAAAATCAATCTCTCCTCAGTGGAGCGGTCCGGGTCAAACTGGTAGCCGAGCCCCCGGAAGGCGGGCAGGCCGCCGGGATCGGTGATTCCCGTCTCCGCCAGCCACCGGACCATCTCGCCCCGGGCCATTTTGCACAGCGTCCTCTTTTCCGCCACCTTGCCGTCGGGGCGCAGCTCCCCAAACACGCAGGTGACCACCTCCACCCAGGGCGGCAGGTGGGGGAGGACGGCCCGGCTGTACTCTTTGGAGGCTAAGTTCAGTACCCAGCCGGTCTCCGCCGCCAGGGCCCGGGCCAGTTGATTCCCCCAGAAGGCGTACAGGTCCCGGCAGCCGTTGACCCGCAGCTTGGCCCCCATCTCCAGCCGGTAGGGGGTCACGCCGTCAAAGGGGCGCAGCAGGCCGTAGAAACCCGAGAGGATGCGCAGATGCTCCTGGAGAAACTGGTATTGAGCGGTTTCCAACACCCGCGCGGCCATGGTCTGGTACTGGATGCCCACATAGGACAAAAGCGCCGGGGTCAGGTTCCCCTCCAGGTCCATGGCCCGCAGCCGCTCCACGTTCTGCTTGGCAATGGAGTCGTTGCATTTCCATAGCGCTTGAAGCTCCGCCGGGGACATAGCGCGCAGCGCGGCCAGCAGCTGCCGGGTCTCCGGCAGAAAATCGGGCAGGTCCCGGGGCGCCAGCGTGTCCAGGTCCTCTTGCATCTGTTTGGCGGGAGAAATGATGATCCGCATGGCCGCCTCCTTTCTGGGCACAAAACCGGAGTCTTTTTTATTATAATATTCCTGGGGGAAAAAACAAGGAAAAAGTCCTTGACCTTGACGGAGCGTCAACTGTTACCATAGGACCAAAGGGGGGATCTCTATGGAATATACCATCCGGGAACTGGCGGACCTGTCCGGGGTGACCACCCGCACCCTGCGCTGGTACCACCAGATCGGCCTGCTCAAACCGGCCCGTGTGGCGGAGAACGGATACCGCTACTACGGCCCGGTCCAGGTAGACCGCCTTCAGGACATCTTGTATTACCGGGCCCTCGGGGTGGAGCTGGCCCAGATCAAGGCGTGCCTGGACGACCCCTCCTTTGACCGGTTGGCCGCGCTCCGCAGCCATTTGGCCGTCTTGCAGCAGGAGCGGTCGCGGCTGGATGGGCTGATCCGGTCGGTACAGAAGACCATTGCAGCCCAGGAAAGGAAGGAATTTATGGACGATGCAGAAAAATTTGAAGCCCTGAAGCAGCGGGCTGTCGCCTGGCATGAGGAGACCTATGGGCGGGAGGCCCGGGAGCAGTACGGCGACCAGATGGTGGATGCGGCCCAAAACACGGTGCGGAATCTGACCCAGGAGCAGTACCGGGAGTGGATGCGGCTGGGAGAGGAGATCCGGCGCCGTTTGGAACAGGCGGTTCAGGAGCAGGATCGTCCGGAGGGCCCGGAGGGGCGGGAGATCGCACTTCTCCATAAGCGCTGGCTAACGATTAGCGGGAATCCCTACGATCCGGCTATGCATAAGGGGTTGGCACAACTCTACATCCAGGACGAACGCTTTACCGCCTACTACGACCGGACGGTCCCCGGCTGTGCCCGCTTCCTCTGTGAGGCGGTATGCCGCTGGGCCGGGGAGGCGTAAAAACCAGGCGGCGGGAGCTGTGGGCGAGAAAATAAAAAATAAAAAATTTTGAAAAAACACTTGCCAAGCGCTTCCTTCTGTGCTATACTAATCAAGCCGTCAGGGAGGACAAGGTTCTCCGGTGCAGAAGATGCGGCTGTAGCTCAGTTGGATAGAGTGTTTGGCTACGAACCAAAAGGTCGCGGGTTCGAATCCCTCCAGCCGTACCATGGCGAGTGTTCTTATAGCATTTGAAACGCTGTAAGAACACTCGCTTTTTTTGTTGTTTTCATCCGGCGATGGTGGAAAGGGCGTAGTTGACGACTACGCCCTTTCTTGTGTTTACGGACACCTCCGGGGCGGGCAGTGGGATGAGGTCGGGAATCTCAATGACCCCTACGCAGTTATAGTGGATACGGAGCCGCTGTTCCCACACCCCGCCTATCTTCTCTGCGTTGAACACTTCGATCTTCTCGATGAGCTCGTTCAGCATCCGGGACGTCAGCTTGCGGGTGCAGGTGTATTTGCGGACCAGGGAGATGAACATATGCCATAGAGGACAAGCGGCTGGATGTATCTCTCCACGGCCAGCCCGTCCTCTTCGTTTCACCGGCCAGCGCCATCTTCCTGCTGCCCGTCGGAAGCAAAAATGAGGAGGCCAGCGAACTGTACCATTAGGTGGCTGTGATTGCAGATGAAGTATATGAATATGTGGAGGCGGTGGAAAACGTCCCCCTGCTCCGCGCCTTCGGGCTGAAGGAGAAATTCTATCTGCTGGCGAACTTCGGCGGCACGGTGCTGGCGGGGCAGGAACGGAAAAACGGACAGAGATACCAGTTCGTCACCTGGATCAGGGACTACGAGCGGCGGGGTGTCAGCCACAGCCACGACTATCCTTTCCGCTTAAACACAGGGAAAGCAAGAGTTAAACAGGGCATAAATCCCGTGGCCGGGAATCCAGTTCCCGGCCACAGATTTATTTACTCATTCTTTTTCAGGAATTGTTATCCCCAGTTTATGAACTGTTTAAGGAGTGACGGTATGCTTTCGTTGTAAAAGCCAACGGGAGGCGCAGCTACATGAAACCAAATGCACCTGTACACGGTCTAACCGAGGCAGAGGCCAAGAAACTGCGGGAAATGGGGGGCGGCAACACGCCTCCCCCGCCCATTACCAAATTCACCGACCAAATCGTCCGGGAAAACGTATGCACCCTGTTCAATCTGTTCAACATCCTGATTGTCGTTGCTTTGGCTTTGGTGGGTGCGTGGTCCAACTTGCTGTTCATCCTGATTATCGCACTGAATACTGTCATCGGGATCGCGCAGGAACTCCACGCCAAGAAACTGGTGGAGCAGATTGCTGTCTTGACCGCACCCAAGGCTCGGGCATTGCGGGACGGGGAACTGCGGGAACTTCCAGTGGAAGAACTGGTGCTGGGAGATGTGATTTCTCTGGAAAGTGGGATGCAGATCCCAGCAGACTCCTTGGTACTGGAAGGTGAGATTGAAACAGACGAGTCTCTGCTCACTGGGGAGTCCGTCCCGGTACGGAAATCACCGGGGGAGGAGCTGTTCTCCGGGAGCGTGGTCGTTTCCGGAGCCTGTATGGCCCGGGTGGAACGAGTCGGTGCGGACAATTACGCCGCCCGGCTCACCCAAGAGGCCAGAGCCGCGGTGCCCAACCACTCGGAACTGCTGACCTCTATGGGTCAGGTGACCCGTTTCACCGGCTTTCTGATTCCACCTCTGGGACTTCTCCTGTTTTGGCAGGCATATTTCCTGCGGGGTGCGCCGCTGTTTGAATCGGTGACTACCACCGCCGCCGGCCTGCTGGGGATGCTCCCCAAGGGGCTGGTGCTGCTGATCACCGTCAGTCTGGCGGTGGGGGTGGCCAAGCTGGCAAAGTCCCGGGTACTGGTACAGAACCTGTTCTCTCTGGAGAGTTTGGCCCATGTGGATGTGCTGTGTTTGGACAAGACCGGTACCATCACGGAGGGGAATATGTGCTTGGAGCGGCTGGTGCCGCTGGCGGAGGACGCATCTCTCCCCCTGGGAGAGTGGATGGGGACATTCCTGGCCCACAGCGACGACAACAACGCCACCTTCCGGGCCATGCGAAACTATTTCCCAGATGGTGGCGTCACACTGGAGCCGACAAGCAAAATCCCCTTCTCCTCCCAACGGAAGTGGAGCGCCATGACCTTCCCAGAACTGGGCACGCTGGTAGTAGGTGCCCCCGAGCGCATGACGGGCACGGCGATCCCGAAAGAACTGCGCGCTGAAATCCAGCGGGGCAAGCGGGTGCTGTTTCTGGCCCGCACCAGGGAGACCGTTCAGCCGGATGGCCCCCTGCCTGACATGGCCGCCCTGGCCGCCCTGGTGCTCTCCGACCCCATCCGGGCCGGGGCGGCGGATACCTTGGCCTATTTCCGGCGGGAGGGCGTATCCGTGAAAGTTATCTCCGGCGACCACCCGGCTGCTGCGGCGGCTGTGGCGGCCAAGGCGGGGTTGGAGAACGCCTCTGCCTGGGTGGACATGAGCCAGGTGGACACCGAGGACGGTCTGCGCCAGGCCGCCAGGAAATACACGGTGTTCGGTCGGGTCTCCCCGGAGCAGAAGCGTCAGCTGGTCCAGGCATTCCAGGCCCAGGGCCACAGGGTGGCCATGACCGGGGACGGGGTGAACGACATCCTGGCCATGCGGAAGGCCGACTGCTCCATCGCCATGGCCCACGGCAGTGAGGCTGCCCGGCAGGCGGCCCAGGTGGTGCTGCTGGACTCTGATTTTACCGCCCTGCCCCACATCCTGTTGGAGGGCCGCAGGGTGGTCAACAACATGACCCGGGTGGCAGGGGTGTTCTTCGTCAAGACCATCTACTCCATCCTGCTCTCCCTATTTTGTGTACTGGCCGACCTGCCCTTCCCCCTCATCCCCATCCAGGTGACCCTGATCGACTTGTTCATCGAGGGCTATCCCGCCTTTTTCCAGTCCTTTGTCCCCGACGGGCGGAAGCTCACCGGGCGGTTCCTGCCCTCTGTTTTGCACCGCGCCCTGCCCAACGCCGCAGCAATTTTGCTGGCATCGGCGGCCCTGCTGCTGGGCGGCGGAGCACTGGGCCTTCCCGCCGGCCAGATCCCGCTGGCCCTCTACCTGGTCATCGGCGCAGTGGAAGTGGAGGCGCTGTTGAAATCCTGTCTCCCGCTGACTCCGCTGAGGAGATTTCTGTTTCTCACCGCTTCCGCAGGATTCTTCTGTGCAGTCCTGCTGTTCCACACCATCCTGTCCCTGCCGCCCCTGCTTCCCGGGACAGTTCCGGCGGTGCTGCTGGTGTCTGTTGCCGCAATCCTGGCCGAGCGGCTGTGCGCCTTGGGACTGAGACATATTCCCCAATTGCGGGGACTGAACACAAGATACCGGGAGTCACCCTGCCCGTAACGCATAGAATGTTGCCGGCCCGAAGTCGTACAAAATACTTCGGGCCGGGCCTATTCCTATTATAGAATATGTATATGTCTGCAGAGGAGCGGCCTCTTATGGAGCAACCGGCAGTGTGATATGATCGGTTTCCCATAGACTGCACTCCAACTGTCTGGTTCCGGATATGCTGGTTGGCGCCTGATATTGGTATTCGGCCCTCATACACAAACCGGTGGCTGGATCGACCCAGACCGCAGCGTTCTGCTGTCCCCAGGGTTCCGCGAAGGATGCGGTAAACTGCTGGCACTGTATGCCAAGGACCGTCTCATCCCCTACATACTGCAGGGCGTGAGGAAAAAGCCGGTACAGATCAAAGTTTGAGGTGATGCGGGCGGCGTAGCCTGAGACAACACTGGCATCCATGGACACCATATCCAGGGTCATCACACCGGCGTCGATTTGCTGCTGGATCTCCGGCGTCAGCAGAGATGGGGCGTATTGGCCAGAATTGGCGTCATACTGGTATTGCAGATATTTTCCGCTGTCCAGCTGCAGAAAAAGATAGCGTTCACCGGTATCCCCGAAATCAAAGAAATATCCGTCTGCGCACTTTGTCATCATCAGGGTATAATCACGGCTTACCCCAAATTCCTCATGAACGTTATACTGAATGGAGTATGCCTCCGGCAAGTTCAGCTGGAGCGATGCGGGAGCTGCTCCGCCGTTGTCCTTCGCTGGATCCGCCCCTTCCGTATAAGACGGAGTGGAATTCTGCCCGGAAGGAGCGGGATCCGCTTCGGTGAGGTCATACCGAACCTGCCCGATCACAATATAACCATCGCCCTGCTGGAAAGAAAACGTTCCGCCGAGAGAAGTCATTCCCGCCGGCAGGGAAGTGCCGGAAGGCAATTGGCTCGTGTCGAAGGTGAAGGTGATCTGGTCCCTGTCATCGTTGAGAGAATAGGTCCCCTCGTAGCTCCCAACTTGGAATCCCCCCACAAAAAACTGAGTGGTGACGGTCTCCTCCGAAAAGGTATAGGTGATGCCCGTGCCGTAGTAGCTTGTGCTATACGCACCGGAAAGATATGCCTGGCTGCTTCCGCAGGCGGTCAGGGAGAACAGAGAAAGAGAGAGCAGCGCACCTGCTGCGATCGTTTTGAACTTCATCATATAGACCCCCCAATTCTTCATGAAATCAGCATAGCCAATGTCCCAGTTACGATGAGTACTAGTCCCCACCCGGAGCGGGCGGTGAGCTTCTCGTGGAATACAAGATAGGAAAACGCCACGGTGACCAGAATGCTCAGCTTGTCGATGGGGGCCACCACACTGGCGGGGCCGTCCTGGAGGGCCCGGTAATAGCACAGCCAGGAGGCCCCGGTGGCGATGCCGGAGAGGCAGATAAAGGACAGCTCCCGCCCGGACACCTGCCATACCTCTTTGGCTTTGCCGGTCACCAGCACCATGACCCAGGCCATGACCAGCACCACCCCGGTGCGAATGGCGGTCCCAAGATTGGACTCCACGCCCTGGATGCCTACCTTGCCCAGAATGGCGGTGAGGCTGGCAAAGACAGCCGAGCCAAAGGCATAGAGCATCCAGCTTTTTCCCGAGGCCGCACTGGGCTCCGCTTGCTGTTTCTTCTCGATCATCAGGAAGGTGCCAATGGAAATCGACACCACGCCGATCCCCTGGAACAGCCCAATGGGCTCCCCTAACAGCAGAAAAGCCAGCAGGATGGTGAGCACCGTGCTGGATTTGTCAATGGGCACCACCTTGTTGATGTCCCCGATCTGGAGGGCCTTGAAATAGCACAGCCAGGAGGCCCCGGTAGCCAGACCGGACAAAACCAGAAACAAGAGTGTTGTCTGGCCGATGTTTTGGATCTGATCCTGGGAGCCCACCACCAATACCATGACCCACGCGAAAATCAGAACCACGATGGTGCGGATGGCGGTGGCAACCGTGGAGTCCGTCTTCCGGATGCCGCACTTGGCCAAAATCGCTGTTACGCCTGCGAAAAAGGCCGAGCCGGCTGCAAACAGAAGCCACATTGTTTTTCCCTTCTTTCCCGTTACTGCCCTTTGAACCGGTAGCCCGCGCCCCATACTGTCTGGATGTACCGGGGGTGGCTGGGGTCCGGCTCGATCTTCTCCCGGATGCGGTTGATGTGGACGGCCACAGTGGCATTGTCCCCCATGGCGTCCAGGCCCCAGATCTTCTCGTACAGCTCCTCCCGGCTGAACACGATGTCGATGTGAAGCATCAGGAATTGGAGCAGTTCATACTCCTTGTTTTTCAGATCCACCTCCTGCCCATCTACAAAGAGCCGATGGGTCTCCGTGTTCAGCCGCAGGCCGCCCGCCTGAAGTTCCGGCTTTGCCCTCCTCTGTCCGCCGGTCAGGCGCTGGTACCGTGCCAGGTGGGCCCGAACTCGGGCCACCAGCACGCTGGGGGAGAAGGGCTTTTCAATGTAGTCGTCTGCCCCCAGCCCCAGGCCCCGGATCTTGTCAATATCCTCCCGCCGGGCGGTCACCATGAGGATGGGTATATCGGTCTCCTCCCGCAGCCGGCGGCAGAGGGCAAAGCCGTCCATCCCCGGCAGCATCAGGTCCAGCAGGATCAGGTCAAAGCCGCCGTGGAGTCCCCGGTCCAGGCCAGTCAGTCCGTCCGGGGCGATTTCCACCTGAAAGTTGTCCAATTCCAGGTAATCCCGTTCAATAGCGGCGATGTCTCCGTCATCCTCGATGATCAGGATCTTCTGCATGGCGGTTCTCCTCCTTTGGCAGCATGATTTCAATGGCCAGCCCACCATCGGGGCCGCTGCAGGCCTGGATGGCGCCGCCCATGGCCCGCACCGCCTTGGCGGCGATGGCCAGCCCCAGACCGCTGCCCCCGGCGGGATTTTTCCTGGCCGGGTCGCTGCGGTAAAAGACGTCGAACAGCTTGGGCAGAGCTTCTTCTGGGACCCCCGGGCCGTCATCTGCCAGAACCAGATGTCCGTTTTCCTCCAGAGTGATCCGAAAGTGCCCTATCGCTTTGGTCTTATATTTGATGCTGTTCTCCAGGACATTGGCGAGTACCCGGTGCAGCTGCTCGGGGTCGGCGGAGACCGTCACCGGGGCCAGGGGGCCAGCTGTAAGCTCCATTCCCCGGGTTCGGCTGTCCGAGGCCGACTCCTCCACGAAAGCAGTGAGGAAAGTGTCCAGGCGGAGGGACCGCATTTCCAGCGGCACGCCCTCCAGATCCAGCTTGGAGTAAAGAAAGAGCTGGGACACCAGCCGGTCGATGTCCTCCGCCTTGGTGCGGATGGTGCGGAGATACCGCTGTTTGGCCTCCTCTGTTTTGGCAACTCCGTCCAGCAAACCCTCCACATAGGCGCGGATGGAGGTCAAAGGAGAGCGCAGATCGTGGGAAATACCTGCAAGCAGCTCCTTCCGGTTCTCCTCGTCCCGGCGGGTGCGCTCAACAGACTCCTTCAGGCGGATAGCCATCTCATTGAAGGCGGCGCATACCGGAGCAAACTCGTCCTTCCCGGCATAGGCGATGCGGTAGTCCAGATCGCCCTCTCCCAGCCTGCGGGCCCCCTGGCTCAACAGGTCAAGCGGTTCTTCGATCTTACGGACCACGAACCGGGTGAGAAAGCGGTTGGTCATCAAGATGGTCAAGAATATAAGGAAGATCAGCCCAATGGCCGCCAGAGCAAGGATAACTTTCAGACCGCTGTCCAGATGTCCCTGCCTGGTTCCAAAGAGGTACACAGACCAGGTTATATTAATCCATACGAAAAACGTATGTAAAAGCGCCCTCAGTCCAGCAGACTGAGGGCACAGGGGACATCATATCATCTTAGCCCGGAGCAGATTAATTTCTTGAATAAACAGCGAGGTTGCAGGGGTAAACAGGTGACCCTTCTTCCAAATCAGCACACTGCGGGTGGTATGTTCCGGATTGATTGGGATAAAGCGCAAATGGGGACTGCTGTGGATTGCCAGTGCTCCATCCAGGCAAAAGGCACAACCGAGCCCTTCTTCCACCAGAAGTACTGCATTGGAGAGGAGTGTATAGCTAAGCGGGATAGACAGATCCTTCTCATCCCGTTTCAGTCAATTTAAGATCTCTGTTCGGGGGCGCTCGCGAAGGGGCAGGATCAGCGGATACGGTACAAGTTCCTCGGGTACAACGAAAGTATGGTCAGCCAAAGGATGGTCATCCCGCATCAGAACGCCCCAGGTCTCTTTCTGGGAGAGCCGGAGAAAGTCGTACTTTGAGGTATCCACCGGTTCCAGCAATAGCCCCACATCAATGAATCCCTTGTCCATGCGCTCCTTGATGTAGTCGGCCATCTCATTGTAGAGGTTGAACTTTACTTGGGGATACTTATCAGAAAACTGCTTGATTAGTTTGGCAAACAGGCGGCTTCCCACCGACTCTGTGGCTCCGATGGAGATAACTCCGCTCACTTCCGCATTCCGCTCCACAAAAACCTGTTCCAAACGATCCGCAAGTTCTACGATTTCCTCCGCTCGCTGGCGGAAAAAGAGACCATCATCGGTAAGCGTCATGCCCTTTTTTCCCCGGTGCATCAGCGTTGTACCCAGTTCCCGCTCTAGATCCATCAGCTGGCGGCTCAGGGTAGGTTGGGTCACATGAAGGATATCTGCAGCCCGGGTGATATTTTCCTCATTGGCCGCTGCCAAAAAATAGCGCAGCGTCCGAAGCTCCATGCCGCGTGCCCTCCCCTCTGTTTTGTTTATGGTATCATACCCATACAGATTTCTCAAGTTTTGCTTTTCTTCCGATCCATCACGGCGCGGGCATCCTTGTTCAGCGCACTGCGGCTCTGAGTCTGTTTCTGGCAGATCTCCACCAATTCCTGCCGGAAGCTCTCCTTAGCAAGACTTGCTTTGATGTCCGCGACCCATTCTCCTTTATGGGAGGCGCCGCCTCCACTTGAGGGAGCGGTCTGCTCCGCTTTCCACTGATTGCCGCCCTGTGAGCCGCCGGTTCCGTTTTGGCGCAGGGAGCCCTTCAGGTGGGATCTTTGTCATACAGCGGAAAAATTGCTTCTGGTTCTCGTCTTTTCCCAAATAGGCCTTGAAATTGATAGGAGAAGATCCGACAACCCTTTTTTACCGGATAAACCATAGCCATTGACCTCATTCCTTCCTTGTATTTCAATGACTTTCACGGGTTTGTTGACCTAAAAGTTGACCTAGAACCAGTATCTGGGATTTCTGCTCTTTTCCAGGGAAAGCAAAAACCCTTGTAATCCATTGGGATCACAAGGGTTTTACTTGGCGCAGAAGGGGGGATTCGAACCCCCGCACGGTATTACCCGCCTACTCCCTTAGCAGGGGAGCCCCTTATAGCCACTTGGGTACTTCTGCATGGCTACAGCTTTTATTATGCCCAAAAAAGTGGCGGAGAGAGTGGGATTCGAACCCACGGCTCTTAACGAGTCACCGGTTTTCAAGACCGGCTCCTTAAACCACTCGGACATCTCTCCTCGTCTTGTCACTCAGAGGCAGATAGAATAATACCATAGAAAGGCAGTCCTGTCAAGCAAAAAATATAAATCGAGCGCGGGCGGACGTGGCAGCGCTTCTGGGCCCCGGCCTTGACAAAACAGGTTGGGCAACGGATAATAGGAAAGAAGATACGGATCCCTTACAGTATGATCGGGAGGTTGAGCGGGAATGAGACAGTGTATGGATGCGGAGAATCTTCACCGCCGTCTGAAAAAAATTGTGGGCCAGGTACAGGCCATTGACCGAATGGTGGAGGAAGACGTCCCCTGTGAGGATATTCTCGCGCAAATCAACGCGGCAAAGTCTGCCCTGCATAAAGTGGGACAGGTGGTGTTGGAAGGCCACATCAAACACTGTGTGCGGGATGGGATCGAGCATGGGGATGCGGACCAGACGATCGCCAATTTTACCAAGGCCGTAGAGCGGTTTGCTAATATGAAATAAAGACAGCGGAACAGCCGGCCTGAAACATGGGCCGGTTTTTCTTTGCACATTGACAACCCATACCCCTATGCGTATAATATACCTATACCTATATAGGTATATGAAGGGAGTGTCTTTCTGATGCGGGCATTGGAGAAGGTCCTTGCGTTGGGCGGGATAAAAAAGGACATTGTTTGTTTGGCGATTTCAGGCATTGCTCTGGCAGCGAGTTTGTTTTCGGCTGCGCCGCTGGGGTTCGATCTCGCCTGGGTTGCCATCATTTTGTGCGGGGTTCCGATTCTTTTGGAGGCTATGGTCGGATTGATCACGGAGTTTGACATCAAGGCGGATGTGCTGGTCTCCATTGCTCTGGTCGCTTCGGTCCTGATCGGAGAAATCTTTGCGGCGGGGGAAGTGGCGTTTATTATGCAGCTGGGTGCTCTGCTGGAGGAACTGACTGTGGCCAAGGCCAGGGCTGGGATCGAAAAGCTGGTACACCTGACCCCGCGCACGGCCCGCGTGGTGACGGGGAGCGAAGAAAAGATCGTTCCGGCGGAGCAGGTTCAAATCGGAGACATTTTGCGGGTATTGCCCGGCGAGACGATCCCAGTGGATGGGATCATTTGCTCCGGCAGCACCTCCGTGGATCAGTCGGTGATGACAGGGGAATCTCTTCCGGTGGATAAGACGGTGGGGGACAGCGTCTCCAGCGGTACGGTGAATCAATTTGGCTCTTTTGATATGGAAGCGGCAAAAGTCGGAGAAGACAGCTCCATTCAGCGCATGATCCGGCTGGTTCAGTCTGTGGACGCCGGAAAGGCAAAGATTGTGGGCATTGCCGACCGCTGGGCCACCTGGATCGTTGTGATAGCGCTGACATCCGCTGTGCTGACATGGCTGATCAGCGGTGAAATCATTCGGGCGGTTACGATCCTGGTGGTGTTCTGCCCGTGCGCCCTTGTCTTGGCCACCCCGACGGCAATCATGGCGGCGATTGGCAATGCGACGAAGCATGGGTTCCTTGTCCGTCAGGGGGACGCTTTGGAGCGGCTTGCGCGGGTCACCCATGTGACATTTGACAAAACAGGGACATTGACCCATGGAACGCCGCAGGTGGCCGCGGTGGTGAGCAGTTGTGACGGCTGGGATGGAGAGGACTTGTATAAGATTGCCGCCAGCGCCGAACTGCGTTCGGAGCATCCACTGGGAAAGGCGATCGTAACCAGCTATCAGAGTCAGCGCTCCGAAGAGATTCCCCAGCCCGCTTCCTTTCAGATGGTGCCGGGACGGGGCGTGGCGGCGGCTGTGGACGGACACCGAGTGGTTGCGGGCAATGCGGAATTGCTTGCGGGAAATTGTGTCAAATTGACGGAACAGGAAGAGATGCAGGCGAAGGAGTATCTTGAGAGGGGATGCACCGTCACCTATGTAGCCGTTGATGGAAGACAGGCGGGGTTTATCGCACTGTCGGATACCCCGCGGGAGGAGGCTTGGGATACCGTTCAGAAAATAAAAGCCATTGGAGTGGCGCCGATTTTATTGACCGGCGACCATGAAAGCGCCGCAGGTTATGTGGCGGCCCAGCTGGGAATCAGCGAAATTTACGCCAACTGTCTCCCGGAAGATAAGCTGCGGCACATTGAGGAGTATCAAAAAGCCGGGAAGTATGTGTGCATGATCGGGGACGGGATCAACGACGCGCCCGCGCTGAAAAGGGCTTACGTTGGGATTGCGATGGGCGGGATCGGCAGCGACATCGCAGTGGATGCGGCAGATATTGTCCTCATCAACGATAAAATTCGTGAGTTGCCCCACCTGCTGTGGTTGGCGAGGCGGATGATGACCACGATAAAGTGCAACCTCACGTTCTCGATGACTCTGAATTTTGCTGCGATCATTTTGGCCATAACAGGCGTGTTAAATCCTGTGGTAGGGGCGCTGGTCCACAATGCCGGTTCCGTCCTTGTCATTGTCAATTCTGCCCTCTTGCTGCATTGGAAGAAATAAAAAGCAGCGGCTTTCGACTCAACAGCAATTGGTCGAAGGCCGCTGCCTTTATGGCGCTGCGCCGCTACGTTACCCCAACGTCCAGTTCTGGCTTTCGGACTGGAGCCGCACCATGCGGGCATACCCACGCCACCGCCGGCTCGGTGATGTTCCTGCTGGGGCTGGGAGAGCTGCTGGAGGAATGGACCCACAAAAAATCGGTGGACGATCTGGCCCGGAGCATGTCCTTGAACATCGACCGGGTCTGGCGCAAAACGGAGGAGGGGGAGTGCGTCCTTTCCGTCACGGCCTAGTCCGGCGGCAGCCGCTATGACAAGATCGTGGATATGATTGAGCAGTCGGAAAAGCGGAAATCCGCCGCAGAGAGCCGGGCGGCCAGTCTGACAGGTCCCACTTTGTCCGCTTATTGTTCCATGTTCTGGCTGCCGGTGGACCACACATGCTGTTCTTTGGCGGACGCCGGGGTGTTCTGAGCCATCACGCCCACCAATTTGTGGGGGACATAGGGCTCCTCCAGATAGTCCATTTCCTCCGCCGTCAGTTCCAGCTCCACGGCCTTGGCAGCTCCCTCAATGTGGCGGAGCTTGGTGGCCCCTACCACCGGGGCAGTCACCTTGGACAGCAGCCAGGCCAGGGATACCTCCGTCATGGAGACGCCCCGCTTGTCTGCCAGCTCCGCCACCCGGTCGATGATGACCTGGTCCTGCTGGGCGGTGGCGTCATATTTAAACTTGGCGTAACTGTCCTCCTCCAGACGCTTGGAGGTCTCTCCCGGATGCTTGGACAGGCGGCCGCCGGCCAGAGAGCTGTAGGGGGTCATGGCAATGTTGTCCTCGGCGCACAGCTTGGCCATTTCCCGCTCCTCCTCCCGGAAAATCAGGTTGTAGTGGCCCTGGATGGAGACAAACTTGGAAAATCCCTCCTTCTCAGCCAGGGCGTTGGCCTTGGCCAGCTGGTAGGCGAAGCAGTTGGAAATACCGATATACCGAACCTTTCCCGCCTGCACCATCCGGTTGAGGCCGTCCATAATGTCATAGAGGGGGGTCTCATAATCCCACATGTGGTAGATATACAGGTCGATGTAGTCCAGCCCCAGATTTTTCAGGCTGGTGTTCACCATATTCTCGATGTGCTGCTGGCCGGAAATGCCCGTGGCGATCTCCTCCTGGGTCCGGGGAAGAAATTTGGTGGCTACCACCACATCCTCCCGTTTTGCGAAATCCCGGAGGGCCCGGCCCACATACTGCTCGCTGGTGCCGCTTTGGTAGCCAATGGCGGTGTCGAAGAAGTTCACCCCCAGCTCCAGACCCCGCCGGATGATCTCTCGGGAGTGTTCCTCATCCAAGGTCCAGCTGTGCTGTCCGTTTTTGGCGTCGCCGAAGCCCATACATCCCATGCAGATGCGGGAGACGGTCAGGTCGGAACTGCCGAGCTTTGTATACTGCATTTAAGATTCCCCCTTTTTAAAACGCGCCCGGGGGCTGTGGTCCCCGTTGGGAGCGGAGCTGTGTTTCAAGCTATCTCTATTATAGGGGATTGGCCGATTTATGTCTAATACCTATTTTTTATGTTGATCCATATGAAAAAGACATGGATAGGCTGGGGCAGGCTGATGCGCCGTACGGCCCGGTCATACCTGATGCCCTCCAATCTGTTGGTTTCGCTCTTTGGCGGTGGCGCCCCAAAATTCAGGACCTTCAGAATAGCAGTCTTACCGTACTTTCGCTCCATCTCTTCTTTTTACTTCCATAGGTCCTTATCCATTGTCATAGCGGTCCGCGCCTTTTCTGCGTCCAAGGCGGTTTCTATGCTTGAATATCGTTTGCGGAATATGGAAAACAGAGAAAAGACGTTCCTGTTCTGAGGTTCAAAAAGGACCCACAGGGAAACAAACGCCTGTGAACCCTTTCGATCTGTGGTATGCAGCCGTGCAGGATTATTGGACGCCTTTGATCAGCGGGATCAGCATCAGCAGAACCACGATGCCCACAACGCCGATCACGATCCCCAGCACCATCTTGCCGAAAACCATGGACAGGCACATGCCCACGCCCAGGAGCAGGGCGCCCAGCACACCGACCACAACGGCGCCCACGGTCTTTGCGTTGAGCTTGATAGGCGCCTTGCCTTCCATCTTCCGCCAGATCATCACAGTGATCAGCAGAACCACCAGACCGATGACGCCGCAGACAATGCCCTGGTTAAACATGTCCCACTCGGGCAGCAGCGCCATGCACATACCCAGTGCAAAGAACACGACGCCAATGGTTCCCAGAATCAGCGCAACAAAGCTGCTTTTCTTCATAATGAATTTCCTCCCTAAGTATTTTCTTCTTTGGGCTCTCGCCCATCGACATGGGATAAATTACCGCTCTTTTATGTGCCTTATATTTGAATCGTGTTTATGAAATATTAAAATCAAAGTCTTTAAAATCGAGATTTGGCGCATAGTTTTCCCAGATCTTCATCTGACGTCTGTTCCCGGCGCTGTGCGTCAATACCAATCCCGCTGCTGCCTGCGGCGGCATACCACAGCAGCGGCGATGGCGGCCACGCCGGACAGCACCAAGGAGCCAATCACAATTTTACGCATGGTTTCTTCCTCCTTCTATTTAAGCGTTCAGCAGGCGGCAGCCCTGTTCGCAGATGGCATAGATCTCGTCGTTTTTCTGGTCGATCAGGGGGGCGATCTGCGCCTCCCGTTTCCGGCGCAGTTTCTGATAGCAGAACCATGGCATGATGCACCCGAGGAAACCGGGGATCGCCAGCACCACCATCAAGGGCAGTATCTCCGCCAGGTAGGCGAACATAGCCCCGCCCAGGAAGGCGGTCCCCACCAGGCCGGTGGAGAAGGCGGCGATGGTGGCGGCGGTGGTCCGGGACCGCTCCAGGGTCTCAATCTCATGTGCGCAGGCCTCAAACTGCCGCTGGAGCCGGGTCAGCTCCGCCTTGTTCCGGAGTTTTCGGTCCCGCTTGAATTTCAGCGTGACACGGTCGCTGCCCTCCTGGGTGACGTTTCCCTCGTAGGACCAGCCGAAATTCTCATAGCTGTCCACATACAGGGACTCCATGCTGCACTTTGCGGGGATCTCCAGATACTCAAAGCCCACATAGCTGTTTTCTTTCTCGTTCATTGCGCAATAACTCCTTTCAAGATGATGTTCATGCCAATAAAGATTCGGACCTTATGCACAGGTCCGCAGGATGTCATTTGATTTGATTTGATTTGTTCTCGGGAAACAGCTGTGTCCTCTTGATGGTGTTATCATAAAGGGGATTTATTTGCTCAATGCTTGAATTGTGTTTCTGTAATATTAAAATCAGATTTTTATATACAGGCGCTGACCGTGTGCGAGAGAGATTGAAATGGACAGATTGCGTGAGGGCGAGGGGACTTGTGCATGGCCTCCATTTCTCTGCTTGCTGACAATCATATTTTCCCGCTTCTGGCGGGATTTGGGCTCTAAATGAAAAGATGGGCCGGCACCAAAATCGGTGTCCGGCCCATCTTTCCTTGCCGAATCAATATAAAAGACGGCTGCCCTTTTCGCACAGCTGGTCGATCTCGTCATATTTCTGTTCCTTCAGGGGATCGATCTCCGCTGTCTTTTTTCGGAGAACGCTCCGGTAAAGAAACACCGGGACGATCCAGCCGGTCAAACCTGGAATGGCCAGCAAAATCGTCAGCCAGATGATTGGCGGCTGCGCCGTGACCGCAAAAGTGGAGCCCGCCATAAAGGCCGTGCCGATGATCCCGATCGTCAGCGCGGCCATGAGGCTGACTGCGGTCTTAGACTGCTCCAGCGCCTGCAGTTCCGCCACACAGCTGTCAAAATTTCGCTGGAGCCGGGTCAGCTCCGCCTTGTTGCAGATACTGCGTTTCCTGCGAAAATACAGCGTCACCACATCCTTTTTCCCGGGCCGGCCTCCACGGAAATTCCATGTGGAGCGGTCGACCTGCTCGGCCTCATGATTGGGGTCCGATTCCCAGCCAAAGCAGGGGTAGCTGTCCAGACACAGGGAGGACAACTCCCTGGGGACCGTGATCTCCCGGTACTCATATCCGATATGTCCTACATTGGGATTTTGAACTTCACTCATCCTATCAACTGCTTTCCTTCCTGGTTTGTTCCGTGGGGATCCGCACGGTAAAGGTCGTGCCATGCCCTTCGGCGCTGTCCACCTGAATGGTGGCGTTCATCAGCTGCAGGACCCGCAGGGCCAGTGCCAAGCCCAGCCCGTTCCCTTCCGTGGCGTGGGAGGTATCCCCCTGATAAAACTTGTCGAAGATGTGCTTTTGTGCCTCCGGGGAGATCCCGCAGCCGGTATCTGACACGGAGACGGTGACGTGCGTTTCGTCGGAGGTCTGCCGCAGCATCACGGTCCCGCCCGGCTCTGTGAATTTGAAGGCGTTGGACAGCAGGTTGTTCCACACCAGCTCCAGCAGACTGGCGTCTCCATATACCATTGCCCGGTCCTCAATATCCGCCTCAAAGTCGATCTCTTTTTCCTCCCAGACCGGCTCAAAACTCATGGCGCATTCACTCAGCTGGCCGCACAGGTCATAGGGCTGGAAACGAGGGACGATCTGCTGGCTCTCCAGCTTATTGAGCTTTAGGATGTTCGTCACCAGGGAGGACAGCCGGCGGGTGCTGCCTAAAATGGCGGAGATATAGTTCTCCTGTTCTTCTTTCGTCAGGCTGGGTCGCCGAAGCAGCTGGGCGTAATTTTGAATGGCTGCCAGGGGGGTCTTGATCTCGTGGGATACATTGGCGATAAAGTCGGTGCGCATGGTCTCCAGGCTCCCCAGCTCCGCCACCATTTTGTTGAAGTCCAGAAACATCAAATCCAGATAGTCGTGGCGGTTTGTGGTATGCAGCGGTGGGATGTAGACGGAAAAGTCCCCCTGCGCTACCCTCTGAGCCGCCTTGGCCAGTTCCTTCATGGGCCGGTCATAGGTCTTTACAATCTGATGCCGGGTAAATAAGGTGAGGGCAGCCGCCACCAGGCCCCAATAGAGGGTCGGGATCAGAACCTGAATAATGCTGTGCCAATGATATTCGTCGATCAGAACGACCAACCCCATGTGGATCCCGGACATGAGCAGCAGTGTAAGGAAATAGAGGGCGAAGAGAGACCTTGGAAACCGGGAGACCTGCCGCCGTTTTTCTCTGCTCATTTCAGCACCGCCTTATAGCCCAGCCCCCGAACCGTCTTGATCTCAAAGCCCGGGCAGGCGGAAAACTTGTCCCGCAGCTTGGTGATGTACACATCCACCGCCCGCAGGCTGGTGTCGCTCTCCACCCCCCAGAACTCATCCATCAGCTGGGAGCGGGAGAAGGTGCGGTTCGGGTAGGACAGCAGCTTGTAGAGGATGTTGAACTCCCGGGTGGTCACCGGGATCTCCACCCCGTCCAGGACAGCGGTCAGCCCGTCCGCGTCCAGCACCAGGCCGCCGGCGGTCAGCCTCCGGCTGGCCTCAATGTTGGCCCGCCGCAGCAGCGCCCGCACCCGCATGAGCAGCTCGCTGAAGTCGATGGGCTTCACCATGTAGTCGTCAATGCCCAGGTCAAAGCCCTTCTGCTTGGCCTGCAGATCATCCCGCGCCGACACAAACAGGATGGGAATTGTCCGGTTGAGCCTCCGGACGGTCTCCGCAAATGCAAAGCCGTCGGTGCCGGGCATCATGATGTCCGAGATGATCAGATCATAGAGCTGGCTGTACATGGCATCATAGGCCGCCTCCGCGCTGAGGCAGCCCTTGGCCTCATAGCCGCTGTCGTTGAGATAGGTGCAGGCCGCCTGGGTCAGCTTTGGATCGTCATCAACCACAAGTATCCGGATCATGGCAGTCGTCCCCCTTTTCATGGTTTTCTCTGTGCTCCAGCCTGCCGATGCGCCAGAGCATGAATATCCCCAGCAGCACCGCGCAGGTTCCGCTGAGCAGGCCCATCAGCCCGTTTACCGCCGGATCATGCCTCCCGTCCCCGGCAAAGGAGAGGAGCGCGGACTGGGTCAGAACCAGGGAGATCAGGGCGGCCGCCAGGTTGATGGTCTTGATGGCGTGAACCAGCGGGGTGCGGTTCCCCCGGTTTGTCAGCATGCCGTACAGATTGATGCCGATTTCCGCGAAGGTGAAGGTGGCGATGGCAAGGGCCACATACATGTGGTAGGAAACCTCTCTGGGGTGGAAGACATTCCAGGCCGAGCAGCCGATATACAGCAGGCTGGCGGCAATTAAAATCATGCCTGACCTGCGGTAGTAGACAGACTGCTGCTTCGCATCCTGCGTCCGGACGGCGCCAGCCAGCGCACAGTAGCGCGCCAGCACCATCCCCAGCGTATAGAGCCCGTTGACGCAGACGAAGGCCGACAGGGAGAGGATGCCGGACAGGATCTTGCCAAGCCCCAGCAGAATGTTTCCCGCGCCGGAAACCCCTGCCAGGTGTAGGGTTCGGCTTGCGGAGGCGCTGTAGGAGCCGTTGATTTTGCTGCTTCCGGCTCTCAAGCCCGCAATGCCGCGTTTCAGCAGATGCCTGTCCATTCTACCACCTTCTGAAAAAGTCTTCTTCGGGAATACAGCCTTACCTTAACACAGGATTGTTTTCGTTTTGTTAAAAAGCACCCCTCTTTCCAAAAATTTTTCGCATAAAAAGAGCCCCCCTCATCCGGAGATCGGCTCCAGATAAGGGGGGCTGTGCTGGCTGATTTACGGCTCCTCCAGCAGTTCACCGGCCGCGTCCAGCGCGCTGAATAGGCGGGGCGAACCCATGTAGGCGCTGGCGTGAACCAGCGCGCACACCAGCTCCTCCCGGGTGCTGCCCAGCGCCAGGGCGCCGCGCACATGGTCTTTCAGCTGTGCCGCCGCCCCGCCCAGAGCAGCCAGGAGGACGACGGTGAGCAGTTCCCGGGTTCTGCCGTCCAGGCCGGAGCGGGTGGCGAAGTCCCCGGACAGTTCCGTGAGGAAACGGGGCACCGCCTGGGCAAACCCGCCGGGCAGCCGGGCACAGCGCTCCCTGAGCGCATCCCCGCAGGCGGGCGGCTGGAGGGCAGAGCCCTTTTCATACCGCTTCTGCTCAGATGTCAGCGTCCCCTGCCTGGGCAGCGGAAGGGTTATCCCCCGTTCCGTGAGCACCTCGTTCAGAACAGTGATGGCGTTCAGCGTCCGGGGAAAACCGAGGAAGGGGGCGCACTGATAGACCGCCTCCCGCAGCTCCACCGGCGTACAGCCCACATGCAGGCAGGCCCCCAGATGGGCCTTCAGCTGTGGCAGCGCCTGAACCGCGGCCAGCACGGTGATGGTTACCAGCTCCCGCATCCGGTTGTCCAGGCTTCCGGTATAGCACACATCACCGAAGATATAGTTCTGCAGGATCTGCATGAACTCCGGATCAGTTCCCTCATCCCCAGCGGCAGGTGTGTGAAACAGCTCCTGCACCTTTTCCTCTGTCCGTCCTCTGCGCTCCATGGCAAGTCCCTCCCTCAGTCCAGCTGGCTGTAATCGGCGTCGCTCACCGGCTCCAGCCACTCGTTAGCGGTCTCTTCCCCGGGCACCTCCACGGCCAGATGGGCAAACCAGCTGTCCCTGGCCGCGCCGTGCCAGTGCTTCACATTGGCGGGGATGTTTACCACATCGCCGGCCCGGAGGGCCCGGGCGGGCTTGCCCCACTCCTGATACCAGCCGCGGCCGGCGGTGACCAGCAGAATCTGACCGCCGCCCCGGGCCGCCCGGTGGATGTGCCAGTTATTCCGGCAGCCCGGCTCGAAGGTCACGTTGCCGATGGGCACCTGCTCTGTGGAGAGCATATTCAGATAGCTTTTGCCCACAAAATACCGGGCAAAAGCGGTGTTCTCGCCGCCTCTCGGAAAAATCTCCTGAAATTCACTCATGTTCCTTCATCCTTTCTGCTCGGCTCTACCCGGGCGCATTTCCAGCACGGGAGGATCATCGCCGCGCTTCACGCGGCGGGGCCTCACGGCCTGTCAGGCTGTCGTTCCTGCCAAAAGAAAAATGCAGGTACCCCTTTGGGATACCTACATTTTAGACGCAATTTACAGCAATGTATAATACTTTTGCTGTATGCTGAAAAATGCCTACTCCGCATGCCTGAGTCCTTGAAGGAAGGCCGCAGCCGCCGGTGAGAAGGCCTGATCCTTCTTCCACACCAGGACGGTGCCCGTCTCCAGCGGCGGAGAGAGGGGCACAAAGCGCAGCTCGTCGGACAGATTGCCGATGTAAAAGCCGAGGGCGGCCCCCACCCCGTTGCGCACCATGTTAGCGGCATTGAGGATCAGATTGAAGGTGCCGGCGATTTCCAGGCGGTCAAAGGAGTCCCCGAACCAGCCGGCCAGCTCCTTGCGCACCTCCTCCCGCCGCGCCAGCAGCAGTGGGATGCCCAGCAGCTCCTCCGGTGTCACGCCCTCCCGCCGGGCCAGCGGGGAATCCCGGTGAACCCACACCCCCCAGCGATCCCGGCCGGGCATCCGGAGGAAGGAATACCGGCCGATGTTCACCGGCTCGGCCAGCAGGCCCAGATCCAGCAGGCC
>CALWWF010000109.1 GCA_944385165.1 uncultured Oscillospiraceae bacterium
TCGTCAGCGTGGACCGGATGGAGCGGGGCACCCGGGAGTGCTCCACCCTGGACGAGCTGCGCCAGGACTACGGCATCCAGGTCTTCCCCATCGTCACCGTCCGGGAGGTCATCGACTTCCTCCACAACAACCCTATCGGCGGCAAGGTCTATATCGACGACAATATGAAAACCAAGATGGAAGCCTATCTGGAGCAGTACGGGGCCAAGGGGTGAACTGGAGATGCTGGAGGCGCTCCTGGGCTATGGGGCCATTGCACTGGCCTTTCTGTTCCCCGGCTTTCTGATTACCGCGATCCGAACTCAGGACACGGGCAAAAGCGCGAAATACCTGCTTTACTCCTGTCTCTCGTTCGGGGGCATTGTTGCGGCGCTGATTTTGGTCTGAGGCCCCGCACGGCAGCACGCACTTTGGAAAAGGAGGGGGTCCCATGGCGGATAAACCGAAACATCACCACACCGGACACCGGGAGCGGATGAAAGCGGAATTTCTGGCCCGGGGCCTGGAGGGCTGGCCCGACCACCGGGTGCTGGAGCTGCTCCTGTTCTACACCATCCCCCAGGGGGACGTGAACGGCCTGGCCCACGAATTGATCGAGCGGTTTGGCTCTCTGGCCGGGGTGCTGGACGCCTCGGCGGAGGAACTGAAGAAGGTAAAGGGGGTGGGGGAGCACACGGCGGTGTTCCTCCGGATGCTCCCGGCGGTGCTGGGCCGGTATCAGGGTTCCCGCACCCGGCTGAGCGGAGTGGTCAACTCCCCGGAGGACGCCTACCCCTGGCTGGAGCCCTACTTCTTCGGCGCCCGGAATGAGATGGTCTATGTCCTGTGTCTGGACGGCAAGCGCCAGGTGCTGGGGGTGCGGAAGGTGGCCGAGGGCAGCATCCAGATGGCGGAAATGAACGCCCGGCGCATCGCCGAGGAGGCCATCGGCCTGCGGGCGGTGCGCATCTATGTGGCCCACAACCATGTGAGCAACCTTGCCCTCCCCTCCCAGGCGGACTGGCTGACCACCGACGTGCTCCGGGCCTCCCTGGCCCCCATCGGCATCGAGCTGGTGGACCACCTGGTGTTCGTGGACGGGGACATGGTCTCCATGAAGGAAAGCGAACGCCGGCGGAATCTGAGTTTTGTGTAGTATCCTTATTTGCTCCTCTTCAAATTTCCTTTGAAGGGGAGCAAACTGGTCTTGTCATGGAACATGCGTTCTGATACAATAAGGTGAATTCAAGAAAGGCCTTGTTTGAAAATTGGAAATGTGCCCAACGGCGAGGGATTTTTTCGCCAGATAAGGCGATTTGACGCAGCACAGCTTATCGAAAAAGTCTTTTCGACAAGCTGACAGCACTTTTCAGAACGTCAAAACGTTCTGAAAAGTGGGGCGATTGCACGTGAAAGACAACCCTGACGGTTTTCTTTCACACTATCTTTCCCTCCGAAACCTTACAGTGAAAGGCTTTTTGACCGTCTGAGCAATCCTTGGTGGATTGCAAGGAAAATCAACGCAATATGGCGGAAAAAGCCCCGTTGTCGGGGCATGTTGACATTTTTCAAGCAAGGCCTAGAAGGATGGGAGGCGCAGGGATGCCGAAATTTGAAGTGGTTTCCGAATATACCCCCGCCGGCGACCAGCCGGAGGCCATCGATGCCCTGTCCCGGGGCATTGAGATGGGGCTGGACGAGCAGACGCTGCTGGGGGTCACCGGCTCGGGCAAGACCTTTACCATGGCCAAAATCATTGAGCAGGTCCAGCGCCCCACCCTGGTGCTGGCCCACAACAAGACCCTGGCCGCCCAGCTGTGTGCGGAGTTCCGGGAGTTTTTCCCCCATAACGCGGTGGAATACTTCGTCTCCTACTACGACTACTACCAGCCGGAGGCCTATATCCCCCACACGGACACCTTCATTGAGAAGGACTCCGCCGTCAACGAGGAGATCGACCGGCTGCGCCTGTCCGCCACCGCCTCTCTGCTGGAGCGGCGGGACGTGATCGTGGTGTCCTCCGTGTCCTGCATCTACGGTCTGGGCGAGCCGGAAAACTTTGAGAAGATGATGGTGGCTCTCCGGGTGGGCATGACCATCGAGCGGGACGAGCTTTTAAAGCGCCTGGTGGCTATCCGATATGAGCGCAATGACATCGCCTTCGAGCGCAACATGTTCCGGGTCCGTGGGGACACGGTGGAGGTGTGGCCCGCCTACTGGAAGGACACGGCTATCCGGGTGGAGTTCTTCGGGGATGAGATCGACCGCATTTCTGAGATCAACGTGGTCACCGGAACCCCTATCCGCCGCCTGAACAACATCCCCATCTGGCCCGCCAACCACTACGTCACCCCCAAGGAGAAGATGGACGCCGCCGTCCAGGAGATCTACAAGGAGCTGGAGGAGCGGGTGGCCTTCTTCGAGGGGGAGGGAAAGCTCATCGAGGCCCAGCGCATCAAGCAGCGCACCATGTACGACATCGAAATGATGCAGGAGCTGGGCTATTGCTCCGGCATCGAGAACTACTCCCGGGTCATCGAGGGGCGGCCCGCCGGCTCCCCGCCCCACACTCTGCTGGACTACTTCCCCAAGGACTTCCTCCTATTCATCGACGAGAGCCACGTTACCCTCCCCCAGGTGCGGGCCATGTACAACGGGGACCGGGCCCGGAAAACCACCCTGGTGGACTACGGCTTCCGTCTCCCCTGTGCCTATGACAACCGCCCGTTGAAATTTGAGGAGTTTGAGCAGCGGCTCAACCAGGTGGTGTACGTCTCCGCCACCCCCGGGGAGTACGAACGCACCCGCTCCGGCCAGATCGTGGAGCAGGTCATCCGGCCCACCGGCCTGCTGGACCCCAAAATCGAAGTGCGGCCAGTGGAGGGGCAGATCGACGACCTGATTGGGGAGATCAACCAGCGCACAGAGCGCCACGAGCGGGTGCTGGTCACCACCCTCACCAAGAAGATGGCGGAGGACCTGACCGCCTACCTCCAGAACACCGGCATCAAGGTGCGGTATATGCACCATGACATCGACACCATCGAGCGTATGGAAATCATCCGGGATCTCCGCCTGGGAACCTTCGACGTGCTGGTGGGCATCAACCTCCTGCGGGAGGGCCTGGACCTGCCCGAGGTGTCCCTTGTGGCCATTCTGGACGCGGACAAGGAGGGTTTCCTCCGCTCTGAGACCTCCCTCATCCAAACCATCGGACGGGCGGCCCGGAACGCCGACGGCATGGTGGTCATGTACGCCGACACCATCACCCCCTCCATGCGCCGGGCCATCGACGAGACCGAGCGCCGCCGGGAGAAGCAGGATGCCTTCAACAAGGCCCACGGCATCACCCCCAAGACGGTGGTCAAGTCGGTGCGGGAGCTGCTGGAGATCTCCGCCACTGCCGAGGACGTGGCCTCCGACGAGCGCCAGGGTAGGGTCAAGGCCATGACCAAACAGGAGAAGGCCGCCGAGATCGCCCGGCTGGAGAAGGCCATGAAAGAGGCGGCCAAGATGTTGGAGTTCGAGCTGGCAGCTTCTCTGAGAGATCAGATTATCGAATTGCGAGGAAAGTAATCTTCTCTGGCTTGTTTTGGGGTGTTTCGCCCTGCGGGGCGAGTGACTTTCCCAGCGATGGGAAAGTCACCAAAGGATCGCCGGGGGACGCCGCAGGGGCGAACTTCGTTCGCCATGCCGGCTTTCCCCCGGACCCCCGTTACGGAGGCCACCAATGCGGAAAACTTGGCGGTCATCGCAAAGGCGCGGGTGGACAAGAGATTGGTTTCCTTTCTATTACCGCTGCCGCTGAGGGTACAGTAACCTTCGGGCGGTACTCCACCGGTTGGAAGCGCGCCTTTTGGCGTGTTTTGGCTCAATTGCGGCTCAGAGGGACGGCATGACCTGGAACGGCTCCTGTTTGTCGTAGGGGCGGAACACCTGGGCCGCCCACGTTTCCCCATTTGCATACACATTCTTGAAAATCCGCAGGGGAGGCCCTTGGACCTCCCGCCGGGATTCGGATGCCTTTCGTCCAACGCCGTAGGGGCCGGTCCCAGACCGGCCCGTGGTTCCAGGTTACTGCGCACGTTCTTCAAAATGCGTAGGGGCGACCCTTGCGGTCGCCCGCCAATGCTTTCCCCTACAAGGGGGAAGGCAGGCTTTAGGGAGCGCCGCCCGACGGCAAATTCCGCACCGGGAACGTTGGTTCGGCAAACCCAGGCGCAGAAATTGAACCGCAGCAGCGGCAAATTTTACAATCTCAGGGCCCCTGTGGGCCCGGATGGAAACACACCCAAGCACTCCTGGTTTTGCGCGCCGGGAGGACCCTGCCCTCTAAAAGGGATACCCCCCGTAAACGGGGGTCTGGGGGAATTTAACATGGCAAACGAAGTTTGCCCCTGTAAATTCCCCCAGCGTCTTTTGGTTCCTTTTCCACGCGGAAAAGGAACTCGCCCCACAGGGCGAAATTTCCCCCAATAGAAATGAGGAAAATCATCATGTCCAAAAAAGAAGAAAAAACCAACGTCATGCGGGTCCTGGATCAAAAAAAGATTCCCTACACCCCCCACACCTACCCCCACGGGGACGGCGAGGCCCCGGACGGGGTGACGGTGGCCCGGAGCATGGGCATCGACCCGGATCAGGTATTCAAGACCCTGGTGACCAAGGGGGCCTCCGGGGGGCACTATGTCTTTGACATCCCGGTTGCGGCCACCCTGGACTTGAAGAAGGCGGCCAAGGCAGTGGGAGAGAAGTCCATCGCCATGCTCCACAGCAAGGAACTGCTCCCCCTCACCGGCTATGTCCACGGGGGCTGCTCCCCCATCGGGATGAAAAAACAGTTCCCCACCGTCTTTCACCGCAGCGCCCTGGAGCAGGAGACCATCTATGTCTCCGCCGGGAAGATCGGCTTTCAGGTGGAGCTCTCCCCCCAGGACCTGATGAAGCTGGTGCGGGGGGAGACGGCGGATGTGATCGTGCCGGAAGAATAAACCAGAAAGGCAGGCGGCAGGCCATGACCATACGACAGGCCCAAGCGGGCGATTTTCCTGAAATTTATTCTCTGGTCCAGACGGCCTTTGCCACGGCGAAGGTCAGCGACGGGACCGAACAGGACTTTGTGCTGGAGCTGCGCCGGCGGGACACCTACCGCCCGGAGCTGGAGCTGGTGGCAGAGGAGAACGGACAACTCATCGGCCACATCCTCCTCACCATTTTGCCGGTCCCCAGCGCTCCCGAGGGGCTGCGGGGGCTGATGGTGGCCCCTCTGTGCGTCCGGCTGAAGGACCGGAACCGAGGCCTGGGCGGACAGCTCCTTCAAGAAGGGGGCCGCCAGGCGGCGGAGCTGGGGTACAACGCCCTGTTCCTGGTGGGCGACCCGGACTACTACAGCCGCTATGGCTTTCAAAACGCCGTCGCCCTGGGGTTTCAAAACGCCTCCGGCGTGCCCGACCAGTTTCTGCTGGCACGGGGGCTGACTCCAGATATTTTGCGAGACGCAGGGGGCGCGCTGGCGCTCCATTGAAAACCAGGCAAAAACCATTTTTGTCGAGGAGGGGTACCTATGACTGCACTGAAAGGGAAGTGGGCCGAGATGTCCCGGTACCGCCGGGTGCTGCTGCTTGTGATGGCCATAGAAATTCTCGTGTTTTTCATCGCCAATGTCCTCGCGTTTCTCCGCCCCGGCCTGGAGTATCAGGACACCCTGCTCTCCCCCCGGACAGAGGGGAGCCTTCAAATTTACCAGGGCACGATCGATGGAGAGACCGCCCGGTTTACCGTCTCTCCAGAGGGGGAAGTCTCTTACCAGTGGGGAGACTATTCCTACGGCCCCTGGCAGGTGGTGGAGGACCCCACCGCCGTACCGGAAGGGCATGGCAGTATGACCGGCCTGGAAATTTCTTTGGGCGATGAGGTCCTCTTCCGGGGCGGCTATCAGCCGGACTCTGTGATTTCTCTGTATCAGGAGGACGGGGAGCCGCTGTGGGGAATTCAAGTCACGGCCACTATGAGCGATGGGACGGTGATTGGGGAAGACGGCCAGGAAATCAGCCTGGAGGAGCAGCATGAGCCAAGCCTATCTGCTCTGGCCCGTGTTGCCCTGGACCCGGAACTCATACACCGGGGGAGCATTTTGCTTTACCTGGCGGTTACGCTATTGGCCCTGTTCAACATGGTCCAGATCTGCTTCCCTCACCTCTTCTTCCGTCTGAGCCTGTGGGGCCATGTACGGAATCTCGACGACGCGGAACCCTCGGATTTTTATATTATGATGGAACATGTGGAGTGGGCCGTTCTGGCCATTGTGTGCCTGGTGCTCT
>CALWWF010000110.1 GCA_944385165.1 uncultured Oscillospiraceae bacterium
AGAAGAAGAGCAACAAGTCCAAGAAGGGCTACACCGAGGTGGACCTGATCCCCCTCATCCGCAGCTTCAACCTGGAGTGCCAGAGCGACACCCTCACCCTGGACGCGGTGGTCCAGGCCCAGAACCCCGGCCTCAACCCGGAGCTCATCCGCGCCGCCTTCTGCCAGGCCTATCCCGACCTGGCCCCCGACTTCGTCACCTTCCACCGCCGGGAGGTGCTGGACGGGGAGGGGAAGGTCTTCCGGTAAGCGGTCCCCCGGGAAAGACCGTTGTGCAAATCGACGAGATAAATTTGCAGGTTCTTAACAGAAAAAATTCATAGCCTGTCTTGACAGAAGAAACCGTGTCCCGTATAATAAACTCACCAAGCAAAAGGGAGTAGTGCAGGGCCGCTGTCAACATCCCGGCCGGTTTCCGGTCTGGCAGCGGACGCCGAGGATTCGGTTACAAGACTTTTGCGTAAGCGTCTGGTTTTCCGGCGCTTATGCAAAAGTCTTTTTTTCTCTTCCGGTGCCCCGTGTCCCGCTCCTTTTTGAAGAAAAATGCAGTGAGATTCTGCCCGGGCTGCAAAAAGCGGGCAGAGGGAAGGAGCGACGGTTCATGGAG
The DNA here is from genome assembly GCA_944385165.1 of uncultured Oscillospiraceae bacterium. Lineage (GTDB taxonomy): Bacteria > Bacillota > Clostridia > Oscillospirales > Oscillospiraceae > Lawsonibacter. The sequence continues at coordinate 607 of CALWWF010000110.1, forward strand.
TCCCGGTTTTACAGTCAGACCCCGGAGCAGGTCCTCTCGGCGGTGGAGAGCCGGAAGGAGGGCCTGACCGCCCGGGAGGCGGAGGAGCGCCTGGCCAGATTCGGCCAGAACGCCCTGCGGGAGGAGAAGAAGAAGCCGGTGTGGCAGGTGTTTCTGGAGCAGTTCAAAGACCTGCTGGTGGTGATCCTCATCGCGGCGGCGGCCATCTCCATGCTCTCCGGCAACGTGGAGAGCACCATCGTCATCTTCGCCGTGCTGATCCTCAACGCGGTGCTGGGGACGGTGCAGCACTGTAAGGCGGAAAAGTCCCTGGAGAGCCTGAAGGCCATGTCCGCCCCCACCGCCCGGGTGCTCCGGGACGGGGAGCGGCTGGTCATCCCCTCGGCCCAGATCGTCCCCGGGGACATTGTGGAGCTGGAGGCCGGGGACATGGTGGTGGCCGACGGCCGCATTTTGGAAAACTGCTCCCTGAAGGTCAACGAGAGCTCCCTCACCGGCGAGAGCGAGGGGGTGGAGAAGACCGCCGCCGTCATCGACGGGGACAAGGTGGCCCTGGGGGACCGGAAGAACCTGGTGTACTCCGGCTCCCTGGTGGTCTACGGCCGGGCCCTGGCGGTGGTCACCGGCACCGGCATGGACACGGAGCTGGGAAAGGTGGCCGCCCTGATGAACCAGACCCAGCGGCGGAAGACCCCCCTCCAAGAGAGCCTGGACCAGTTCAGCCGCCGCCTGGCGGCCATCATCCTGGTCATCTGCGTGGGGGTGTTCGCCCTGTCCCTGTACCACGCGGGGAGCTTCTCCGGCCAGGCCATCCTGGACTCCCTCATGTTCGCCGTGGCCCTGGCGGTGGCCGCCATCCCCGAAGCCCTGAGCTCCATCGTCACCATCGTCCAGGCCATGGGCACCCAGAAGATGGCCCGGGAGAACGCCATCATGAAGGAGCTCAAGGCGGTGGAGACCCTGGGGGCGGTGTCGGTGATCTGCTCGGACAAGACCGGCACCCTCACCCAGAACAAGATGACCCCCCAGACCGCCTATGTGGACGGGGCCCTGATGGACTGTTCCGCCCTCACTCTGGACGACCCCATCCACCGCCGGCTCATCCAGACCGCCATCCTGGCCAGCGACGCCACCACCGACGAGGAGAAGGGCACCGCCGTGGGCGACCCCACCGAGGTGGCCCTCATCATGATTGGCGACGGCATGGGCATCGAGGAGCGGGCCTACCGGGCCAAATACCCCCGCCTGTGCGAGCTGGCCTTCGATTCGGACCGGAAGCTCATGTCCACCCTCCATGTGCTGGACGGGGGAGAGACCGTTCTGCTCACTAAGGGGGCCCTGGACGTGCTGCTGGAGCGCTCCGGCCGGCTGCTCACCTCCCAGGGGGTGGTGGAGCTCACCCAACAGCGCCGGGAGCAGATCCTGGAGGTGAACCAGGAGCTGTCCAGCAAGGGCCTGCGGGTGCTCGCCTTCGCCTATCGGGAGATGCCGGGAGCGGCGGCGGCGGACTTTGCCGATGAGAAGGACTATATTTTCATCGGCCTCATTTCCATGATCGACCCGCCCCGTCCAGAGGCCATCCAGGCGGTGGCCGACGCCCGGCGGGGCGGCATCCGCACGGTGATGATCACCGGCGACCACAAGGTCACCGCCGCCGCCATCGCCCGGCAGCTGGGTATCCTCCGGGAGGGGGACCTGGCCCTGTCCGGCAGCGAGCTGGACGAGCTGGACGACCAGGCCCTGGACCAGAAGCTGGAGCAGGTGTCCGTGTACGCCCGGGTGTCCCCGGAGCATAAGATCCGCATCGTGGACGCCTGGAAGCGGAAGGGGAAGATCGTGGCCATGACCGGCGACGGGGTCAACGACGCCCCCGCCCTGAAGGCGGCGGACATCGGCGTGGCCATGGGGATCACCGGCACCGAGGTGTCCAAGGACGCCGCCGCCATGATTCTGGCCGATGACAACTTCGCCACCATCGTCAAGGCGGTAGTAAACGGCCGGGGCGTGTACACCAACATCAAAAACGCCATCACCTTCCTGCTCTCCGGCAACATGGCCGGCATCTTCAGCGTGCTGGTCACCTCCCTTCTGGGCCTGCCCAACCCCTTCCTGCCGGTGCACCTGCTGTTTATCAACCTGCTCACCGACTCTCTGCCCGCCATTGCCATCGGGGTGGAGCCCTCCACCGGGGACCTGCTCTCCCAGAAGCCCCGGGACCCCAGCGAGCCCATCCTAAACCGGAGCCTCATGGGCCGCATCGGGGTGTACGGAGTGCTCATCGCCGCTTCCACCATGGCCGCCTACTTTATGGGCCTGAACAGCGGCGGCGGCGCCCTGGCCATGACCCTGGCCTTCGCCACCCTCACCCTGGCCCGGCTGTTCCACGGCTTCAACTGCCGGGGGAGGCAGTCCCTGTTCGCCCTAGGGCTGCTGTCCAACAAGGCCAGCCTGGCCGCCTTCGCCGCCGGGGTGGTCCTGCTGGGGGCGGTGCTGTTCGTCCCCTTCCTGCGGGAGCTGTTCCAGGTGGCCCCCTTTACCCTGGAGCAGCTGGGCCTGTGCGCCCTGCTGGCGCTTCTTCCCACTGTCCTCATCCAGGCCGGCAAATGCGCCGGGCTGCGTTGAGATTCCTTCCCATTTCCTTTCTTTTCTCACGGGAGCGGTTCCAGAAATGGGACCGCTCCAAACTATTTTCTGATCTGCTTTTTCAGGGGAGATTTCGCTGCCTGCCTGCGCCCACAGGCGGCGAAACTCCCCCCGGCAAAAAACATATCCAAGGAAAGCGTAATAGGCTCCAAACGGCAAACCAAACGACTTCAAGTCAAGACAGAGGCGAAGCGGAGCTTCGCACAAAGTTCTTTTGCCTACTTTTCTTTCAAGAAAAGTAGGAGCGGGGTTGTCAAGTTTGCGTCTGAGTGATATAATATGTCCGCTTTTGATTTGATTTTCACAGAAGGGAAGATATTCATGTCCGGACATTCCAAGTGGCACAACATACAAAAGACCAAGGGCGCGGCCGACGCCAAGCGCTCCCAGAT
>CALWWF010000111.1 GCA_944385165.1 uncultured Oscillospiraceae bacterium
CTGGAGAAGAAGGTCTACAAGGTCCCTGACGAGATCGACGACCAGATCGGCCGGGTGAAGCTGGCGGCTATGGGATTGTCCATCGACACCCTCACCGACGACCAGAAAGCCTACCTCTCCGGCTGGACCTGACCTACTTTTCTTGAAAGAAAAGTAGGCAAAAGAACTTTGTGCGAAACTGCGTTTCGCCCCTGCGGTGATCTTTAGGTTTCGGAAGGAAAAATAGTGTGAAAGAAAACCATCAGGGTTTTCTTTCACGTGCAATTAATCCACGTTTCGCAGCGAAGCGGAGAAACGCGGTGCAAAAGAAGTTCCTTTTCTTGAAAGAAAAGGAACCAAAAGAACTTTATGCGAAACTGCGTTTCGCCTCTCGGTTGATTGGGGCCTGTGCGCAATGGGGATCGTCTGCTTTTTGCAAAACGGTTTTAGGCCGGGGGAATGCCCGTTTCGGGAGCCTGCGCTAAAAATGCGCGACCTCATTATCCGGTCCCGTCCGGCGGCATCTCCAAAGTGGGAAATATTTTGAAAAACCTAGTTGACAGGGCGGAAAAATCTGATATAATAGTTTTCCGTAAAATTGAATTACCTTATCAAGAGTGGCGGAGGGAACGGCCCGATGAAGCCCGGCAACCTGCGGAAACGGAGAGTTCTGCAAGGTGCTAAATCCGGCGGCAGTGTATCGCAAGATGAGGGTGCGAAAGATCCAAACGCTCCGCCGCGGCGGAGCGTTTTTTTCGCCTTCACACCAGAGAAAGGAAGGAACGTATGGCAAAGAAACTCTTTACTTCGGAATCCGTGACGGAGGGGCATCCCGACAAGATCTGCGACCAGATCTCCGACGCGGTGCTGGACGCCATCCTGGCCCAGGACCCCCAGGCCCGGGTGGCCTGCGAGACCACCGTCACCACCGGTCTGGTCCATGTCATGGGGGAGATCACCACCAGCTGCTATGTGGACATCCCCAAGATCGCCCGGGACGTGGTCCGGGACATCGGCTATGACCGGGCCAAGTTCGGCTTTGACTGTGACACCTGCGCCGTCATCACCTCCATCGACGAGCAGTCCCCCGACATCGCCATGGGGGTGGACAAGTGTCTGGAGGTGAAGGAGGGTGCCCAGGACGACGGTCTGGACAACGGTGCCGGGGACCAGGGCATGATGTTTGGCTACGCCTGTGACGAGACGGCGGAATACATGCCCCTGCCCATCTCCCTGGCCCACAAGCTGGCCCGCCGCCTGACCCAGGTGCGCAAGGAGGGGCTGGTGGACTACCTCCGCCCCGACGGCAAGACCCAGGTCACCGTGGAGTACGACGAGAACGACAAGCCTCTGCGCATTGACGCCGTGGTGGTCTCTACCCAGCACGGCCCCGAGGTGGAGCTGGACCAGATCCGCCGGGACATGATCGACTTGGTCATCCGGCCCACCATCCCCGCCAGCCTCATGGATAACGACACCAAGATCTACGTCAACCCCACCGGCCGCTTCGTGGTGGGCGGCCCCCAGGGGGACTCGGGCCTCACCGGGCGGAAGATCATTGTGGACACCTACGGCGGCAGCGCCCCCCACGGCGGCGGCGCTTTTTCCGGCAAGGACCCCACCAAGGTGGACCGCTCTGCGGCCTACGCCGCCCGGTGGGTGGCCAAGAATGTGGTGGCCGCCGGCCTGGCCTCCCGCTGTCAGGTGCAGCTGGCCTACGCCATCGGCGTGGCCAAGCCCGTGTCCATCCGGGTGGACACCTTCGGCACTAGCCAGGTGAGCGACGACAAGTTGGCCGATATGGTGGAGGCCGTATTCGACCTGCGCCCCGCCGCCATCATCCGGGACCTGGACCTGCGCCGGCCTATCTACCGCCAGTTGGCCGCCTACGGCCACTTCGGCCGGGATGATTTGGACCTGCCCTGGGAGAAGACCGACCGGGTGGACGCCCTTCTGGCCCAGCGGTAAGAAACAAGTCCGAATCCCGGCCGAAGGGCGCGCCAGCGCCCCGCGCCTTTTGGCGCGTCCAAGGGTTTTTGCCAAGCAAAAACCTTGCGGCAGGCCGAATTTACTTCGGCCTGCCTAAAATTTCAAGGGGAACCCAGACGGGCGCAGCCCGGCTGGGCCGGGATGATTTGGACCTGCCCTGGGAGAAGACCGACCGGGTAGACGCCCTTCTGGCTCAGCGGTAACACACTTTTCCAAAATGCCGGTCCGGCGGAAGATCCGCCGAACCGGTATTTTTCAGGAAAATGATCCCTGGCCCAGTCCATACTGGAATAAATCGGACATCAATCGGGTATTCTTGGCATACCCTCTTCTGGATCGGAGGGCCGGTTTCGCCGGGCTGGTTGGTTTTTTGGCGAAATTTTGGATAGACAGGAGAAGCCGGTTCGAGTAAAATAAAAACAGTTTCAACGGTTATGTGGGGGACGTTCCACGTTTTTGGTAAGGAGGATCATAGTATGGATCATAAAGAGCTGCTCAAGCGCGTGGATCACACGCTTTTATCCCAAACCGCTACTTGGGAAGAGGTTCAAGCTCTCTGCGACGAGGGAATGGCCTATGAAACCGCGTCGGGCTGCATCCCGCCCCGGTATGTGAAGCGGGCGGCGGATTATGTAAAGGGCCGTCTGAAGATCTGCACGGTGGTTGGCTTCCCCAACGGCTACTCCACCCCGGAGGTCAAGGTGTTTGAGACCGAGGACGCCATCCGCAACGGCGCCGACGAGATTGACATGGTCATGGACATCGGGTTGGCCAAGGCCGGCGACTGGGAGGGCGTGCTGGAGGAGATCAAAGCGGTCAAGGCCTCCTGCAACGGTCATATTTTAAAGGTGATCGTAGAGGCCTGCCAGCTGACCCAGGAGGAGAAAGTCGCCGTCTGCCGGGTGGTCTCCATGTCCGGCGCGGACTTCATCAAGACCTCCACTGGCTTTGCCTCCGGCGGGGCCACTGTGGAGGACGTGAAGCTGTTCCGGGAGAATATCAGCCCCGACGTGCGCGTCAAGGCCGCCGGCGGCATCCGCACCTTTGAGCAGGCCCAGGCCATGCTGGACGCGGGGGCTGACCGCATCGGCGCCAGCGCCCTGGTGGCCCTGTACCGCCAGGAGGGCTGACTGCTTCTGCGCAAAATGCATAAAATAAGCAAAACAGCGGACGGAAGTGTTTAAGGCTTCCGTCCGCTGTTTTGCAGTCAATCTCCGTTTACCAGGGCGTCCAGCACCCGGGCGGCCACATTGCCTGCCGCGCTGGCGCCGCTGCCTCCCTCCTCCACCACCACGGCAAAGGCGTAGGGGGCGTCCGCATTGCGCAGGAAGCCCACAAACCAGGCGTTGGGCTGCTTGCCGCCCCCCACCTCGGCGGTGCCGGACTTGGCACAGATGTCCATATTGGGGAAGCGGCCGGAACCGTAGGTCTGGACCACGTTCTGGGCCATCATATTGGCCAGGACCTGGGCGGTATCCCCTTGGATGAGAGCGCCGGTCTCCCTCCCAAAGGGCAGCGAGGGCAGGGGGATCCCTCCGTCTACCTCCTGGATCAGGTGGGGCACGGCGGCCCTTCCGCCGCCGGCGATCCCCCCCATCCAGACCATCATGGCGCAGGGGTTTACCAGGTCGTTATACTGGCCCACGCCAGACCAGCCCAGCTGCCCCTCCGAGGCCCCAGCCACATCGTAGCTCCCCGCGGCGGTGGAGATCCCGTCCACTGAGTAGTGCCCCAGCAGGCCGGCCTTCTCCACATACTCGCTCATGGTGTCCGCCCCCAGCTCCGCCGCCAGCCGGGCGAACACCCCGTTGCAGGAACTGGCAAAGGCGGCATTGATGTCCATGGTCCCGTGGGCGTAGGGGCAGGTGATCTCCTCCCCGCCCACGGTGGTGGAGCCGGTACAGGTGAAGGTACGCTGGAACAGATCGGGGATGTTCTCAATGGCCGCGGTGAGGGTCACCGTCTTGAAGGAGGAACCGGGGGTAAACGTGCTGGAGAGAAAGCGGTTCACATACACGCCCTCGTATTGCTCATCCCCCTCCTGGATCTCCGGAGGATTGGCCGGATCGAAGGTGGGAGTGGAAACCATGCACAGGATCTCCCCCGTCTCATAGTTGTACACCCCGACCGCCCCCCGCTTCCCATTCAGGGCCTGGTAGGCCACATAGTTCAGATGGGCGTCCAGGGTGAGGTACAGGTCGTTGCCCGGGCCGAAGGGGTTGTCCGCCCCGGTCAGGAAGTTATACCCGGAGAGCTCTCCGGCAAAGGCCACCAGCGCGCTGGTGCCGATGGCCCCGTTGGGATCCCCCACCGCGTGGAGGGTGGCCATGCGCACGGTCTGGTTGGCGTAGTACTGCCGGTTCCCGCTCTCGTCCACCCAGGTGAGCACGTCCCCGTCCCGGTCCAGCACCCGGCCCACGGAGAGCTGCCCCTGGCTGTTGTACAGATGGCGGTTGGCGGCAAAGGAGGCCCAGTCTTCTCCATCCCAAAAGAACCGCACCACAAACAGGCCCAGCCCCAGCAGAAGCAGCAGCGTCAGGGCCAGACACACGACGGTACGTCGTTCAATCTTTTTCACGGCGCTTCTCCTTTCCGGCTGTCTTCTTGCCGCTGGCGGCCAGGTTGCCCAGCCACTGCTCCCCATGGGTCTGGGGGAGCCGAATGGCAAAGCTGGCGTTGCTCCGGGTGTCCGCCGCCTTCAAAAAGGCCAGCAGCCCCCAGGAGGCCAGCATCGCCGACCCGCCGTTGGACACGAAGGGGAAGGTGACCCCCGTCAGCGGCAGGATGTCCACCGAGCCCAGCACATTCAGCGTGGTCTGGAACACCAGCAGGCTGGTAGCGGCGCAGGCAGCGATGGTATAGAAGCTGGACCGCCCCGCCCGGCAGCAGCGCACGGCGAACACCGCCAGGGCGGCGATGCACGCCACGGAGAGCACCGCAATCATCAGCCCCCACTCCTCACACAGCATCCCGAACACCAGGTCCGTGTCCGCCGCGGACACCCGGTGGAGCCATCCCTCCCCCGGCCCCACGCCGATAAGGCCGCCGGAGGCGGCGGCAGACATGGTGCGGGTCTGCTGGAAGCCGGCGTCAGAGGCCTGCTCCCAGGCGTGGCCCCAGACGGCGAACCGCCGCAGGATATAGGGCTTCACCGTCACCAGCACCAATCCCCCGAACACTGCCCCGCCGCAGATCAGGGACAAGGTGGCAAAGTCCCCGGAGCGCAGATAGGCGATGACCAGGAAGGTGACAAAGAAGATGGCGGCGGTGCCAAAGTCACTCATCAGGGCCAGATACCCCATACAGGCCCCGGTGAGCAGGATGAACAGCCCCAGATTCCGCTTGCGGAACAGCCGCTCCAGGGTGGCCGCCCCGGCGAAAATATAGCAGATCTTAGCCAGCTCCGAGGGCTGAAAGGAGAATCCGAACAGGCTGATCCAGTTGGCCGCGCCGTACCGCTCGTGGCCCAGCACCAGGGACAAACTCAGCAGGAAAATAGCCCCGGCGGCCATGAGCCACCGGATTTTACGCACCCGGTCCAGATCCCGGAGAAAAATTCCCACAATCAGGAACAGTACGATCCCCAAGAAAATGGCCAGCAGCTGCTTGGGCACCGACCCCGGGGCGGAGGAGGCGGTCACCGCCAGGGACAGGGTGGACAGGAAAAAGGCGATGGTCTCCATCTCAAACCCCGTCCGGCCCATCCCCCGGAGGACCAGGCAGTACACCCACATCACCAGAGCCAGGCACAAAAACGCGGCGGGGAGGAGCAGCACATGCTCCTCATCGGCGGAGAACAGGAACTGTAAGGCCGTAAGGGCCTGAAATACCGTCAGCAAAATCAGGGAGCCCCAGGGGGACACCGGCTTTTGGGCGGCCTTCCGGCGGCGGGCGGTCTCCTGGTCAGAGACCGGGAGAAGCACCGTGTCCACGCCCCCCAGGCTGAGCACATCCCCAAGGGTCATGGGGGAGCCCTCCGGCTCCACCCGCTTGCCGTTGATAAAGGTGCCGCTCTTAGAGCCCAGGTCGTACACCGTCCACCGCTCGCCCGCCCCCCGGATGAGGGCGGCGTGCTGGCGGGAGACCACGGGATAATTGAGCAGCACGTCTGAGGCGGGACTGCGGCCTAAAATGTTCTCCCAGTGGGTCAACGGCTCCGAGGCCCCGTTGGGCAGAGACAGATACGCCCATACCTCCGGTTTGGGGGAGGCCTTTACCAGAGAGCGAATGATCCGCACCAGCATCAAAACAGCTAAGACGGGAAAAAGAAAGCGGAGGATCAAGGTATACCAGGCGTAAAAATCCGGGTGATCCGCCGGAAGCTGCCGCAGGACGGTCAGACCGGCCTGGAGGGAGGCAGGCAGAGCGTTCAAGAGGACCCCTCCTTTCGCGGGAAAAACGCTGTGTTTCGCCGTGCGCCCTGACCTCTGGCTGGGCGCAGACTTATTAACAGGATACTACAACCGCCCCCGGGACACAAGGGCGGTTTTGCACAAAATCCAACAAAGCCGCCCGGTCAAATGGCCGGGCGGCTTTGGATTATGGGTGGGAGTGCGCAGGAACGGGGGAGTCCAGTTCGGGCATCAGCTCGTCGGCGATGACGTTGAGCATCTCCTCCAGCTTGGCCACGTCCTCCTCTGAGAAGCGCTCCTTTACCCGGTCTAGGACTGTGGTGAGATAGCGCTGGCTGATGTTGTAATAGTCGATGTACTTCTGAGTCACCGACAGATGGTACTCCCGTTTGTCGTCGGGAGACTGCTCCTTGATCACATACCCCTTTTGAATAAGGCTGTTGATCTTATAGGCCGCATTGGGGGGCGAGATGTTCAGAAAGCTGGAGAACTCGTTGATAGTGGGGTGATCCAATGCGTTAATAATCTCCATGCAGAAGGTCTCCACCGTAGTGAGACTGGCCTCCCGGTCCTGAAAGCGGTCAAACACGGAGCGGTAAAAATGCAGTTTAAACTTTGTATACACGCGGTCAAAGGCTTCGTCCAGCATCGCATGACTCCTGTGTGCGCGCCGCACAGACAAATGCGTGTTCATGGCAGCACCTCGGCGCAGGCCGTTACTGAATGACGAAGGTCAGCTCACAGCGGGCGGCCACCTTGCCGTCCACTTTCGCCACTGCCTTGCCAAAGCCCACCGGGCCGTGCTGCTCCACCAGTTCGCAGGACAGCTCCAGCACGTCGCCGGGCACCACCTGCTGCTTGAAGCGGCAGTTCTTCACGCCCCCGAAGATGGCCAGCTTCCCCTTGTTCTCCGGCAGAGACAGGGCAGCTACCGCCCCGGTCTGGGCCAGGGCCTCCAGGATCAGCACGCCGGGCATGATGGGACGGCCGGGGAAGTGTCCGGTAAAGAAGGGCTCGTTCATGGTAACGCACTTGATGCCGGTGGCTTTCTGACCAGGCACGCAGTCGACGATCTTATCCACCAGCAGGAAGGGAGGGCGGTGGGGCAGGATCTCCATGATCTGCTCAATGTTCAGTTCCATCGCTTAACCCTCCCACTTCTGGAAGACCAGGCAGGTATTGTGACCGCCGAAGCCCAGAGAATCGGAAATGGCGCACTTGATGTCCGCCTTGCGGCCCTCGTTGGGCACGATGTCCAGGTCACAGGCCGGGTCGGGGACCTGATAGTTGATGGTGGCGGGCACATAGCCGTCCTTCAGAGCCAGCAGGCAGAAGATGGCTTCCACCGCGCCGCCGGCGCCCAGCATGTGGCCGGTCATAGATTTGGTGGAGCTGACCATCAGCTTGCCGGCGTGCTCGCCGAAAGCCTTGCGGATGGCGGCGGTCTCGCCGCTGTCATTCAGGGGGGTGGAGGTGCCGTGGGCGTTCACATAGTCCACCTGCTCCGGGGCAATGCCCGCGTCGTCCAGGGCCGTCTGGATACAGGCGGCCGGCCAGGTGCCGGTGGGGTCGGGGGCGGTGATGTGGTAGGCGTCGCAGTTGGAGCCGTAGCCGGTGACCTCGCCGTAGATCTTGGCGCCCCGGGCCTTGGCGTGCTCCAGCTCCTCCAGCACCAGGATGGCAGAACCCTCGCCCATGACGAAGCCGCTGCGCTCCTTGTCAAAGGGAATGGAGGCCCGGCTGGGGTCGGAGGCGGTGGTCAGGGCCTGCATGGAGGTGAAACCCCCGATGGCCAGGGAGGTGATGGTGGCCTCGGCGCCGCCGGCCACCATGGCGTCGGCGTAGCCGTCCCGGATATAGTGGAAGGCGTCGCCCACCGCGTTGGAACTGCTGGCGCAGGCGGTCACAGGACAGGTGCACATGCCGTGGAGTCCATAGCGGATGGCGATGCGGCCGGCGGCCATGTTGGCGATGATCATGGGGATAAAGAAGGGGGAGACCTTGTCATATCCCCGGGAGGCGCCGATGCCGCAGGAGTTCTGGAAGGTCTCCATGCCGCCCACGCCGCTGGCCACGCACACGCCGATGCGGGAGGTGTCCTCCTTCTCCAGGTCCAAGCCGCAGTCCTCCATGGCCTCCGCGGCGGCGTACAGGGCAAACTGGCAGAAGCGGTCCATCCGGCGGACCTCCTTCTTATCCAGCACCTTAGTGGGGTCAAAGTTCTTGACTTCGGCCGCCAGAGAGACCTTCTGACCAGAGTAATCATATAACGTAATGGGAGCGACGCCGCACACGCCGGCCTTCGCCGCGTCCCAGGTCTCCTGGACGGTATGGCCCAGAGGAGTGACGGCACCCATACCGGTGATGACGACTCGTCTCTTTTCCATAGTATTCATTCCTTTCTGCGGCTCAAACCGCCATGCCGCCGTCTACACACAGCACCTGGCCGGTGATGTAGGCGGCCTCGTCCGAGGCAAAGAAGGCCACCGCCCGGGCCACGTCCTCCGGCTGGCCCAGCCGGGCCATGGGGATGGTCTTGAGCATGGCCTCCTTGGCCTGCTCGGGCAGAACGGCGGTCATTT
>CALWWF010000112.1 GCA_944385165.1 uncultured Oscillospiraceae bacterium
AGGGGCATGGCGGCGGCCATGGCCACCGCCGCGTCCACCGCGTTGCCCCCCGCCTTCATCACGTCCAGGCCGATCTGGGCCCCCTGGGGGACGGAGGTGCAGGCCATGGCCTTTCGGGCGTATACCACATTCCGCCGGGAGGGGTAGGGGTACCGGCGGGAATCAAACTCCGGCATGGTCACCCCTCCTTACTGCATGGAGTTGCGTTTGCCCGTCCACGTCTGCGCGGTCAGGGCAAACACCGCCGTGCGGTCCAGGGCCTCGCCGGGCATCTCCCAGCCGTCCCGTCCGGTCATATGGGCCATGATGGCGTTGAGGGCGGATTGCTTCTCCTCCCGGCTCTCCAGGGAGCGGATGGTCCCGGAGCCCATGATGCTCCGGTAGAGGTAGCTGTGGCCGCAGGCGGTGGGGGCGGTGTGGAGGGCGTGGCCGCAGTCCATCTCAAAGGCCACCGTGCCCCCCTTTTGGAAGGCGGCCGCCTTCCGCCCCTCCTGGGCGGAGTGGACGTACAGGGTCAGCTCCCGCCCCTCCAGGCGGTAGCCATAGTTCACCGGCACCACAAACAGCCCCTCCTCGTCCTGGGCGGCGATGTGCACCGCGTGGCAATCCTGTAAAATCTCCTCCAGTTCGGTCAGATCGGTCACTTCCCGTTCGGCTCTCCGCATAGCCGTACCCTCCTTTTCTTTATTTGGAATACAAAATATATTTTATCTGTCCAAGGGTTTACGGGGCCCGGACAAAGAGGCGGAACACCGCCGCGCGGCCCGCAGGTCCCCTGGCGGGACAGTTAAATGTCCAGTTCCAGTAAGACCGGACAATGATCACTGCCCTCCACATCCGTTAAGATCTCCGCCCGCTTGATCTTATCTTGCAGACGGTCGGAGACAATAAAATAGTCGATGCGCCACCCCGCGTTGTTCTTCCGGGCGTGGAACCGGTAGGACCACCAGGAGTACACCCCCGTCACATCCGGGTAGAGGAAGCGGAAAGTGTCTGTGAACCCGGAGGAGAGCAGGACGGTCATCTTCTCCCGCTCCTGGTCGGTGAAGCCGGCGTTCTGATGATTGGTTTTGGGGTTTTTCAGGTCGATTTCCCGGTGAGCTACGTTCAGGTCCCCGCAGTAGACCACCGGCTTGTGCTTGTCCAGGGAGATCAGGTACTCCCGCAGGTCGTCCTCCCACTCCATGCGGTAGGGCAGCCGCTTGAGCCCATCCTGGGAGTTGGGGGTGTAGCAGCACACCAGGTAGAACCCCTCGTACTCCAGGGTGATGAGCCGCCCCTCGTGGTCGTGGGGTTCCCTGTCCATGCCATAGGCCACGGCCAGGGGCGGGTGGGGGGTGAAGACAGCGGTGCCCGAGTACCCCTTTTTCTCCGCGGAGTTCCAGTACTCCAGAATGTCTCCGCCCAGGTCCACGTCCGCCTGGCCCTGTTCCATTTTAGTCTCCTGCAAACAGCAGAAGTCGGGCTTCTCCCGGTGGTAGAAGTCCAAAAACCCCTTTTTCAGACAGGCCCGCAGGCCGTTTACGTTCCAGGATATGAATTTCATGGCGTACTCCTCCGGATGCGGGATGATACCTCATTATAAAGGAGACGGCCCGACTTGGCAAGGGCGGCGCGGCTTTGAAGGGGGCTCTTTTTCGGGAATGGGGCACAAAAAACAGGAGCGCCCGTAAGTTTTACGGGCGCTCCTGTGCAAAAAATGCGGTTAAACGTACCCATCCATGCTGCCGCTTCCGCCCATCAGGTCGGTGAGCTTTTGGATGTGCTCCAGGGGGAAGGGGGGCTGAGCCAGCGGCCGGAGGGCCACCGACATGAGCTTCATGGGGTTGTCGTCCGCCGCCGTCCGGTTGGAGCTGAGCTTGCCGCACCGGCGGCACCGGTGGATCACGGCCCATTCGCCGCCCCGGCGCACCCACACGCCGATAGGGTCCATAACGCCGCCGCAGTCAGAGGCCCGGTCTCCCGGTTCCTCGTCCACATGGAGGCTGGACAGGCAATTGGGGCAGTGGTTGCGGTGATCGCTTCCGGCGGCCTCGGGGACCACCAGGCGCCCGCACACCCGGCAGGTGAAGGTGTCGCGGCAGGGATGGGTCTTATAATATCCTTTTTCAAATGTTTTTCTCTTATTCTCCCGGTTCATGGGAAGGTTCCTCCTAAAAGATTTTTGTTCTTTCGGGAGGTTCCGCGTCTGTCACTGCGCAGACCTCCCGGTCAGCGCCCAGACACCGAATCACAGTTCCGCATCAAAATGATTCTCCTTCTTTCCGTATTTGGTTTCCCGCACCTTGCGGGGCGGCACGATTATAGCACAGGGAAGAAGGAAACACAAGGGAGAAGGGGTAAATTCTCTCTTCTCCACGTTGCCTTTTCCGTAGAAATTGAGTATAATAGGCCCTGTTGCGAAAACGCCTGCGGGGCGGCTGGGCCGCCGGCGCAGTTTGGGAAAAGAACGTAAAAAGTAAGGAGTGTCTGCACTATGGCAAAAACCAGCATTCCCCAGGGGTATTCCCCCCTGCTGGGTATCTATGAGACGCAGAAGGCCATCGGCCTGCTCAAGCGCCTGTTTGAGGACCGGCTCAGCGGGGCCCTCAACCTCCACCGGGTGTCCGCCCCCCTGTTCGTGTCCGCCTCCACCGGGCTCAACGACGACCTGAATGGGGTGGAGCGCCCCGTCTCCTTCGACATCCGCGGGGTGAATGGCACCGCCGTGGTGGTCCACTCTCTGGCCAAGTGGAAGCGCCTGGCCCTGAAGCGCTATCAGTTCCACCCCGGCGAGGGCCTGTATACCGACATGAACGCCATCCGCCGGGACGAGGAGCTGGACAACCTCCACTCCGCCTATGTGGACCAGTGGGACTGGGAGAAGATCATCACCGCCGAGGACCGGAACGTGGAGTACCTGAAGGACACCGTCCGCGCCATCGTGGGGGCCCTGCGGGATACCCAGGCCTTCCTGCGCTCCGTCTTCCCTCAGCTGTCCGTCCTGCCGGAGATTTCAGAAGAGATCACCTTCATTACCACCCAGGAGCTGGAGGACCTCTACCCCGAGCTCACCCCCAAGGAGCGGGAGACCGCCTTCGTCAAGGACCACCCGGTGACCTTCCTCATGGGCATCGGCGGCAAGCTCAAGTCCGGCGCTCCCCACGACGGCCGGGCCCCCGACTACGACGACTGGGACCTGAACGGCGACATCCTGTGCTGGGACAGCGTAAACAATCAGGCCTTTGAGATCTCCTCCATGGGCATCCGGGTCAGCCCCGAGTCCCTGGACAAGCAGCTCACCCTGGCCGGCTGCGACGAGCGCCGGGAGTTGCCCTTCCACAAGATGCTCCTGAGCGGCCAGCTCCCTCTGACCATGGGCGGCGGCATCGGCCAGTCCCGGGTGTCCATGCTCCTGCTGGGCAAAGCCCACATCGGCGAAGTCCAGGTGTCCCTGTGGGACGAGGAGACCATGGCTGCGGCAGACGCCTCCGGGATCATCCTGCTGTAAGATTTATGAAGCGGCCCTTGCGGAAGGGGCCATGAAAAATTCCCGGCCGGCAGGCCGGGAATTTTTTACGGAAATTTAAGAAAATATTTGAAAAATTTCAAACTGCCTGTGGTAAGGTAGGAGGGACAACAAACAGAGAGGTCGCGTGTTATGAAAGCTCCAAATCGTATCCGGGGACTGCTCATCCTGGCCGCCGTGCTCCTGTGCGCGGGAGGCGGGGTATTCCTCTGGCGCAGTGGCTTTTTCGCCGCCGCCGGGGACCAGGAGTCCCTGCGGGCCTATATCCAGCAGTTCTCCCCCTATTCCCACCTGTGCTTTTTCCTGATCCAGCTGTTTTCCGTGGTGCTGGCCCCCATCCCCAGCAACGTCACCGCCCTGGCCGGGGGCGTGCTGTTCGGCACCTGGCCCGCCTTTCTCCTCACCTTCGCCGCCGTGGCCCTGGGCTCGGTGACGGTGTTCGCCCTGGCCCGGGGGCTGGGCCGGGAGGCGGTCAGCCGCTTTGTGGGCCGGAAGGTGTCAGAGAAGTACCGGGAGGTGATCCAGTCCAAGACCGGCATATTTCTGGTGCTGGCCTTTCTCTTCCCCTTTTTCCCCGACGACGTGCTGTGCATCCTGGCGGGACTGACGGAGATCCCCCTGCGCCGCTTTGCGGCCATCGTCCTGTTCACCCGGCCCTGGGGACTTCTGGCGGCCAGCGCCCTGGGGGGCGCGTCCTTCTCCATGCCCTGGTGGGGGATGGCCATCATCGGGGTGTGCGGGGTGTTGCTGTTTTGCGTGGGGCTGAAGTACGGCGGACAGGTGGAGGAGCGGATTCTGCACCGCCTGCGCCGTAAGCACGCCTGAGGGCTTTTGAGGCCGGCCCCAGGGCAGGGGCCGGCCAGATGGGGTTGCGCCAAAATTTTTCTTGGATTTTATGAAATTCCCCCTTTACAAATAGGGAGGAGTATGGTACTATCTCTATGCAAACAAGAATTACTATTGTTTAGGAGAGAACCCTGTGGAGCGTGCGACTCGTTACAGCAAAAAGCGGGAAGCCATTCTCAACGCCATCCGCAGCTCCGACGCGCACCCCTCCGCTGAGTGGATCTATCAGTCCCTGAAGCCGGCGCACCCGGACCTGAGTCTGGGCACCGTCTATCGCAATCTGCTGTTTTTCCAGCGGCAGGGCACCATTCAAAGCGTGGGGGTTGTCCACGGACAGGAACGGTTTGACGCCGAGACTACCCCGCACAGTCATTTCGTTTGCACTCACTGCGGCGCGGTGATCGATCTGCATAAGATCCCCATGGATGCCAGCCTGAACCGGGCCGTCAGAGAGCAATATGGGTTCGAGGTAGACCGCCACGAACTCACCTTTTACGGCAAGTGCCAAGCTTGTATACAAGCAAAAAACGATGAGGAGGATGTTTTAGCATGAAGAAGTTTGTTTGTTCCGTCTGCGGCTATGTGTACGAGGGCGAGGCCGCCCCTGAGAAGTGCCCCCAGTGCGGCGCTCCCGCTTCCAAGTTCGTGGAGCAGGCCGGCGAGAAGAGCTGGGCCGCTGAGCACGTCGTGGGCGTGGCCCAGGGCGCTCCCGAGGAGATCCTCCAGGGCCTGCGCGAGAACTTCCAGGGCGAGTGCTCCGAGGTTGGCATGTACCTGGCCATGGCCCGTGTGGCTCACCGGGAGGGCTACCCCGAGATCGGCCTGTACTGGGAGAAGGCCGCCTATGAGGAGGCCGAGCACG
>CALWWF010000113.1 GCA_944385165.1 uncultured Oscillospiraceae bacterium
CCCAGGCAGATGTCCCAGTCCCGGTCCTTCTTCACCGGCACCGCCGGCTTGGGGGCGGGGGAGGGGTTGCCGGGAACCTCTGCCTGGGCCCAATCGGACTGGGAGAGTTTCTTCTCCACACCCTGGACAAAGGCATTCAAGACCTTTGTATCCTCCGCGTCCGGGCGGCCCGCCCCCAGGGTTGGGGCGAAGGTATGGGGCGTGATGACAGCGGCGGCCCCCACGCACCGGAAGCCGCGCTCTTCCATCTCACGCTTCATCTGGGCCAGGGCGTCGTCATAGTGGCGGTTGCCATAGGCGGCAACCAAGATGCAGGGGGTATTCTCCCCCTTCAGCCCGTCCAGAAGGGCGGGTACCGCCGGGCGCTGGCCGGCGTACACCGGCAGGGCCAGGACCAGCAGGTCCTGGGATGTAAACTGTTTTCCCTTTTTATCCGGGCCGGTGAGCTCCAGATACTCCGTCTCCTTCCCAAACAGGCCGCAGATGGTCTCCAGAGCCCGCTTGGTGCCTCCAGTGGGGCTGAAATAGGCCCCGGTGATCTTGTTCATATTACAATTCTTCCCCTTTCCTCAAGCGATCTGATTTTGTGAAAGAGGGGGCCGAACGGCCCCCTCTTGATTTGTGTTTGCATCTTTTTACAGGCACTGGAGATATTTTCCGTACAGCGTCATGCTCAGCTCGTCCCCGATGGCGTGGACGTGGTCAGCGGTGATCCAGCCCTCCTGGAGCCCCAGCTCCTCCAGGCAGCCCACATACCGGCCGGTCTCGTCCTGAATTTCCTTGATGGTCTGTCCTGCGGTAAGCAGGCTGTCCGCCGTGCCCGCATCCAGCCAGGTAAACCCCTTTTCCAGGGGGATGACCTGGAGCTGTCCCCGGCGGAGGTACTCCAGATTCACGTCGGTGATCTCCAGCTCCCCCCGGGCGGATGGCTTCAGATTCCCGGCGATCTCCATGACCTGGTTGTCATAGAAGTACAGGCCCGGGACGATATAGTGGGATTTGGGGTGGCGGGGTTTCTCCTCGATGGAGATGGCCCGGCCGTTCTCATCAAACTCCACCACACCGAAGGGGTGGGGGTCCTCCACCCAATAGCCGAACACCGTGGCACCGGCCTGGTTGGCGGCGGCCTGTTTCAAGGTGGCGCTTAAAGTAGGGGCGTAGAAAATGTTGTCGCCCAGCACCAGGCACACCTGATCCGTCCCCACGAACTCCCGCCCGATCAGCAGGGCGTCGGCGATGCCCCGGGCCACCGGCTGCTCCGCGTAGGTGATGCGCAGCCCGTACTGGCTGCCGTTGCCCAGCAGGGCCCGGAAAGTGTTGGTCTCATCCGGGGGGACGATGACCAGAATGTCGGAAATTCCCGCCTGCATCAAAATAGCGATGGGATAATAAATCAGCGGCTTATCATATACCGGCAAAAGGGGCTTGCACACTGGCTTGGTCATGGGATAGAGGCGGGTGCCTTTTCCCGCGGCTAATACGATACCTTTCACAGCATCCTCCTGTTTGTCTCTTGGCCGTTTCGCTTTGCCGTATCGGACAGGCGGACCGTCAAATTTCCGAAACAGCCTGTAATTCTGACCAGTTCAATATATCATGTTCCACAAGGCTTTTCAAGAGGGGTTCCATTAAGAGTTTATGAAGAACCCTCCCATGGCGGCGCGCTCAGGGGATTTTTTGCTCCCCGCCGTCTTTCGGCTGGGCAAGACACTGAAAGGCCGCTTCCAGCAGGCCCGTGCAGCGCGCCAGACAGCGGCTGAGCTCCTCCGGTCCGCCGGGTCCTCGATAGAAATCCAGCAGTTCGCTGGCGCCCTCCATCCAGAACAAAGCGGCGGTAATGGGCTGCTGGGAGGCTGGCTGTTCATCCAAAAGGCGGTAAATGGGCACATGGAGGGAGGAGGACAGAAGGGAAAGAGTCTGCAAGGTGGGATTGCCCTCGCCTCGCTCATAGGCGGACAGACTGCTGCTGGATACGCCGGAGAGTCCCTCCAGATCCTCCAGGGAGAGCCCGCGCAGTTTGCGCAGCCGGCTGAGCTGCGCGCCGAATTTAAGTTTGATTTCCGTTTCCTCCAAAACCGGTCGTCCCCCCTTCTCCCATTCCCTTTTCTTATGAGAAAAGAATACTTGATTTCCATTTCACTGTCAATTCCCGTTTTTTCGACGCGGCATATTCCCAAGGAAGCGCACCTGTATAGGGAAGAAGATTTTCAAAAAAGCCATATTCATTTTACCGTTTTTATGGTATGATAACAGTAAATGCGCAAGACGCCGCAGATGTTTGCGTGGAAAACGGACGGAAGAGAAGGAAGTGACGGACATGAGAAAACAATGGATGGCAGGGGCGCTGTGGCTGGCCATTCTGCTGCTGACCCTGTCCGGCTGCTTTTTTCGCCCGCCGGAGGACCTGTATCAAAGCCCAGAGCAGTCGGCGGACTATCTGAGTCTGACCCAGGCTATTCGGACGGTGAAGGAGAGCTTATCCCAGGAATATGGGGTAGAGGTGGAGGACATCTCTGTGATGAGCGGAACCAATACCGCTCTCATCCAACTTCAGGATCTGGATGGGGATGGGGAGCGGGAGAGCGCCGTCACATTTTTCCGAGTGCCGGAGGCCAATCATCCTCTGAAAATTTACTTTTTCACCAAATCTGACGAGGATACCTACACCGCCAGCGCGGTGGTGGAGGGGAACGGTTCCTCCATCTACCGGGTGGACTATGTGGATCTAAACGGCAACGGCTATAGGGAGGTGGTGGTCAGCTGGCAGCTGAATACCGGCGCCTACCTTTTGGGAGCATACTCCCTGGAGGAGGTCATGGCCCAGAACATGCAGCGTGTAGCGGCCAGCGCCTCCGCCAGCGGCAGTGCGGTCACGCCGCCCAAGCAGGACTCTCTGCGGGCGGAGGAGTGGATGACAACGGCGTATACCGACTATGCCTTGTATGATCTGGACCAGGACACCCGCACAGAGATCGCAGTCATCCAAGTGGACGCGGCCGGCACCAACAGCAGGGTGGAGATCTATGGCTGGCGGGATGGGACCTTCCTGTCCCGGGATTCTGCGCCCTTGTCAGCGGGGATCATCAACAATGGCATCCGGAATGTGGACACCAATTTCCTGCGGGAAGACGGGAGAGTTCCGGTGCGTGCCCTTTATATCTCCAGCGAACTGGCGGACGGCCACCATGTGGTGGACGTGATCGCCTATCGAAGCGGCGTCTTGACCAATCTGAGTCTGGACGAAAACGGGGTGAGCCGGGAGATCCTGGACCGCTATGTGGACCTGGACCCCACCGACGTGGACGGAGACGGGGTGCTGGAACTGCCCTCCCCCGTGGCGCTGCCCAGCAGCGGGGACACCTCCGCCTCGGATTTTTGGCTAATCGACTGGGGCCAGTACAACAGCAGCGGAGAGAAGGTCCCGGTGTGTACCACCTACCACAATATTGCCGACGGCTGGTACCTGGTGGTGCCGGAGGAGTGGAAAAATCAGATCACCCTAAGCCGGTACGACGCGGTGGCCGGACAGCGGGCGGTATTCTTCTATCACCTGGAGGCGGATGGGAGTACCAGCGCCAGCCCCTTCTTGGTGATCTATAAGTTTACCAGTCAGTTTGGGCGGGCGGAGACCTCCAACCGCTTCCTGCTGCGGGAGGAGGAGGACGCAGTCTATGCTGCCGCCCTCTACGACAGCGGCTGGAACTGCGGCATGGACAGCGCCGACGTGCAGGCGGCCCTCCACTTGATCCAAAGCAGCTGGACCGATTGACGGTGGAGTAAGCAAGAAGGAGACGCAGATGAGAAAAGTTCTGGTTCTGGAAGATGAAGAAAATATCCGCAGCTTTGTGGTCATCAACCTGAAGCGGGCGGGGTACGAGACCATTGAGGCCGGTACCGGAGAAGAGGCGCTGGCCCTTTTGAAGGAGAATCCGGATGTGAAGGTGGCCCTGCTGGACATCATGCTGCCCGGTATTGACGGGTTTGAGGTGTGCCGGCGGATCCGGGCCATGGACAGCAAGATCGGGATCATCATGCTCACCGCCCGAACCCAGGAGATGGATAAGGTCACCGGCCTGATGACCGGGGCGGACGACTATGTGACCAAGCCCTTCTCGCCGGCGGAGCTCACCGCCCGGGTCGACGCCCTGTACCGCCGCACCGGCGGGGAGGAGGAGACGGTCTCCCCGGATGAGATCAGCCAGCCCCCCTTCCTGCTGAACACCCGCAACCGGACCCTGGAGAAAAATGGCCAGCGGGTGAAGCTGACCCAGGTGGAGTATGGCATTGTAAAGCTGTTTATGGAAAACCCGGGGAAGGCTCTCTCCCGGGAGGAGATCTTGGATGCGGTGTGGGGGAAGGACTACTTCGGCGAGCTGAAGATCGTGGACGTGAACATCCGCCGCCTGCGCATCAAGATTGAAGATAACCCGACCAAACCAACCTATGTGAATACCGTGTGGGGTTACGGCTACAAGTGGGGGAGCTGACGGCTCAGGCCCAATTTTCAGGAGAAGGGAGGCGCCGGAATGGCCAAGAAAGTGAAAATGACCGACCAGCGGAAGATTCGGGGCATTCGCCGGCGCTGGCTGATCAACAGTGTGGGCGTGGTGCTGCTGGTACTGGTGCTGGCGGTAGGAACCTTCTCCACCGCCATCTGGAGCTACTACTACTCCACCACCATGAACGATTTAAAGCGCCGGGCGGCGGACCAGGCGGGGGGCTTTGCCTCCTACACCCGCAGCCAGTACTGGACCAACGCCCAGAACGCGGTCCAGCGCTTTGAGGAGAAGACCAAGCTGGAACTGCAATTTTTGGACACCACCGGTTCCGTCCAGTACTCCAGCAACGACCTGGCCGCCGGGACCACCCCGGACACCCCGGACATTCAAAACGCCCTGGAAAATCAGGATACCCGGCCCTGGATGGGCTCCGACCCGGACACGGGGGAGCGGATCGTGGCCGCCTCCGCCCCCATCATCTACCACGGGCAGACGGTGGCCGTGGTGCGGTATGTTACCTCCCTGGAGGCCATCGACCGGCAGTTTATGCTGGCGGTGGGTCTGGCCTGCCTGCTGGGGATGGTGATTCTGGCTCTGGTGTACTTCTCCAACCTCTATTTTGTGCGCTCCATTGTGGAGCCCCTGGCCAGCATCACAGAGACGGCCCGGCTCATTGCCGACGGCAGCTATGGGGTGCAGATCGAAAAGAAGTACGACGATGAGGTCGGCGAGCTCACCGACACCATCAACGACATGTCCCTGAAAATCAAGCAGTCGGAGAAGACCCAGTCGGAGTTTATTTCCTCGGTCTCCCACGAGCTGCGCACCCCCCTTACCGCCATCACCGGCTGGGCGGAGACCATCCAGAGCGGGGAGCTGAAAAACCCGGAGGACGTGCGCAAGGGGATGGACATCATCGTCTCCGAGGCCCGGCGGCTGACCAACATGGTGGAGGAGCTGCTGGAGTTCTCCCGCATCTCTGACGGCCGCTTTACCCTGTCGGTGGAGCCTATGGATCTGAAGGCGGAGCTGGAGGACGCGGTGTACACCTACCGGGAGTTCTTCCGCCGGGAGGGCATTGAGCTGACCTATCAAGAGGGGCCGGAGGAGATGATCCCCATCAGCGGCGACCCGGAGCGGCTGCGCCAGGTGTTCTGCAATCTGCTGGACAACGCGGCCAAGCACGGGGGCTCCGGCAAGCGCATCGACGTGTCCATTGCCCAGGAGGGGGAGGACGCGGTCATCCAGATCCGGGACTACGGCCCCGGCATCCCCGAGGAGGAGCTGCCCCATGTGAAGTAGAAGTTCTACAAGGGGAGCTCCAAGGCCCGGGGGTCCGGCATCGGCCTTGCGGTGTGTGAGGAGATCGTCACCCGCCACGAGGGGACGCTGGAGATCGGCAACGCGGAGGGCGGCGGCTGCCTGGTGACGGTCCGTCTGCCAATTGAAACATAAGTTCGAGTAAGCCCTTGCTTTTTTCCAAAAAACTTGATAGAATACCCAGGGCGCAAGTACGCCCTCGGGATGCCTGTCCCCGAATAAAGGAGAAACCAATATTCATGCGAACAACAGAAGAACAAAACAACTGCCAGACCTGCCCCGCCGGCGGCTTTAAGACCATGTGCGGCGGGCAGGCACTTATTGAAGGCATCATGATGCGGGGCCCCAAAAAGCAGGCCATCGTGGTGCGCAAGCCGGACGGCGAGCTGGCCATTAAGGAGAGCCAGCTGAAATTCATCAAGGACCGCTACCCCATCCTGGGCCTGCCCCTGCTGCGGGGAGTGGTGACCTTCGTGGCCTCCATGGTGGAGGGGGTCAAGGCCCTGATGTTCTCTGCGGAGTTCTACCCCGAGGACGAGGAGGCCCAGCCGGAGGAGCCCTCCAAGTTCGAGCTGTGGCTGGAAACCCACCTGGGCAGCGAGAAGGCCGCCTCCTTTTTTGTCACCATTGCGGTGGTGCTGGGCATTGCCATGTCCATCGGACTGTTCTTTCTGCTGCCCACCTTGCTGGGGACGGCGGTCACCTTGGTGACCGACTCCATGCTGGTGCGCAACGTGGCGGAGAGCCTGCTGAAGCTGGCCATTTTTGTGGGCTATCTGGCCCTGTGCTCCCGGATGAAGGACATCCACCGGGTATTTGAGTACCACGGAGCGGAGCACAAGACCATCTTCTGCTATGAGGCGGGCCTTCCCCTCACGGTTGAGAACGTGCGCAAGCAGCCCCGGCACCACCCCAGGTGCGGTACCAGCTTCCTCTTTATGGTCATCGCCATCTCCATCATCGTCTCCACCATCGTCTTTGCCATCTGGCCTGTCCACCACGCCCTGCTGCGGTTTGTGGCCCATCTGCTGATGCTGCCCATCATCGTGGGGGTCAGCTATGAGTTTAACCGCTGGGCGGGCCGGCACGACGGCCCCATTACGAAGATCTTGACAGCCCCCGGCCTGTGGCTCCAGAACTTTACCACCTTTGAGCCGGACGACTCCATGATCGAGGTGGGCATCAAAGCTTTGGAGCTGGTGCTGCCGGAGGTCAAAGGCGAGGACGCGTGGTGAAATGCAGAATGCAGGAATGCAGAATGCAGAATGAATGGGGGAGAAGTGTGGTCAGCGCGGCGGGAAACGCGGCTGCGCAGCGCTTCTGAACGGTGCTTGGGAAGCAGACAGAGGCAGAGGGACTTCTCATTCTGCATTCTGAAATGGGGGAGGTGTGAACCTATGGCGACCACTTATAACAACCTATATCTGGATACCCGGGCCCGGTTGAGAAAGGCCGGGGTGGAGGAGGCCCAGCTGGAGGCCCGGGAGCTGCTGTGCTACGCGTCGGACAAGAGCCGGGAGCAGCTCTACCGGGACATGCCCCTGTACGTCTCCGGGGAGCTGGAGAAGCGGGTGGAGGAGCTGGTCCAGCGCCGCCTGGCCGGGGAACCGGTGGCCTACATCGTGGGGGAGTGGGAGTTTTACGGCGTGCCCCTAGACATCTCCCGGGATGTGCTCATCCCCCGCACGGACACGGAAGTGCTGGCCGAGCGGGGCATCCTGAGGGCGCGGGCTGCCGGAGAGAGTGCCCGGGTCCTGGATTTATGTGCCGGGAGCGGCTGCCTGGGGCTGGCCATTGCGGTGCATGTCCCCCAGTGCCGGGTGGTGCTGGGAGAGCTGTCCGAGGGGGCGCTGCGGGTGTGCAAGCAGAACGTGCGCCGCAACGGACTGAACGCCCGGGTGACCTGCCTGTCCGTCAACGCCCTGGAGCCGCCGCCTGCCGCTCTGTGGGATTTTGACGTGGTGGTGTGCAATCCCCCCTACATCCCCACCGGAGACATCCCCGGTCTGGACCACTCCGTGAAGGACTACGAGCCCCACATGGCCCTGGACGGCGGGGTGGACGGCCTGGACTTTTATCGCTTCATCGCCGCCAAATGGAAAAGCGCCATCCGGCTGGGCGGGTCCCTCCTGTTTGAGGTGGGGATCGGCCAGGCCCCCGACGTGGAGGAGATCCTGGCCCAGAACGGCTTTGAGCAGATTCAGACCACCGCCGACACCCAGGGGATCTGGCGGGTGGTGGAGGGCACCGTCAATAATTGACAATGGACAATGGGCGCATGGGAAAGCCGTGCGTGGGGAAAGTCCGTTTTATGGGACTTGTGAGCGGGTATGCTCATAGACAGAAAGAAGAGCCGGCCCTAGGCCTGGTTTGAAAATTGGAAATGTGCCCAACGGCAAGGGATTTTTTCGCCAGGCAAGGCGATTTGACGCAGCAATCCTTGGTGGATTGCAAGGAAAATCAACGCAGTATGGCGGGAAAAGACCCGTTGTCGGGGCTGATTGACATTTTTCTAACAAGGCCAAAGATAAACTGGGGCCGGAGGCGAAGGAGCGAGATAGAATATGGCGACAAAAAAACCGGCCGTGGAGAGCGCGGCTCCCGCCACCGATAAGAAGAAGGCTCTGGAGACCGCCATGGCCCAGATCGAGCGGGCCTATGGCAAGGGCTCGATCATGCGCCTGGGGGAGAATGCGGACGTGACGGTGGAGTCTATCCCCACCGGGTCCCTCTCCCTGGACCTGGCCCTGGGTATCGGCGGGCTGCCCCGGGGACGAATCATTGAGATATACGGCCCGGAGTCCTCCGGTAAGACCACCCTGGCCCTCCATGTGGTGGCCGAGGCCCAGAAGCGGGGCGGCGAGGTGGCCTTCATCGACGCCGAGCACGCCCTGGACCCCACCTACGCCCGGGCCCTGGGGGTGGACATCGACTCCATGCTCATCTCCCAGCCGGACACCGGCGAGCAGGGTCTGGAGATCTGTGAGGCTCTGGTCCGCTCCGGCGCCATCGACGTGGTGGTGGTGGACTCGGTGGCGGCCCTGACCCCCCGGGCGGAGATCGAGGGTGACATGGGCGACTCCCACGTGGGCCTGCTGGCCCGGCTGATGAGTCAAGCCCTGCGGAAGCTGGCCGGCTGTATCGCCAAGACCAACTGCATCGTCATCTTTATCAACCAGCTGCGTGAGAAGGTGGGCGTGGTCTACGGCAACCCTGAGGTCACCACCGGCGGCCGGGCGCTGAAGTTTTACTCCTCCGTCCGCATCGACGTGCGCCGCATCGAGGCCTTGAAGAGCGGCTCGGAGATCGTGGGCAACCGCACCCGGGCCAAGATCGTGAAGAACAAGGTGGCGCCCCCCTTCCGGGAGGCGGAGTTTGACATCATGTATGGCGAGGGCATCTCCAAGGTGGGAGAACTCATTGACCTGGGGGTGAAGCTGGACCTGGTGCAGAAGAGCGGTTCCTGGTTTGCCATGGGCGAGCTGCGGCTGGGCCAGGGCCGGGACGCGGCCAAGCAGTACCTGCGGGACAACCCGGATCTGGCGGAGGACCTGGAGAAAAAGATCCGCCAGAATTCCTTCAAGCTCCTGTCCAAGCAGGGGCAGGCTGCCGCCCGGGCCGCCGGCCGGGCGGTGGATGTGTCCGCCGACGACTTCGAGGACGGCGGGGAGAAGGAATAAATGGTCATTCAGGAGCTCAAGCCATCCAAGCGGGTCCCGGGCCGGTGGTTGCTCCGCCTGGAGGACGGCTCGATCCTCCGGGTGGGGGAGAACGAGGTGCTGGACTTCTCCCTGTACGCGGGGAAGGAGCTCACCCCAGAGGAGGCGGAGGGCCTCACCCTCTCTGCCCAAAAAAACAGCCGGCGGGAGCGGGCCCTGAATCTGGCGGCGGGAAAACCTATGTCCCGGCGGGAGCTAGAGCGGAAGCTGGCGGACTGGGGGGCCGGGGAAACGGAACAGGCCTCGGTGTGCGGCCGCCTGGAGGAGCTGGGGCTCCTGGACGACGCCCGGTATGCCGAACTGGTGGTCCGCCACTACTCTTCTAAGGGATACGGGGAGCGGAAGCTCCGGGACGAGCTCTACCGCCGGGGCGTGCCCCGGGAGCTGTGGGAGGAGGCCTTGGGAAAGGCGGAGGACCCGGCCCAGGCACTGGATGCCCTGATCGCCAAAAAGTGCAAGGGCATCCCCCTGGAGGACCCGAAAGAGCTCAAGCGCCTGTCGGACGCCCTGGCCCGCCGGGGGTACGCCTGGTCCGACATTTCAGAGGCCCTGGGGCGCTACGGCACCCAGTGGGAAGATCCCATTTGACTCCGGCGGCAGAGGCCGCGGGGAGCCTTGGGAACGCGCCGGAAGACGGCGGAAAGGTCAAAGGACGGATATGCTGGATCGAAAGATTTTCGGAGCGCGCCTGCGGATGCTGCGCAAAGAGCGCAAGCTTCCGCTCAAGCGGATTGCCCAGTTGCTGGATACCAGCGTGACCCAGATGAGCGACATGGAGAACGGCAAGACGGGGACCACCCTGGCCCGCCTGGTCCTCCTGGCGGAGTTCTATCACGTCTCCACCGACTACCTTCTGGGGATCACCGACGACCCGGCCTGGCGGGGCAGCTGACAGTCCAGACAGACAGCACAGGGAAAGAGGGGGAGTACGCCCTTTTTCTTCGGACAGGATGCGTCCAAAAGGACCGGAATGATGGAAAAATGGAGCGAGAATATGATGCCTTACAAAGTAGCCTTTGTCTCTCTCGGCTGCGCCAAAAATCTGGTAAACACCGAGCAGATGATGGCCCTGTGCCGGGACGCCGGCTACACCGTCACTGGGGACCCGGAGGGGGCCGATGTGGCGGTGCTGAACACCTGCGGATTCATTGAGTCGGCCAAAAGCGAGGCCATTGAGAACATCCTGGAGCTGGCCCAGCTCAAAAATCAGGGCAAGCTGAAAAAGTTGCTGGTGGCGGGCTGCCTCACCCAGCGCTACCCCGACGACATCCGCAAGGAGCTGCCCGAGGTGGACGGGATGCTGGGCACCGGCAGCTACACCGACGTGGTGACGGCGGTGGAGGAGCTGATGGCCGGGGAGCGCCCGGAGCATTTTGAGCGCATGGACCGGGCCTACGACGACGGGGAGCGGATGGTCACCACCCCGCCCTATACCGCCTATCTGAAGATCGCCGAGGGGTGCAGCAACGGCTGCGCCTTCTGCATCATCCCCAAGCTGCGGGGCAGGTACCGCAGCCGCACCCTGGACTCCCTGCTGCGGGAGGCCAGGGAGCTGGAGGCCCGGGGGACGAAAGAGCTGATCGTCATTGCCCAGGACATCACCCGGTACGGGATGGACCTGGGGGACGGGAGCTCCCTGGCGGGGCTTTTGCAGGAGCTGTGCAAGCTGAACTTCCACTGGATCCGGCTCCACTACCTGTACCCGGAGGTGATTACCGACGAGCTTATCGGCACCATTGCCCGGGAAAAGAAGATCGTCCACTACCTTGACATCCCAATCCAGCACTGCAACGACCGGATCTTAAAGGCCATGCGCCGCCGCAACACTCGCCAGGAGCTGGAGGAGCTGTTTGCCAAGCTCCGCTCCGCCATGCCGGACGTGGTGCTGCGCACCTCCCTCATCTGCGGCCTGCCCGGGGAGACGGACGAGGAATTTGAGGAGCTGTGCGATTTTCTCCGGGAGCAGAAGCTCCAGCGGGCGGGGGTGTTCCAGTTCTCCCCGGAGGAGGGCACCCTGGCCTACGCCATGGACAACCAGGTGCCCCCGGAGGTGGCCGCCCGGCGGGTGGAGCTGGTGGTGGACCTCCAGTCCCGGATCATGGATGCGTACAACGAGGAGCGGCTGGGGACGGTGATGGAGGTTTTGTGCGAGGGCTTTGACTCCCAGGCCGGCTGCTTTGTGGGCCGCACCTACGCCGACTCGGTGGAGATCGACGGCCATGTGTACTTTACCGCCGCGGGACAGGTCCCAGCGGGGACCTTTGTCAACGTGCGCATCACCGGCGTGTCCGACGGGGACCTGACCGGGGAGATCGACGAGTAAGAGGAGTGGAGAAACTTCCATGAATACTGCCAATAAGCTGACCATTCTCCGGGTGATTATGATCCCGGTGTTCCTGTTGGTGCTCTATCTGGACGTGCCCAGCGCCAACTACTGGGCCCTGGCCATCTTCGTGATCGCCAGCCTCACCGACACCCTGGACGGGTACATCGCCCGCCACTACAACCAGACCACCGATTTCGGTAAGTTTATGGACCCCCTGGCGGACAAGTGCCTGGTCACCGCTGCCATGCTGTGGTTCGTGGAGATCGGCCAGATGCCCGCCTGGGCCCTGCTGGTGGTCATTGTCCGGGAGTTCGGCGTGTCCGGGCTGCGGATGGTGGCGGCGGACAAGGGCCGGGTCATCGCCGCCGGCTGGTCCGGCAAGGTGAAGACCGCCTCCACCATGGTGTGCATCGTGCTTATGTTCCTGCCCATCCCGGCGGAGCTCAACACCGTGTGTGTGGCGGTGATCGTGCTGACCACCATCTACTCCGGGGTGGAGTATTTTATGAAGAACCTGGATATTCTCTCCCAGGTGAAATAATCGGACGGGGCCGGGGTTTCCGGGCCTGTGAGAGCCGGCCGGCAGGCCGGCTCTTTTTGTATAAATTCACAAGGAACCGGGAAAATTCCGGCCTTGACAGTAGGGAAGCGGGACTTCTATACTAAATTTCAGAGAAAACGCAGAGAGCCGGAGGCAGACCGGCGGAGAGGAGAAGAATCAGACGCGATGACACACAAACGGACGCTGGGAGAATTGGGGAAGCGGTATCTATTTTTGTGCGCTGGCTTGACTATCATGGCCTTCGGTGTGGCCTGCTCCATCGAAGGGGCGCTGGGGACCTCGCCCATCTCCAGCCTGCCCTATGCGGTGAGTTCCTTTGCCCCCCTGACGGTGGGGACGGCCACCATCGCCATGCATGTGGCGTTTATCCTGCTGCAAATTTTGATTCTGCGCCGCCAGTACGACCCAGTCCAGCTTATCCAGCTGCCGGTGGCTCTGTTTTTTGGCGCCCTCACCGACTTTGCCCTGTGGGCGGTGGACGGGATCAGCTGCACTGCCTACTGGCAGCAGTGGCTGGTGTGCCTGATTGGCATCGTGTTGGTGGCCGTAGGCGTCAGCTGCGAGGTGGTGGCCGATGTAGTGGTTCTGGCGGGGGAGGGCGTAGTCCTGGTGGTCTGCAAGGTAGCTCCCATCCGATTCAGCACCATGAAGGTTGTCTTCGACGTATCCCTGGTGGTCAGCGCCTGTGTCCTCTCCCTGGTGTTCCTGGGGCGGATCGTGGGGGTCCGGGAGGGGACGTTAGCCGCCGCCCTGCTGGTGGGCACCCTGACCCGGAAGATTCGCGGCCCCCTGAGCCGGGCGGAGCGCTGGTTCACGGCGGAGAAGCCGGGGAGCGGTGCGGAGCAGCCCGCGGCCTGAGCAAAGCAAATAGGAAAAAAGTTCCGGGACAGGAGGAAAAAATCTCCTGTCCCGGAACTTCTTTTGTCAGGAAGTATTTGATTAAACCGCCTTGCTCCCCGCAGGGACCGGACGGAAGCAGTACCACAGCAGCGCCCCCAGCCCGGCGCCTCCCACCAGGTTGCCCAGGGTGACGGCGGCCAGATTTTTCAGGCAGTTCCCCGCCGTGAGGACGGACAGGTCCACCTGGAGGGCCTCCTGGGCCAGGACGGTGTAGGCGAGGTCCTGGGCGGCAAACAGGCCGGCGGGAATGTAGTACAGATTGGCGATGGAGTGCTCAAAGCCGCACAGGACAAAGAAGCACACCGGCAGATAGGCCCCCAGGATGCGGCTGGTGTTGTCCCGGCCGGACAGGGCCATCAGCACCCCCAGGCACACCAGCAGGTTGCAGAAGATCCCCAAGACGAAGGCGTCGGGGAAGGAGAGGGCGCACTTGCCAGCGGCCACCTTGATAGTGTAGGCCCCCAGAAGGCCGCTGGAGTAGTCCATCTGCCCAAATTTCGCGCAGGCGAAGGCCACCAGGACGGCCCCGACGGCGTTTCCTGCGAACACCAGCATCCAGTTGCGCAGCATCCCCCCAAACGTACACCGCCGCTCCAACAGGGAGATGGTGATCAGGCAGTTGCCGGTGAACAGCTCCGAGCCGGTGAGCACCACCATAGCCAGCCCGAAGGGGAACAGCAGGGCGCACACCGTGCGGATGGTCCAAGTGTCCGCCATGCCGTACACGGCGGTGTTGGTAGCCGCCCCGGCCAGGGCGATGATGGCCCCGGCCAGCACAGCCAGCAGCAGGAGAGAGGCGGCGGAGCGCCGGGTCTTGTCCGCACCGGTCTGGGCGTAGGCGGCGGTCACCTGGGCGGGGGAGAGAAAGAGAGACATGGGTTCCATACCGTCTCCTTAGAACAGCCCGGTGATCCGGCCGGTCTCGTCCACGTCGATCTTCTCTGCGGCGGGGACCTTGGGCAGGCCGGGCATGGTCATGATGTCCCCGGTGAGGGCCACCAGGAAGCCCGCACCGGCGGACACCTTCAGGTTCCGGACGGTGACGGTAAAGTCATCCGGCGCGCCCAGCAGGGTCTGGTCGTCGGAGAAGGAGTACTGGGTCTTGGCCATGCAGATGGGCAGGCCGCCAAAGCCCAGGTCGGTGAGCTGTTTCATCTGCTTGCGGGCGTTGGGGGTGAGGGCCACGCCCTTGCCGTGGTAGACCTTGGTGACGATGGTCTCCAGCTTCTCCTCGATGGAGGCGTCCAGGTCGTAGGCAAAGCGGAAGTGATTCTCGCTCTCGCACAGGCGGATGACCTCCTGGGCCAGGGCCACGCCGCCCTCGCCGCCCTTGGCCCACACCTCGCTCAGGGCCACGTTCACACCCAGGGCCTTGCACTTGTCCTCCACCAGCTTCAGCTCCGCCTCGGTGTCGGTGGGGAAGCGGTTGATGGCCACCACGCAGGGCAGGCCGTACACCTGGGTGATGTTCTCCACATGGCGCAGCAGGTTGGGCAGGCCCTTCTCCAGGGCTTCCAGATTTTCATGGTTCAGATCGGCCTTGGCCGCGCCCCCGTGGTGTTTCAGGGCCCGGACGGTGGCTACCAGCACCACCGCGTCGGGAGTCAGGCCGGCCATGCGGCACTTGATGTCCAAAAACTTCTCCGCCCCCAGGTCGGCGCCGAAGCCCGCCTCGGTGACGGCGTAGTCCCCCAGCTTCAGGGCCATGCGGGTGGCCATGACGGAGTTGCAGCCGTGGGCGATGTTGGCGAAGGGACCGCCATGGATGAAGGCAGGGGTGCCCTCCAGGGTCTGGACCAGGTTGGGCTTCAGGGCGTCCTTCAGCAGGGCGGCCATGGCCCCGGCGGCCTTCAGGTCCCCGGCGGTGACCGGCTTGTCGTCAAAGGTGTAGCCCACGATGATGCGGCTCAGCCGCTCCTTCAGGTCGGGGATGGAGGAGGCCAGGCACAGCACCGCCATCACCTCGCTGGCCACGGTAATGTCAAAGCCATCCTCCCGGGGCACGCCCTGCATCCGTCCCCCCAGGCCGTCCACGATGTTGCGCAGCTGCCGGTCGTTCATGTCCACGCACCGCTTCCAGGTGATGCGCTTGACGTCGATGCCAAGGGCGTTGCCCTGCTGGATGTGGTTGTCCAGCATGGCGGCCAGCAGATTGTTGGCCGCGCCGATGGCGTGGAAGTCGCCGGTGAAGTGGAGGTTGATGTCCTCCATGGGCACCACCTGGGCATAGCCGCCGCCGGCGGCGCCGCCCTTGACCCCGAACACCGGGCCCAGGGAGGGCTCCCGCAGGGCCACCAGGGCGTTTTTCCCCAGGCGGCGCATCCCGTCGGCCAGGCCCACGGTGGTGGTGGTCTTGCCCTCGCCGGCGGGGGTGGGGTTGATGGCGGTGACCAGGATCAGCTTGCCGTTGGGGTTGTGGTTGTCCGTGAGCAGCCGGTAGTCGATTTTGGCCTTGTAGCGACCGTAGTACTCCAGATACTCCTCCGGGACACCGGCCACCTTGGCGATCTCCCCGATGGGCTTCATTTGGGTGCTCTGAGCAATTTCGATATCGGTTTTCATGTTTCATTTCCTCCTTCATCTTGCTTGCAAACGGTACACCCTTTGGCATGAAAAAAGGGCGCACCCATTGATTCGGTGCGCCCAGACGGTCGGCATTGAGGCGTAAACGGCGCCCGCTATACTTCATGTGGTCCGCTCCACTTCCGTCAGTCGTATAGCTCCTCGTCTCTCCAGGAGAGACAGTATCTGTAGTGTATCACAGCTTTCTCAGGCCGTCAAGAGTCCATCAGAACAGAACCCCGGTCAAATTGCCGGTAATAATCCTTAATCAGATTCATAAAGGTGCGGGCGGCGGGGGAGAGGAAGCCGTTTTTCTTATAAACCACCGCCAGGGGGGAGGTGAGAGGAGGATCGCCCACGGAGAAGAAGGAGAGGCGGTCCATGTAGGGCGTACGGTGGATGCCGCTCTCCGGCAGGAAGGAAAATCCCATATTCTCCGCCACCAGGTTGATGGCGGTGGTGTTGTTGGTGGTGATGAGGATGTTGGTGGGTTCCACGTTCTGGACGCTGAACATGTTGTGGAGCAGCTTGGTCAGCCGCCAGTCGTCGGGGAGCATCATCAGCCGCTCCTTCTCCAGCCGACGCAGGTCTTCAAAGGGGAGGGGGTGGTCGCAGGGGCTCTCCAGCCCCTGCACCAGGGGGTGCTCCCGGTGGGCGATGAGGAGGATGCGCTCATGCATCACCAGCTCATAGCTCAGGTCCGTCAGGTTGCTGGGGATGTGCATCAGGCAGAAGTCCGTGACGCTGCTGGCAGCCAGGTCCCCCAACTGGGGCACCGGGGCCTCGTGGAGCACCACCTGCACATCCGGGTAGGACTGGACGAACCGGGGCAGGACGTCGGGCAGGAGGGTGGACCCTCTCCAGGTGGATACCCCGATGTGGAGCTGCTGGGGCTTCTGGGTCTGCAAGTCCCTTAAATCGCTCTCCAGCTGCCGGTCCAGATAGTCCTGCCGCTCCAGATAGGCGTAAAACAGCTCTCCCGCCGCCGTCAGCCGCAGGGGGGTGTGGGAGCGGTCCAGCAGGGTCACCCCCAAATTGGACTCCAGCTTGGCCAGGTATTGACTCAAATAGGGCTGGGAGAGGTAGAGCCGGTCGGCGGCCTTGGAGATGCTGCGCTCCTTGACGATGGCAAGAAAATATTCTGGGTTTTTCACGAACATGGGAAGACACCTCAAATAACGGGTTAAGTGATTCCATCATATCATGGAATCTCAAAAAAGAAAATGGGAGAACGTGTGTTTTGCCCCGGACCGTTTGATGGATTGCCCGGAAAAGGCGGGGGACGGCGGCCCTGGGACGGCAAGGCTGGACGGCGGGAAAAGCCGCGCCGCCCAACCGGAGTGGATCAAAAGCCCCCCAGCTCCCGCACCACCGCCGAGGCCAGCACCAGCCCGGCGGCGGCGGGGACGAAGGAGATGGAGCCGGGGGTATCCCGCCGGGCGGCGGTGCCGGGGCGGGTGTCTCCCCCTGACGGAGTCTCCGCCTGTGCCGGGCGGATAGGGGAGCGGGGCGCCTCGGTGGAGTAGACCACCTTCAAATGGGTGATCCCCCGCTTGCGCAGCTCTTTGCGCATCACCCGGGCCAGGGGGCAGCCCTGGGTTTTGCTCAGGTCGGTGACCAAAAAGGCTGTGGGGTTCAGCTTGTTGCCCGAGCCCATGGCGCTGATGAGGGGTACTTTCAGGGCGGTACACCGCACGGCCAGCTCCAGTTTGGCGGCCACCGTGTCGACGGCGTCCACCACATAGTCGTACTGTGTCAGGTCCACCGAATCCGCATTTTCCGGCAGATAGAACATGCGGATGGCCTCCACCTGGCAGTCTGGGTTGATGTCCCGCACCCGCTGGGCCAGCACCTCCCCCTTAGGGCGGCCGATGGTGGAGCGCAGGGCGGCCAACTGCCGGTTCAGGTTGCTCTCGGACACGGTGTCGTCGTCGTACAGGTGGAGGGCCCCCACCCCCGCCCGGGCCAGGGCCTCCACGCAATACCCACCCACGCCCCCTACGCCGAATACGGCCACTTTGGCCCGGGCCAGGCGCTCCAAGGGCTCGTCCCCGACGAGCATACGGGTGCGGATGAATGGATCGGACATGGGGGTTCCTCCTTTTGAATGGCAGCAGGGTTTTGAAAAAAACCAGCCTCTTACCAGGGCAAGAGACTGGTTTTCCGTAATGGGTTTGGCGTTATTTCACCAGATAGCTCATGTCGTACAGCCCCGGCTTTTGCACCGTGGCCATAAACTTGGCGGCCTCCAGGGCCCCCTGGGCGAAGATCTCCCGGGAGAGGGCGGTGTGTTTGATCTCCATGATCTCGTCGTGGCCGGCGAAGATGATCTCATGCTCCCCCACAATGGTACCTCCCCGGACGGCGGAGATGCCGATCTCCTTCTTTTCACGGGGATGGCGGACGGAGTGGCGCTCGAAGACGTACTCGGTCTCATGGCCGCAGCTCTGGGCGGCGGCATCGGCGATCATCAGGGCGGTGCCGCTGGGGGCGTCCACCTTCCGGCGGTGGTGCCGCTCCACGATCTCGATGTCGTAGGTGTCCCCCAGGACGGAGGCGGCCTTCTTCACCAGCTCCAACAGCACGTTGATGCCCAGGGACATATTGGCGGAGCGGAAGATGGGCACCTCCAGGGCGGCGGCGCCGATCTGGGCCACCTGCTCCGGGGTGTAGCCGGTGGTGGCCAGCACCAGCGGGGTCTTGGTCTCCTTGGCAAAGGAGAGCAGGCCGTCCAGGGCGGCGGGAGAGGAGAAGTCGATGACCGCGTCCGCCTCCCCAGGGAACTGGGCGGGGGAGGAATAGACGGGGAAGTCCCGGCCGGCAGGGCCCAGCACGTCGAAGCCCGCGGCCACCTCCACCTCCGGGTCGGCGGCGCACAGGGACTCCACCACCCGGCCCATGTGGCCGTTGCAGCCGGAAATGATGATCTTCAGCATGGCAGTGAGAACTCCTTTGTATCGTCTTTTGAAATTACAGCAGGCCCTTGGCGGCCATGGCGGCGCGCAGGCGCTCCTTGTTCTTGTCGCTCATCTCGCACAGGGGCAGGCGCACCGGGCCGGCCTCCATGCCCATCAGGTTCAGGGCCTCGTTCACCGGGATGGGGTTCACGTCGCAGAACAGGGCGTCGATCAGGTCCATGTACTCGATTTGCAGCTTGGAGGCGGCGGCAAAGTCGTTATTCAGGCACAAATGGGTCATATCCCGCATCACGCCGGGAACCACGTTGGAGGCAACGGAGATCACACCCTTGGCCCCCAGGGACATCATGGGCACCACCTGGTCGTCGTTGCCGGACCAGATGTAGAAGTCGTCACCGCACAGGTGGCGGGTGTGGGCCACCAGGGAGAAGTTGCCGCTGGCCTCCTTCACGCCGTTGATCTTGGGGTTCTGGGAGAGGATCTGATAGCTCTCAGCGGTGAAGGACACGCCGGTGCGGCTGGGCACGTTGTAGAGGATGATGGGCAGCTCGGTACGGTCGGCGATGTACTCATAGTGCTTCACCAGGCCGGCCTGGCTGCACTTGTTGTAGTAGGGGGTGACGTGGAGCAGGGCGTCCGCCCCGGAGTCCTGGGCGTGGAGGGAGAGGTACACGGCGGCGGAGGTGTCGTTGCTGCCCGCCCCGGCGATGACCTTCACCCGGTGGTCCACCCGCTTGACGCAGTACTCCACCACGGCGATGTGCTCCCGGATGGTCATGGTGGCGGACTCGCCGGTGGTGCCGCACACGCAGATGGCGTCCACGCCGCCCTCGATCTGGGCGTCGATGAGCCGCCCGAAGGCGTCGTAGTTGATGTTCCCGTTGGAATCAAAGGGGGTGGCGATGGCCACGCAGTTGCCCGTAAAGACAGGAGTTCTCATAAAAACAAATCCCTTCTGAAAATAGAGTAGAGAGTGAAGAGTGGAGATGCCGTATGACGGCAGCCAGGGCTTCTTTCCACCCTTCGCTCCAGGAGTTGGGAAAGAGTTTTGGTTGAGAGAAGAGGGGCGGACAGCGGTCTCTCCACTCTTCTCTCTCAACTCTCCACTCTTACTTGGGCTGGATGTACCCCTCGGCGCACAGCAGCTCGGCCAGGAGGACCGCGCCGCCGGCGGCGCCCCGGAGGGTGTTGTGGCTCAGGCCCACGAACTTGTAGTCGTACTGGGTGTCGGGGCGCAGGCGGCCCAGGGAGATGGCCATGCCGCCCTCCAGATCCCGGTCCAGACGGGTCTGGGGCCGGTCGGGCTCCTCAAAGTAGTGGAGGAACTGCTTGGGGGCGGAGGGGAGCTCCAGCTCCTGGGGGCGGCCCTTGAAGCTGGCCCAGTCGGCCTTGATCTGCTCCATGGAGGGGGTCTTGCCCTCCTGGAACTTCACGAATACGGCGGCCATGTGGCCGTCCAGGCAGGCGACGCGGAAGCACTGGGCGGTGATGTCGGGGCCGGCGGCCTTGACGATCTTGCCATTTTCCACCTTGCCCCAGATCTTCAGGGGCTCCTGTTCGCTCTTCTCCTCCTCGCCGCCGATGTAGGGGATGACATTATCCACCATCTCGGGCCAGCGCTCGAAGGTCTTGCCCGCGCCGGAGATAGCCTGATAGGTGCACACCAGGGCGCGCTCGATGCCGTACTTCATCAGGGGGTGGAAGGCGGGGGCGTAAGACTGGATGGAGCAGTTGGACTTGACGGCGATGAAGCCCCGGGTGGTGCCCAGGCGTTTCTTCTGGGCGGGGATGACCTCCAGATGCTCCGGGTTCATCTCCGGTACCACCATGGGCACATCGTCGGTCCAGCGGTGGGCGGAGTTGTTGGACACCACCGGGCACTCGGCCTTGGCGTAGGCTTCCTCCAGGGCGCGGATCTCATCCTTCTTCATATCCACGGCGCAGAAGACAAAGTCCACCATGCCGGCGATCTTCTCAATGTCCTCCTGGGCGTTGAGCACCACAAGGTTCTTGGCCGCTTCGGGAATGGGGGTGGTCATGGCCCAGCGGCCGGAGACCGCCTCTTCATAGGTCTTACCGGCGGAGCGGGGGCTGGCGGCGATGACGGTGAGCTGGAACCAGGGGTGGTTCTCCATCAGGGTAACAAAGCGCTGGCCGACCATACCGGTGCCACCGATTACTCCGACTTTGTACTTTTTCATAATTGTTCCCTCCATATCGGTTCAGGCCATTCTATGGCCGATTTTGCCTCCCTGTGTCCGAAAACCCGGTTCACAGAGAAAAAAAGAAATCAGCGGCTTTTCAAGCGGCTGATTTTGTACTATAATGTCAGCTGTGGCTCGCGGGAGCCCAGCCGGCAAAATATTCACAAAAGCAGACAGCGCTCCACCAGGATACCAGCCTGGTGACAGTCGAAGGGCTGTTGACCCGGCGACCAGGGTCCGCCCCTCCGGCGGAAGAGAACCCTTCGGCGGCCTTCCCTTTGGGCGTGGATGGACGGGAACCGGCTCCCTGGCCACGCTTACTGATGTCGGCCGCGACCTCTATCATGCAAACTTGAAATTATCCTACCATGTTTGCCGGTGGGTGTCAAGAGAGTGAATGGTCAGAACAAGAGAAAAGGAACGCACTATGAAACGGATTTTTATGCAGTTTGCCGCCGTCTTTCTGGCGGTGGTCCTGGCTCTTCCGGCGGCCTGGGCCGCAGGCGGCGGGGATGAGATGGTCCGGGTGGGATTGGCCTACGGCAGCGGCGCCCTGGTCAGCGCCAATCTGGAGAACAACACCGGATACGGCTCCGGCTACCGTTTGGGCTACTTCGATGAGAACCTGGACTTTGTGGAGCTGGCCCAGACCGAGGCCGGTCAGACCCAGATCACCATGGTCAAGACCCAGAACGTGTGGGTAAACGGAAGCTCCTGCTCTACCACGGACAACGGGGGAGAAGCTTTGGGCTGCTACCATGTGCTGGTGGGGGAGGACTACGGCTCCTACCGACAGGCCGCCGAAGCGGCGGCGGGCTATCCCGGGGGATTTGTGGCCTGGATCAACGGCTCCTACCAGGTGCGCGCGGGGGCGTACCTGACGCAGGGGGAGGCGGACACCGCCACCCAGAGCCTGGGGGGGACGGTAGTGGGCACCAGCAGCTACGGCGTCAACGTGATCCCCACCGGGTCGGCGGAGATCCTCTTCCAGTTTGACGGGGGCGCGGATCTGGCCCTGGGGGTGATGCCCGACGTGACTGGGGCGGACGCGGTGCGCACCTGGTTCAAGGGCAACCGCTATTACGGCGGCTTCCGCTATGAGCGCATCGGCGGGGGCAATCTCACTGTGGTGAATCTGGTGGATCTGGAGACTTACATCAAGGGGGTCATCCCCTATGAGATGAGCAACGACTGGCCTCTGGAGGCCCTGAAGGTCCAGGCGGTGTGCGCCCGCAGCTACGCCTATGTGAACATCCACAGCAATAAGCACAGCAGCTCCCACTTTGACGTGTGCAACACCACCGAGTGTCAGGTGTACTACGGAGCGGGCCCCAACACCTCCAACTACCAGGCCAACGAGCGCACCGACCGGGCGGTGGAGGAGACGGCGGGGGAGTACGCCTGGTATGATGGGACGGTCATTGAGGCCCTCTACTCCTCCAGCCACGGGGGAGCCAGCGAGAGCGTGTACAACGTGTGGGGCTCCTCTCTGGAGGAGTACCCCTACCTGTGCGGCGTGGTAGACCCCTATGAGGCGGATCTGGCGGACCGGAACAGCTACTCCTCCTGGACGGTGTCCTACACCAGC
Source organism: uncultured Oscillospiraceae bacterium (assembly GCA_944385165.1). Lineage (GTDB taxonomy): Bacteria > Bacillota > Clostridia > Oscillospirales > Oscillospiraceae > Lawsonibacter. The sequence continues at coordinate 22,599 of CALWWF010000113.1, forward strand.
GGGGAACTGGCCCAGAAGCTGGCGAGTCGGGGGTACAACACCTCCAGCGGCATCGCCTCCCTCACCCTCACCTACTCCAACCTGGGGAACGTGATCCGGCTGCGGGTGAACTACAACAACGGGGAGAGCAACGACATCACCCCCTCCAGCATGCGCAGCGCCCTGGGCATCTACTCCATCCGCTTCAACGTCAACGGCCAGGGGGCCTCCGGGAGCAGCTCCGGCTCCGCCTCCGGCGGCGGCCTCACCGTCAACGGCGGCAGCGCCCTGGAGGAGCAGGGGAGCTACACGGTCCTCAGTGGCGGCGGCAGCCAGAGCCAGGCGGCGCTGGGGGACCTGTATGCCATCTCTGGCTCCGGCAGCATCGACCCGGTGGAGACAGGCTCCGGCTCCCCGGGGACCGGGACGCCCTCCGGCACCCAGGTGACAGTGAGCGGCAGTACCTACTCCTTCCAGGGGGCGGGCAACGGACACCAGCTGGGCCTGAGCCAGTATGGAGCCTGGGCCATGTCTGAGCGGGGCTTTACTTATGATGAGATCATCGAATTTTACTACCCCGGCACTTATGTGGCGTAAGGCCGGAGAGAGAAAGGCGAGAACAATTTGAAAACCTCAGATTTTGATTTTTACCTTCCGGAAGAGCTGATCGCCCAGACTCCCCTGGAGCGGCGGGACGCCTCCCGGCTGATGGCCCTGGACAAGCACACCGGGGCCATTTCCCACCACCACTTCTATGACCTGCCCCAGTTCCTGCGTCCGGGGGACTGCCTGGTGCTGAACAACTCCCGGGTGCTGCCCGCCCGGCTCATCGGACACCGCCTCCCCGGGGGCGGGGCCTGCGAGGTGCTCCTCCTCACCGACAAGGGGGAGGGGCTGTGGGAGTGCCTGGTGCGCCCGGGGCGGAAGCTGAAGCCCGGAGCCCAGGTGATCTTTGGAGACGGGTCCCGCCTCACCGCCACCGTGGAGGCGGAGGTGTCCGGCGGCAACCGCCTGGTGCGCTTCCACTATGAGGGCATTTTCTTGGAGGTGCTGGAGGAGCTGGGCAAGATGCCCCTGCCCCCTTACATTAAGGAGGAGCTCCAGGACAGCGAGCGCTATCAGACCGTCTACTCCAAGATTAACGGCTCCGCCGCCGCCCCCACCGCCGGCCTCCACTTCACCCCGGAGCTTTTAAAGCAGATCGAGGAGATGGGGGTGAAGCTGTGCTACATCACCCTCCATGTGGGGCTGGGCACCTTCCGCCCGGTGAAGGCGGAGGACATCTCGGAACATGAGATGCACTCGGAGTACTGTATGATCTCTAGGGAAGTGGCCCAGACCATCAATGAGACCAAGAAAAACGGCGGACGGGTCATCTGCGTGGGCACTACTTCTTGCCGCACTATCGAGAGCTTCGCCGCCGGGGACGGGACTTTGACGGAGTCGGCGGGGTGGACCAACATCTTTATCTACCCGGGCTACCGCTTCAAGGTGCTGGACGGCCTCATCACCAACTTCCACCTGCCGGAGTCCACCCTCATCATGCTGGTGTCCGCCCTGGCGGGCCGAGAGCATGTGCTCAACGCCTATGCCCAGGCGGTGAAGGAGCGCTACCGCTTCTTCAGCTTCGGCGACGCGATGATCATTCTGTAACTCCCATCCCCCAAAAGCCCTCCTGCAAGGAGTTCCGCCGTCATCTCCGCGCTAAGAGCCGCTGCGTTGCGGCGGTTGCGCTCCGAAACGCGCCTGCGGGCGCAGGCAGACGGCGGAATAAAATGAAATTCCGTCATTTCCGAGGACACAAGGTGAATTGCCCCGCAGGGGCAAGAGAAGGTCCCCTGGGGGATGCGCCTCGGAAATGACACCTCTCACGAAATTTTTGCCGACAATTTTCGGGTCCCCAGAAAACCATTATTATGGTTTTCTGGGAGAGGAGGAGTAGCGGAGGGAACGAGCATTCGGGTTTACCCGGATGCGAGCGATCCGCAGCTTGCGACGATGACATCGAGGCGAAAATTTTGTGCAGCCCAACTCGAAAAAGTGGCTCTGCCACTTTTTCGACAGGTTCAAAAAGCGTTCGGGAACCGGATGGTTCCCGAACGCTTTTTTGATGTGGTTTTGGATTACAGGACTGAGGGAGATTGCAAGGGTTTAATCCTCCTGGAGCAGTCCGGCGGAGACCAGAAAGTCGTGGGCCACAACGTCCACTTCCTCCCCCTCCACGTCCACCCGATAGGTGAGCTCGCTCATCATCTCGTCGGTGAACTGGTCGTTGAGGAGCTGCAAGGTGTCCTCCAGACCGGGGGCCTCATCCGCGAAGCGCTCAAATACGTCGTTGCGCACGAGAATGGTCCCGTAGTAGTCGGGGAAGAAGTGCAGGTCGTCCTCCAGCAGAGTCAGATTGGCCCGCTTGTTCAGACCGTCGGTGGCGTACACCACCATCACGTCGTAGGCCCCCTGCTCTACCAGTGTGTACTTCATCATAATATCCACCGGCTTGACCTCGGCAAAGTTCAGGCCGTAGGCCTCTACCATGGGGCCGAATTTCATGTTGCCCGCGTCAGTGAAGAAGTCCTGCTCGGCGCCGAAGCGCAGCTGCCCGGCAATGGGGACCAGGTCGCTGATGGTCTTGGGGTTGTAGGTATCCACCACCTCCTGGGTGACGCCCAGAATATAGGTGTTGTTGACACCGATTTTTCCCAGCATGCGCATGTCGTACTCGTCGTTCATCTTCTCGTTGACGAAGTCGTAGAGAGTCTGACCGTCTGGAATATCGGTGGTGTCCAGCCCCATAATGGTGGTCAGCAGGGTGCCGTCCCAGGTGTACATGAGGTCACAGGTGTGGTTGTCGCCTGCCATAGCATTGAAGTTGTTTACTGCAGTCATCTCGTCCTGGATGGTGACAGTGAGGCCGTGGCGGTTCTCCACCAGCTGCTTGATCATGCTGTTCACCAGCTTGACCTCTGAATACTGCCCCTCATAGAGAAGCAGACCCTGGGTGCTCTTGGGCAGGAAGGCGTAGACACACAGAATCACCGCAGCAGCGGCAGAGAGGACAGCCGCTCCCCGGGCGGCGTACCGGCTGCCCTTGGAGCGCTGGCTGCTCTGGCTGTTCAGATACCGCTCAGCCAGGCCCATGAGCAGGTCCAGAATCAGGGCCGCGGCCATCAGCACTCCGGTGCCTCCCAGAATGGCGGTCATGTCCTCCTGTCGGATGCCGGTAGTGATGACGCTGCCCAGGCCGCCGCCGCCCACAAAGGAGGCGAACACCGCCGTGCCGATGGCGGTCACCGTGGCGATGCGGATGCCGGTGAAGATAATGGGCGCTGCCAGAGGGATCTCCACATGAATCAGGCGGTACATCCGGGTCATACCCATCCCTTTGCCCGCCTCAATCAGGTACTCAGGTACTTGATCCAGTCCTAAACAAGTATTTCGGACGATGGGCAGCAGGGAATAAAGGGCCAGGCCTACAATAACCGTGGGCTTACCCGCCCCCATGAACACCATGATGATGCCCAGCAAAGCCAAAGCGGGGGTGGTCTGAATCAGGTCTACCACCCGGAGGATCACCTTGCGGGTAGAGGGATAGAAGTAGCAGAGAATGCCCAGAGGAATGCCAACCAGAACGGCGAAGATGAGGGCGGCTACCACCAGGGACATATGCTCTAAGATCATGGCGGCAGTCATGAGGCGCTCCCTCCTCTCTGAATTCCCTTGGGAACCACCCGGCGCTGCAAAGCGTCCACCAGGGAGCCCAGCACAAAGGCCAGTAGGGCGGCGGGAATGGCCCCCATAAGGATCAGCATGTTGTCGTTGGAGCTGATCCCCGCATAAATGAAGTCCCCCAGACCGCCTCCGCCGATCATAGAGGCCAGCACGGCCCAGCTGACGGTGTAGACGGTAGACATGCGCAGCCCGCCGATGATGGTGGGCATGGCCAGGGGAAGCTCTACCTGCTGCAGGCTCTGCACAGCGCTCATGCCGCAGCCTTTGGCGGCTTCAATATACTGGGGGTCCACAGACACCAGTCCCGCATAGGTGTTTTTCAATACCGGAAAGGTGGCGTACACCCCCAGGGCCACCAGCACCGTCGCCGACTGGGCACCCCAGACCAGCACCAAAAGCCCGATAAAGACGATTCCAGGAATGGTGTTGAATACCGAGAGGATGGGGAGAACAACGCCGGAGAGCTTGGGCTTCCGGGACAACAGGATCCCGATGAGCACCCCCAGCAGAAAGCCCATGGCCACGGGGACCAAGGTGAAGAAGAGATGCTGTACCAGTTTGGCGGGAAGATCTTGAATCGTCAAAACATCTCACCCCCAGAGCTGCTCCGCCATGGCGGAGGTCATGCTGGTCTTGGTGATCAGGCCGTCCACCTTTTCCTCCTCGTCCAGAACGATGAGGTAGGGGGCGCCGCTGGAGATCAGCAGATCGAAACAGTCTTTTGCGCTGTCCCCCGTATGGACGGTGGGGGTGTTACAGCGAATCAGGGGCTCGATGGTCTTGACCACATGGCCGGTGAGGCGGATATCCGCGATGGACACCGTGCCCTGGTACCGGTCCTGGTCATCCACCACAATGAGGGTGTCCACGTTGCGCCGCTGCATCTTACTGACGCACTCATTGACGCCCCGATTGGCCGAGACGGTGGACACGCCGGAGCGCATGAAATCGGCGGCGGTAAGTTCCTTCTGGGCGTGGGTGTCGATGAATTTTCCGAGGAAATCCTGGATCTGGCCGCTGGCGGGGTGGGCCAGCATCTCCTCTGGGGGCGCCATCTGCACGATCTTGCCGTGGTCCATGAAGATGATGACGTCGGCTAGATCCAGAGCTTCCTCCATGTCGTGGGTGACAAAAACGAAGGTCTTATTCAGCTTCTGCTGTAAGGTGCGCACCTCCTGCTGGAGGGAGCGGCGGGTCATGGGGTCCAGAGCGGAGAAGGGCTCGTCCATCAGTACGATGGGGGGCGAGGCCGCCAGGGCCCGGAGAATGCCGATGCGCTGCTGCTGGCCGCCGGACATCTCCGAGGGGTATTTGTGGGCGTACTGCTCATAGGGAAGGTTGACCATCTCCAACAGGTTGTGTACAATGCGGTCGCACTCCTCCTTGCTGTATTTCAGCAGGGTGGGAACCACGCAGATGTTTTGAGCCACGGTCATGTTGGGAAACACTCCGATCTGCTGGATGACATAGCCGATGTGACGGCGCAGTTCCACCTTGTCCTTGGCAGCGATGTCCTCTTCATTGAGGTAGATCTTGCCCGCAGAGGGCTCGATCAGGCGGTTGATCATCTTCAGTGTGGTGGTCTTGCCGCAGCCGGAAGGACCGATCAGAACGGCCATCTGGCCCTCCTGAATCTCAAAGGACAGGTCATCCAGAATCTTCTGGCTGCCGTAAGAGAGGGATACATGTTCAAAACGAAGCAATGGGGCACCTCCTTAACGTACTCCGGTGGTCGCGAAGGCCGGACTTCCGGCCTCCGCGCGCGGACAGGGCCGCGGTGAGGTGGAAAGTGTACAAATACAGTATAGCAAAATGTTGCAATTTAGTCAATTAAACATAAGGTAATTTTCTGGGAGGCTTGCTTTTTTTGAAACCTTAAAACATTTTTTCAGAAAACTTAATAAAGTTTGCGGCAGAACCTTAACATTCCTCTGATACACTGATGCCAACAACGAGAAGGAGGGAGCCGTATGAATTTGCTGGCGTATCTGCTGCTAGCGGCGGCGGGCCTGATGGGGGCCGGCATGACTTTGTGGGGCGGCTATTACCTGGTGACCGCCCTTATGTCCTGGCGAAAGCCCATGGACTACGGCCGGCATCCGGCTACCACCCGGTTTGCCGTCCTGGTCGCAGCCCGGAACGAAGAGCTGGTCATTGGGAATCTGATCAACAGTCTGCTGACCCAGAACTACCCCCCGGAGCTCTATGACGTCTGGGTCATCCCCAACAACTGCACGGACAACACCGCCCGGGCGGCCCGGGAGTTCGGAGCCAAGGTGCTGGAGTGCACCGTTCCGGTGAAGTGCAAGGGGGACGTGATGGCCTTTGCGTACCGGCAGCTGCGGGACAGGGGGTACGATGCCTTCTGCGTCTTTGACGCGGACAATGTGGCCGACCCTAAGTTCCTTCAGGAGATGAACAATGCCTACCGGGCGGGGGCCCGGGCGGCCCAGGGGTACCGGGACAGCAAGAACCCCTTTGACAGCGCCATCTCCGGCTGCTACTCCATCTACTACTGGATGATGGACCGGTTCCACAACGGGGGGAAGGCGGGCCTGGGTCTGTCCGCCATGCTGGGCGGAACCGGGTTTATGGTCTCCGCAGCTGCCTTTGAAGCGATAGGCGGCTGGTGCACCCAGAGCATCAGCGAGGACCTGGAGATGTCCGCTCAGTGCGCCTTGGCGGGGGTGCCCATCGCCTGGGCGCCCAGGGCGGTGACCTATGACGAGCAGCCTCTCACCTTCCGGGAGTCTATCAAACAGCGCCGGCGCTGGACCAGCGGCACCCTTCAGATCGCGAGGGCGTGGCTGCCGGTCCTGGGCCAGAGCCTGGCCCGGCGTCCCGCCGTACAGGTGTTGGACATCGGGGCCACCATGCTGATTCCCGCCTATCAGGCGGCGGCCCTGGTGAGTATGGTATTGACCGCCCTGGCGGCGGGAATGGTCGCTCCGGGAGACTTCTCCGTGCTGCTGTGCCTGGGATACCTGGGAGGCAGCCTGGCCATCACCATCTTGGGCGCTACCCTGTCAGCGGCGCTGGTGCTCACGGTGGAGGAGAAGTGGGACAAGAGAATGCTTCCAGCTCTGGGGCTGTACTGGCTGTTCCTGCTCAGCTGGGTGCCCATTACCATCGGGTGCCTGTTTAAAAAGACCACCGTGTGGGAGGAGATCCGCCACACCCGCAATGTGTCCGTGCCCCGGCGGATGAAAGCGAATCAACGCAACCAAGTTCTGGCGCCCTGATATATACTGGGTACGACAAGGGACCACAACTTGTTATATATAAAAAACAACCACGTCTCAGGCCGTTGGTCTGAGACGCGGTTGTTTTTTTGAAGTTTACTGGGCGGAGAACTGGCTCTTGTCCGCGCCGCACAGGGGGCAGACCCAATCTTCGGGCACATCCTCCCACTTGGTACCGGGGGCAACGCCGTTTTCAGGGTCGCCGGCAGCCTCGTCGTAGATATAACCGCACAGATCACAAACATACTTCTTCATCAAAAGTCACCTGCTTTCTGAAAAATGGACCGGCAGGCCTCAGCGGGACCGGCCGTACCAAACAGCCGGAACGGCTGGTTTGGACAGGAAGAAGCGGGGCCGTCAGGCCAGCGGCTCAAAGTCACTGGCGGGGCGGCGGCAGATGGGGCAGATAAAGTCCTCGGGCAGGGTGTCGGACTCATACACAAAGCCGCAGACCTTGCACACAAAGCCTCGGGGCTTCTGGCCGGGCTCCTCCGCGGCCTCCTCCGGCGCCGCCTCGCCCTTGACCGAGGCGGCCAGGGTCTTGGCCAGGGCCTCCAGCTCCTGGTCCTGGCCCGGGGTCAGGGTGGACTTGAGAGTGATGGGGGCCTCCAGGATCTCCATGCCCTTCATGCCGCACAGGATCTCCCCCATGAGCTTGCCGCTGGCGGGGGCCCAGGAGCCGTTCTGAATGAGGGCCACCTTCCGGTTTTTCAGGGCGTGGTGGGCGATGTCGTGGAGGAGATTCTCCATGGTGACGAAGATGCCGTTGTTGTAGGTGGTGGAGGCGAAGACCAGGTGGCTGTACTTGAACGCGTCGGAGAGCACATAGGAGTAGTGGGTCACGGACACGTCGTACAGTTCCACCGGGACGCCCAACTCCGTCAGGCGGCAGGCCAGGATGTTGGCCGCTGTCTCGGTGCCCCCGTAGACGGAGGCGAAGGCGATGAGCACGCCCTGGACCTCCGGTTCATAGGCGGCCCACTTGGAATACTTGTCCAGGATGTACCCCAGGTCTTTGCGCCACACGGGGCCGTGGAGGGGGCAGATCATCTGGATGTCCAAGCCGGCGGCCTTCTTCAGCAGGGCCTGGACCTGGGGGCCGTACTTGCCCACAATGTTGGTGTAGTACCGGCGGGCCTCGTCCAGCCAGTCCCGGTCAAAGTTCACCTCGTCGGCGAACAGCACGCCGTTGAGGGCACCGAAGGTGCCGAAGGCATCGGCAGAGAAGAGGATCTTGTCGGTGGAGTCGTAGCTCACCATCACCTCCGGCCAGTGGACCATGGGGGCGCTGACAAAGGTGAAGGCGTGCTTGCCAGTGGTGATGGTGTCCCCCTCGTTCACCAGCTGGACCTTCCGGGGGTCGGTGGCGTGGAACTGGCGGATCATGTTCAGGGCCTTGCCGTTGCAGACGATGGCGGCCTCCGGGTGGCGGATCATCAGATCCCCCAGGGTGGCGGCGTGGTCGGGCTCCATGTGGTGGACGAAGACGTAGTCCAGCTTCCGCCCGCCCAGGGCGTGCTCCAGATTCTCAAAGAACTGGGTCTGGACCGAGCGATCCACCGTGTCAAAGAGGACGGTCTTCTCATCCAGCAGCAGATAGGAGTTAAAGGACATGCCCCGGGGAACGGGATGGGTGCTTTCAAACAGAGGATGCTGGCGGTCGTTGCCGCCGATCCAAATCAGGTCGTCGGTGACCTTTCGGACGCAGTACATATCTAAAACCTCTTTTCTAAGTAGGTTAGGGTAACCAAACACATCATAGCATAGTTTGCACGAAATTGGTAGTAAAAAAACCGATTTCAGATATTTGAACAAAACAGGAAAAAGTATCTTACGGTTTTGGGACAAAACAGAAGGAGAAAAGACGGCGGCCCGCCTGGGCCGCCGTCTCAACTAAAAAATCAGGCCGTTGGCTCCTTTTTCGCGCGTCTCAGGAACCAAAGAACGTCCAAGGTCTTGCCTGTACGGACCTGAAAAGCGAGAGGCGAAACGAAGTTTCGCACAAAGTTCTTTTGCCTCCTTTTCTTTCAAGAAAAGGAGGTCAGCGGAAGTACACCAGGGGGTCCTCCGGGGCCTGGGCCTTCTCCACCTGACTGGCGTAGAGGACCACGCCCTCGCCCTCGTAGACGTTGGCGTGCTCCCAGCGGATGGTGGCGTGGACGGTGACCCACTCCCCCTTGCGCAGGGAGCGGGCGCGGTCGTACTTGCACAAAAATCCGAAGAAGCGGATGTCCTCCACGCAGCAGGTCATGGCGTTGCGGCCGGGGATGAAGGTCCCTTTCGGCAGTTTCAGGCTGGTCATGGCCTGGGCCTTGAAGGTGATGGTCTTGCCCACATACCGATCCGGATGGTCCTGGATGTCCAGGTACCAGATGCCGTAGTCGTCGTCCTCCAGGTCAATGTGGTCCGAATCCAGGGAGTAGGGGAGGATGTCCTCCACCTCCAGCTCCTCCCCCTGGACGTCCTCAAAGACCACCTCGCACATACGGTTGGCCGCCCGAATGGACCGCTTCCAGCCGGACAGGGGCATATCCGCCGTGCAGCGGTTGAAGAGGACCATGTCCGCCTCGGTGACCATGTCGATGATCATGGACTGCATGTTGTTGCGGTACATCTCAAAGGTGGTGCCGTCGATCACGTCGATGGCCTGGTAGAGCCCCCAGGTCTTGGGCAGTTTCAGGTCCCGTAAAATCTGGATGGGCCACATGCCGTTATACTCCAGCAACACCCGCTCAGGCTGATAGCGGCGGTCCACCTCCTCCAGAAAGGCGGTGGTGAGCTGGTCCTGGGACTCCACGGGAACCACCCGGCAGTTCTGCTTGGACAGCTTCTCCTGGTCGTACTCCTCCTCGCCGTCCTCGCACATGAGAAGCACGGTGCGCTCCCCGTCGTTGAAGTAGTCCATGGAGAGGGTGTCGGTGAGCAGGGTGGTCTTGCCGCTGTCCAAAAATCCGGTGATGAGATAGAGAGGAATGCGGGAATCAGGCATAGATGAACTCCCCCTCCATTACGCCAGCAGGAACAGCTTCTCCAGCTGGTCCTCCTTCAGGTCGGAGCCGATGACGCACAGCCGGCCAGTGTAATCCGCCGCGCCCTTCCGAATCTGGAACTCTTCGGGCACCAGGTCGAAGTGGAGCCAGGTCTTGCCGTCGTCGCAGGGCACCATGCCCTTGGCCCGGAGGATGTAGCCGTAATCCTGCCCCATGGCCAGGGAGGACAGGATGTCCTGAAGCTCCTCCCGGCTGTACTTGCGGGGAGTCTCCCGGCCCCAGGAGGTGAAGATCTCGTCGGCGTCGTGGCCGTCGTGGTGATGATGGTGGTGGTCATGGCCGCAGCAGCAGGCATCGCACTCGTCCTCATGCTCATGGCCGTGATGATGCTCATGCTCATGTTCTTCATGGCCGTGCTCATGGTGGTGCTCGTGCGCTTCGTGGTCATGGTCATGGTCGTGGTGGTGATGGTGGTGCTCGTGCTCCTCCTCACCGGCGTGTTCCCGGCCGATCTCCTCCATCAGCTCCTCGGCCAGGGAGTGGCCGCCCTCCATGGCGGAGACGATCTGGGTCCCGGTGAGCTGGTCCCAGGGGGTGGTGAGGATGGCGGCCTTGGCGTTCTTCTCCCGCAGCAGCTTCACGGCGGCGTTCAGCTTGCCCTCGTCCATGCTCTGGGTGCGGGAGAGGAGGATGGCAGAGGCGTGCTCCACCTGGTTGTTGAAGAACTCGCCGAAGTTTTTCATGTAGATGCGGGCCTTGGTGGCGTCCACCACGGTGACGAAGCTGTGGAGCTGAAGCTCCGGGGAGTCCTTCTGCACCCGCTCCACGGCGGCGATCACGTCGGAGAGTTTTCCCACACCGGAGGGTTCGATGATGATGCGGTCAGGGGCGTAGTCCGAGAGCACCTTCTTCAAAGCCGCGCCGAAGTCGCCCACTAGGGAGCAGCAGATGCAGCCGGAATTCATCTCGGTGATCTCCACCCCGGCGTCCTTCAAAAAGCCGCCGTCGATGCCGATCTCCCCGAACTCATTTTCGATGAGCACGTTCTTCTGCCCCTGAAAGGCCTCGCTGAGGAGCTTCTTAATGAGGGTGGTCTTGCCGGCCCCCAGGAAGCCGGAGATAATGTCGATTTGCGTCATAATATGGTCATATCCTTTCCAAAGATAAAGAATAAACTAGATTGAGCCTTCCCCCCATTGGGGGGAAGGTGCCCCCGCAGGGGGCAGATGAGGGGGCGGGAGTGCGTGGGACCGGCTCACCCTTATATCTGTCACGGCCTTCGACCGTGCCACCTTCCCCCTGGAAGGGAGAAGGCTTATGATGCGGTCAGCCCCAGATCAGATGGGTGCCCTCCATCAGGGCGCACAGCAGTCCTGCGGCGGTCTCCCGGGTGCCGGCCTCCTGGGGCTCCTGATCCCCCACCAGGGCGCCCAGCTCCGCCAGGTTGCGGGCGGAGGTCTGCGCCCACTCGGAGAACTGGTAGTAGTACCCCCAGTCGCTGGCGGACAGGTCCTCCTGGGCAAGCTCGTAGCCATCCAGGCTGGCCCAGGCGGCCACCGCGGACAGGCAGGTGACCATCTCTTCATAAGTGATGGTGTCGTCGGGGCGGAAGGTCTCGCCGTCTCCGGCCAGAAAGCCTTTGGCGGCCATGGCGTTCACCGCGTCAGCGTACCAGCTACCGGCGGGCACGTCGGAGAAGTAGCTCTGACTGACCATCCGCAGGTTCAAGGCGGCGGCCACCATGGAGGCAAACTCTGCCCGGGTGACGGTCTCCTCCGGACGGAAAGTGCCATCCGCATAGCCCCCCACCAGGCCGTACACCGCCAGGGTGTTGATGGCCTGGGCGAAGGGGGAGTCCGCTACATCGGAGAAGGTCCGGCTGTGGAAGTCCAGTCCCAGCTCCTCCGCCAGCTCCTCCGGCGTGATGGGGTTCCAGGTGCTGCCGCCCTGGCCCTCAAAAAGTTCGGCGGTGGGGGGCAGGGCCTCCAGAAGCTCGGTAAAGGCGGCTCGGTTTTCCACATTGCAGGCGTTGGACAGATCGATGTAGAAGGTGTATCCCCCCAGCCCCAGCCGCACAGAGCCGTTGGCGACAGAGGGTTCGTTAAAGCGGAGCAGCAGGGCCGCTGCCTCCGTATTCTCCGAAGAGATGAGCAGGGTAGGGATGACGCCCACCGTGTCGTTGGTGGCGCCGTCAGGGGCGTAGAAGCGGTAAGCGGTAACCTTCAGGCAATCCCCGTCGAAGAGCTGGGCCACTGAGGAGCTGGAGAAGTTCTCGTCCAGCACCAGCTGGGCGATCCCTTTGCCAAAGGTACGCTGGCCGATGGCGATGCCCAGGCGGTGGGAGCGGACGGCGGCGGCGAACATCTCCGAGCCGCTGGCGCTGTGGGAGCTGGTAAGCACCACCACCGGCACGTCGGTAAAGTCGGGGGCGGAGGGTTTGATGGCCCGGTAGTAGGCCAGGCCGTCCCGGCCCATCATGTACACCACCACGCCGTTGGTAAACTTGCCTACGGTGAGGGTGACCGACTGATCGGTGCCGCCGGGGTTGGAGCGCAGGTCCATGATCCACAGGTTGGCCTGCTCCCCCAGTTGGGTGAGAGCCTCCTCCACTGTGTCCGGGGTAGAGGCGCCGAAGCTCTCGCAGTCGATGTAGCCCACGTCCCCGTCTACCAGCTCATAGGTGACAATGGGGATGGAGACCGCCCGGCGCTCCAGGGTGAAATCCCGGACCTCTCCAGAGTCGCGGAGCCGGACGGTGATGGTGACCGTGGTGCCGGGTTCGCCCCGGATCAGGTCGGAGGCGTTCATGCCGCTCTCCAAGGCGACCCCGTCCACCGACAGGATATGATCTCCGGCAGAGAGCCCTGCCTCTAGGGCGGGGGAGTTGTCCAGAACGGACAGGATCTCAATCCCCACGCCCTCCTCCACGGTGCTGACGTTGGAGATGGAGACGCCGATGCCCACCAGAGTTTCTCCGTCTACCTGGTTGAGAAAATTCTGATACTCCTCTGCGGTCATATATGTAGTGTAGGGGTCGCCCAGAGCGTCCAGAATGGCGTCCAGTGACCCCTGGTCCAGGACTTCCTCCGGAATCTCATCCACATAGTAGGCGCTGAGAAGGGTGCGGGCGTCCTCCATCTCCAGAGCGGCGGCAGGGAGGGCACACAGCCCCAGCGTCAGGGCCAGGGACAGAAATCCCGGGAGAATATGATGCTTCATGGTGAAACTCCTTTTTGAGATGGGAACGCGCCGGACGCCATGGCATGGCGTCCGGCGCAGAGAATGTGTTTACAGCTTCGAGGTGCGGTAGGTCATCTCCTCACGCTTGGGGCCGGAGGAGACCAGGGTGATGGGGTATCCGATGTGCTGCTCCAAAAAGTCCACATAGTCCTTGGCCTGCTGGGGCAGAGCGTCGTAGTCCTTGCAGCCGCGGATGTCGCATTTCCACCCAGGGAGGGTGGTGAACACGGGCTTGGCCCGCATCAGGCGGGGAGTGACGGGGAACTGGTCGGTGACCTCCCCGTCGATCTCATAGCCGGTGCAGACCTTGATCTCATCCAGGTAGCCCAGTACATCCAGACAGGTGAGGGCCACCTGAGTGGCGCCCTGGACCATGCAGCCGTACTTGGTGGCCACGGCGTCGAACCAGCCCACCCGGCGGGGCCGGCCGGTGGTGGCGCCGAACTCACCCTTGTCGCCGCCCCGGCGGCGCAGCTCGTCCCCCTCTTCGCCCAGCAGCTCGCTGACGAAGGGCTCGGTCTTGGAGCCTACGCAGGAGGAGTAGGCCTTGGTGACGCAGATCACGTCCTCCACTGCGGTGGGGGGCACCGCCGCGCCTACGCAGCCAAAGCCCGCCAAGGTGTGGGAGGAGGTGGTCATGGGGAAAATGCCCAGATCCGGGTCCTTCATGGAGCCCAGCTGGCCCTCCAGAAGGATGGTCTTGCCCTCTCTCAGGGCTTGATGGACGAAGCCCACCGCGTCCCCCACATAGGGGCGGATCTCCTCGCGGAGAGAGAGCAACTGCTCCATCAGCTCGTCCACGTCGATGGGGGGCTTGTGGTACAGGTGCTCAAAGAGCACATTTTTGATGGCTGCGGCAGCGTTCAGGCGCTCCCGCAGCCGGTCCTCATAGAAGAGGTCGCACACCTGGATGCCGATCTTGGCGTACTTGTCGGAGTAGAAGGGGGCGATGCCGCTCTTGGTAGAGCCGAAAGCCTTGCCGCCCAGGCGCTCCTCCTCATAGGCGTCCTGAAGCACATGGTAGGGCATCAGGACCTGGGCCCGCTCGGAGATGATCAAGTTGGGGGCGGGCACGCCCTGATCGGTGAGGGAGCGCAGCTCGTCCACCAGCTTGCGGATGTCCAGCGCCAGCCCGTTGCCGATGATGTTGGTGACATGGGGATAAAACACGCCGGAGGGGAGAGTGTGAAGGGCAAAGCGGCCCTGATCGTTGATAATGGTGTGGCCGGCGTTGGCGCCGCCCTGGAAGCGGATGACCACGTCGGAGGTCTCCGCCAGCATATCGGTGATCTTGCCCTTGCCTTCGTCGCCCCAGTTGGCGCCTACGATTGCTTTGACCATATGTGTTACCTCCGGAAACCGGGATTCGCAACCGCTCCGGCGGATTTGCCTTATCCGATCTCCAACACAGCTCTTTTATTATACTTCCTTTTTCCACCCCGCGCAACTACTTTTCTTGAAAGAAAAGTAGTCAAAAGAACTTTGTGCGAAACTGCGTTTCGCCTCTTGCCTCTATACGAGTTCCGTTTCTCGATACGTCAACGCCCCCGAAGCGTTGGCTCGGGACACGCAGGCGCAGAAGGGGAACCGCATCCAAAACAAATTTTGCAACCCCAGGGCCCAGTGGCCCGGGTTGAATTGCGGAAAGCCACTCCAATTTTGCGCGCCGGAAATTCCCGCACCCAATGCAAAAGGCGAAAAAACCCTTGACTTGGAGTATACTCCAGGGAGTAGCATAACAAAAGAAGAAAGCAGCCAACCAAACGTTCCGCAGAGCGCCGCCCGCCTGGGACAGGCGCTTTGCGGGACGCTGTGAGATGTGAAAGGGGTTTAACCAAATGATTTACAAGAAGTTTCAGGACCTGGAGCTGTCCGCCCTGGGCATGGGCTGTATGCGCCTGCCCGTGATCGACGGGGACGACGCCAAGGTGGACGAGGAGACCGCCCTGAAAATGGTGGACGAGGCCATGGCCAGCGGCGTGAACTACTACGACACCGCCTGGGGCTATCACAACGGCAACTCCGAGCTGGTGCTGGGCAAGGCCCTGGCCCGGTATCCCCGGGACAAGTTCTACCTGGCGGACAAGTTCCCCGGCTATGACCTGGCCAACATGCCCAAGGTGAAGGAGATCTTCGAGGAGCAGCTGAAGAAGTGCCAGGTGGACCACTTCGACTTCTACCTGTTCCACAACGTGTGTGAGATGAACATCGACGCCTA
>CALWWF010000114.1 GCA_944385165.1 uncultured Oscillospiraceae bacterium
TGACCCATACGGGAATTTTTCCGGACTGGAGAGGGCTATAAACTGCCGGAGAGGACGTGTTCCATGGCCTCCGCCGCCTGCCGCTGGGCCGAGGTGGTTACATGGGCGTAGGTGTCCAGGGTGAACCCAGCGCTGTAGTGGCCCAGCATCCCAGAGACGGTCTTTACGTCTACCCCGTTTTGCAGGGCTAGGGTGGCAAAGGTGTGCCCTCACAGTATAATTACGACAAACCAGAAAAGCCCGTAGTATCAAGGGCTTTGAGGTTTTCAGCCTAACTTCTCGTCCTTTTCCAAACCGAAAAATCAAACTGAAATAAGTCGAATTATAGGGGGTGTTTCATTAACGACAAATGAATAGCAGAAAGGAACTCAAAGCCTTTTGATTTCAAGCACAGTAGAATATTGGATTTAGGCGAAGCCGTCACTTGTTTCGAGTGGCGGCTTTTGTCATTTCCAGGACTGCTGTGCAGGCACATGACAACACCAATCAGAAATGAGGTGAAGTCATTGAACACGCAAATTATCGCCATCGCCAACCAGAAAGGCGGCGTTGGCAAGACAACCACCTGCGCGAACCTGGGGATTGGGCTGGCGCAGG
The DNA here is from genome assembly GCA_944385165.1 of uncultured Oscillospiraceae bacterium. Lineage (GTDB taxonomy): Bacteria > Bacillota > Clostridia > Oscillospirales > Oscillospiraceae > Lawsonibacter. The sequence continues at coordinate 598 of CALWWF010000114.1, forward strand.
CTGGAAAGAAAGTGCTGCTGATCGACGGGGACCCGCAAGGCAGCCTTACTACGGGAGGCGCCCACGGCCCGCAGCTACTTCCTGTGCGACCGGACGGCCAGCCTGCCCCTGTGCATCGCCACCTTCGTGGGCACCTGGCTGTCTGCCATCACCATTTTGAGCCTCACCGGCGGAGTGTATGAGGACGGCCTGGCCGTTTTGTTCTACTCTGTGGTCCCCTGGTTCTTCGGCGCGTTCCTGCTGGCCGCGGTGAGCCGCCGGCTCTACGCCTATAACGTGGTCACCGTCCCGGAGCTGTTCCGGCAGCGGTATCAGTCCCCGGCGCTCCAGGTGGTCTACGGCGGGATCATTCTGGTGATCTATGTGTGTTACCTGGTCACCCAGTACAAGGGCTTTGGGACGGTGGCCGCTGCGCTGTTTGACATCCCCTATCCGGTGGCGGTGCTGATGGTGTACCTGTTTGTGCTGTACACCACCTTTGGGGGGTACCGCTCGGTTCTGCGCACCGACGCCTTCAACCTCATTCTCCTGCTGGTCAGTCTCACGGTCCTCCTCGTCCTGGTCGTCAGCCAGGCGGGGGGATTTTCCAGCCTCTATGCCCAGGCGGGCGCGATGACCGGCTCCGATCCCTCCAAGAGCCTGCTGTCCCTGTTCAACAGCCGGTATACCCCCCTCATCAGTATGTCCATGTTCTGGGGCTGGGGCCTGGGCCTGGCCGCCAATCCCCAATACATGGTGCGCGTGCTGGCCGCCCGGAGCCCCCGAAGCGCCCTGTGGACGGTGCTGGGCTCGCTGATTTTACTCTCGTATCTCTACTTTGCGCTGATCCACCTGGGGCTGGGGGCGCGGGTCCTGGTGCCCCAGGCTCCGGCGGTGAGCTCCTCCGACGAGATCTTGGTGCATCTGATGAACAATGAGCTCTACAGCGGATGGAGCGGTTTCTTTCTCTTTGCCGTGATCGGGGCTTGTGTCTCCACGGCCAACTCCCAGCTGCTGCTGATCGCCTCGTCGTTCTCCTATGACATGGTGCGCACCCTCAGCCCCAAACCCATCTCTCAGCGCCGGGTGCTTACCCTGGGGCGTCTGGCCGTGTTTGGCGGGGGGACGGTCTCGATGCTGTTGGCGCTGAATCCGCCGGAATTTACCCTCTCCTACGGAGGGAATGTATGGGGCGCGGTGAGTATTCTTCTGTTTCCCGCCACATTTGGGACGCTTCTGTTCCGTTTTGTGACCCGGCGGGGGGTGTGGGCCTCCATTGTGGTGGGGGGATTGTCCATTGTCATTCTCTATCCCGCCTACTACAGCGGCTGGTTCCACATCCACCCGGCGCTGCCTGGGGTGCTTTTGTCCACGGCCGCGCTCTTTGCGGGCTCCGCCTGGGAGCGGAGGGAGGAGGCGTCATGAACTTGCGGAGACTGTTTCACCTTGACATTGAGAATAAGATCCTCCTCCCCTTTGCCGGCATTAGTTTGCTCACCGTGCTGTGCTTTTGCGTCATCCTCTATTTTACCGAGTATCAGGTGAAGGTGGAGACGGAGCGTCAGGAGATCCAGGCGCTGATGGGCTATCTTCAAGCGGATTTGCAGTTGGAGGAGTACCAGCGTCATCCGCAGCTTCTGCTGGAGAAATACCGCAGCGACTACCGGGGGGACCGCCTGTTTATCTACGACTCCAGCGGGACCATGCTGTTGGGGGACCCGGATGTCCGGGTGGACTCCCTGGAGCCGCTGGCCCAGATGCGGGACGGGAATCTGGGCTGGGAGATCCGGTGCTATTTGGACAGGCAGGAGCTGGGCAGCCGCTTTATTGAGGAGCAGAAGTATATGATCCTGGCGGCGGTAGCCATGCTCCTGGCCATCGTCCAGGTCAGCGTGCTGATCGCCCACAACATCTCAGACCCCATCCGGCGGCTGAGCGAGGTGTGCCAGAGCATCAGTGCCGACCCCCAGCAGGGGGACGAGCTGGCCCAGGAGTATCTGAGCAAAACCGACGAGGTGGGCCAGCTGGCCCGCGCCTTTCAGAAGATGATGGAGAGCATCCGGGGCTACACGGGGGAGCTGGTCCGGGTGAAGACCATCAACGAGAGCATCGTGGAAAACCTGCCCCTGGGGGTGGTGGCCTATGACCAGGACGGCAACTCCATCTTTCTCAACGCCAGCGCCTCCGCCATGCTCCGCCGGGAGACGGAGACGGACCAGCAGGGCCGGGACCTCTCCACCCTTCTGGGTCAGATCCTCCAGCGGGAGGACGTGCTGCCCACCCAGGCCAGGCTTACCGACGCGGGGGGCAAGGCGCGGGACTATGAGTTCGGCGTGTGGCAGCTGCGGGAGCCGGACGGCACCCGGTGGGGCGTGCTGTGCACCATTGACGATGTGACCTATCAAAAGCACATGGAGGAGAAGCTCACCGAGGACGAGAAGCTGGCTTACACCGGAAAACTGGCCGCCGACGTGGCCCATGAGATCCGCAACCCCCTGGCGGGCATTCGGGCGGGCATTCAGGTCATCAGCCGGAATCTCACCGAGGAGCGGGACCAGAAGCTGTGCAGCGGCATGGTGCGGGAGGTGGACCGGGTCAATCTTCTCATTGAGAATCTGCTGAACCTGTCCCGCCGGCGGGAGAGCGAGAAGACCACCGTAAATCTCAACAGCTTGTTTGAGGAACTGCAAATGCTCTATTCCAAGGTGGCGGAGAATAAGGGGATCCGATTTTCCGCCTGGGTGGATGGCCGGCTGTGGCTCTACGCCGACGAGCGGGAGCTGCGGCAGGTGCTGGTCAACCTCATCAACAACAGCGTCAAGGCCATGCCCAACGGCGGGCAGCTGGATCTCCAGGCCCGGAAGGAGCCGGGCGGCGTGGTCCTCTCCGTAGCGGACACGGGGACGGGCATGGCCCCGGAGAAAGTCCAGCAGGTTTTGAGCGGAAACAGCACGGGAGGACTGGGGCTCTCCATCGTCCAGCGGCTGCTCCGGCAAAACGGCGGCGAGCTGGCTTTGGACAGCCGGCCCGGTGTGGGAACCCGGGCCCAGATCACCTTTCCGGGGAAAGGGGGAACGGCATGAAGGCGAAGGTATTGGTGGTGGACGACGAGTTTTTGATTCGTATGTCCCTGGAGAGCGGCCTGTCCGATCTGGGGCACCAGGTCAAGACGGCGGAGAGCTTCCAGGAGGGGCTGTCCCTGGCGGAAGCCTGGCGGCCGGATGTGGTGCTGCTGGACAACCGGCTGGGGGACGAGCTGGGGTTGGACCACATTGAGGACTTCAAACGGCTGGATGAGGACATCCAGATCATCATGATCACCGCCTACGGTTCGGTCTCTCAGGCGGTGGAGGCCATGAAGCGGGGGGCCTGCCACTACATCCAGAAGCCCTTTGACCTGGAGGAGGTGGACCTGATTATCCGCCGCAGCCTGGAGCAGCTCAAACGCAGCCGCAGCCTGGAGCTGATGCGCCAGCGCCCCCGGCAGATCATCGGGGAGAGCGAGGCATCCGGCGCATCTGCCGCAACGTGGAGATTTTGGCGGCCAACGACAACGTGGACCTGCTCATCTGCGGAGAGACCGGGACGGGGAAAGAGGTGGTGGTCAACGCCATTCACAACAGCAGCCCCCGCCGGGACACCCCGCTGGTGAAGATCAACTGCGGCGCCATCCCGGAGACCCTTCTGGAGTCGGAGCTGTTCGGCTATGAGAAGGGGGCCTTCACCGGGGCCAATAAGACCAAAAAGGGGCTGATGGAGCTGGCCAGCGGCGGGACGGTCTTTCTGGACGAGGTGGGGGAGCTCCCCCTGTCCATGCAGGCCAAGCTCCTCACCTTTCTGGAGGACCGCCGCTTCAAGCGGGTGGGCGGCCTGCGGGACATTGAGGTAAACGTGCGCATCATCGCCGCCACTAACCGGGACCTGGAGGCCGAGGTGCAGAAGGGGACCTTTCGGGAGGATCTGTTCTACCGTCTGAACGTGATGCAGATCCGCATCCCCCCTCTGCGGGAGCGGCGGGAGGACATCCCGGTGCTGGCCCGGTACTATCTGGAGCACTTCAACCGGAAGTTCGGCAAACATGTGAAGGACATCGACCCCGCCTTTCTGGCGGAGATGGAGCGCTACTCCTGGAAGGGAAACGTCCGGGAGCTGCGCAACGTGATGGAGCGCTGCGTCCTGTTCTGCCAGGGAGAGCTGCTCACCGGAGAGGAGACCGGCCTGGAGTTCAAGCGGGATTCCGGGCCCTCCGCCGGTCCAAGCTACCCCATGAAGGACCTGTCTCAAGGGCCCATCGACCTCAAGCAGGAGGTGGACGCCTTCGAGCGCAGCTATATCCACCGGGCGCTGGAGCTCTCCGGCGGCAACAGCAGCCGGGCGGCCCAGCTGCTGGGCTGCACCCGCTTCACTCTGAAGCGGCGGTTGGAACAGGAGTAAACCGGCCGCTGGGATAATGTGCGATTTTGAACAAAAGAGCGTGCAGTTTTGCACGCTCTTTTGTTTTTTGTTCCCGCCTTTCCCCGGTGCCCCGGGGCGGCCGAAAAAATTTGGCGGCGAAAAATCTACAGTTTTCGGGAAATTCGGGGCAATACGCCGGTCCCTGCAAGTAAAATTTTTGTTGAATTTAAAATTTTGGAAAAGTTGGCATTGGATTTGCATAAAGAAAGAGGCAGAACTTTTTACAAGGAGGCAGTTACATATGTATAAAGTAGATCTGAACAGCGATCTGGGTGAGAGCTTCGGCGCCTACACCATCGGCCTGGACAGTGAGGTGATCCAGCACGTCTCCTCCGCCAACGTGGCCTGCGGCTATCACGCCGGAGACCCCCTGGTCATGGACCAGACCGTGGCCGCCGCCAAGGCCGCCGGCGTGGCGGTGGGGGCCCACCCCGGCTATCCCGATCTCATGGGCTTCGGCCGCCGGAACATGGTGTGCTCCCCCAAGGAGGTCAAGGCCTACATCCAGTACCAGCTGGGGGCGCTGATGGCCTTCACCGCGGCCCACGGGGTGAAGCTGCAGCACTGCAAGCCCCACGGCTCCTTGTACAACATGGCCGCCAAGGACATGGACCTGGCCCTGGCCATCGCCGAGGGGATTGCCGAGGTGGACCAGGACATCATCCTTCTGGGCCTGGCGGGCAGCAAGATGCTGGAGGCCGGCAAGCAGGCGGGCCTGCGGGTGGCCAGCGAGGTGTTTGCCGACCGGGCCTATCAGGCGGACGGTTCCCTGGTACCCCGGAAGCAGCCCGGCGCGGTGATCCACGACAAGGATGAGGCCATTGCCCGCACCATCCGCATGGTCACCGAGGGCAAGGTCACCGCCATCACCGGCGAGGAGATATCTATTGACGCCCACTCCATCTGCGTCCACGGCGACAACCCCTCCGCGGTGGAGTTTGTGAAAAACATCCGGGCCGCTCTGAACGCCCAGGGGGTGGAGATCGCTCCCATTGCCGATATTGTGTGACGGAAGGGTATACGGAGAGAACCCTTGAATTTTTGATCATGGGAGGTACATTATGAGCAAGGAACCTAACACCCTGAATCAGCCTGCGGCAAAACCCAGCCGCTCGGTGCTCTTTGGCGCCGCCTTCCTGATGGCCACCTCGGCCATCGGCCCCGGCTTTCTGACCCAAACTTCCACCTTCACCGCCCAGCACGGGGCGGCCCTGGCCCTGATTATCGTGATGGCCATTATCATGGACATTACCGCCCAGATGAATATCTGGTCGGTGGTCACCGTCTCCAAGATGCGGGCGCAGGACGTGTGCAACAAGCTGCTGCCCGGCCTGGGCGTGATCATCGCCGCGCTGGTAGCCATCGGCGGCCTGGCCTTCAACGTGGGCAACGTGGGCGGCGTGGCCCTGGGCTTCAACGCCATGTTCGGCCTGAATGAGACTGCCGGCGCCATCGTGGCCGGCTGCCTGGGCATCATCATCTTTGTGAACAAGAACGCCAAGACCCTGATGGACAAGGTAGCCACCATCCTGGCCGCCATCATCCTCATCACCGTGCTGGTAGTGGCCATTATCTCCCAGCCCCCCCTGGGCGAGGTGGCCCGGGGCGTGACCCGTGTGGACTACCTGCTGAACCCTGAGAATAACGCCTTCACCGCCCTGACCACCCTGCTGGGCGGCTCCTGCGGCGGCTACATCGCCTTCTCCGGCGCCCACCGGCTGCTGGATGCGGGCATCTCCGGCCCTGAGAACGTGGGCCATGTGCGCAAGAGCGTCCTCCAGGGCTGCGGCACCTCCGGTGCGGTCCGTATTCTCCTGTTCCTGGCGGTGCTGGGCACCTGCATGAGCGGCACCCAGTGGATCGCGGAGAACGCTGCGGCCATCGTGGAGGCCAGCAACCCCGCCGCCGAGGCCTTCCGTCTGGCCGCCGGGGACTTTGGCTACCGCCTGTTCGGCCTGTGCCTGTTCTCCGCCGGCGTCTCCTCTGTGGTGGGGGCGGCCTACACCTCCGTCTCCTTCCTGAAGACCCTGCACCCCTTCATCGCCGAGTATGAGCGGCAGTTTGTGGTGGGCTTTATTGCCTTCTCCACCCTGATGATGGTCATTGTGGGCAACGCCGCCCAGCTGCTTATCATCGCCGGCGCCTTCAACGGCCTGATCCTCCCGGTCACCTTGAGCGTCATGCTCATCGCCAGCCGCAGCAAGCGCATTGTGGGGGAGGAATATAAGCACCCCATGCCCCTCATCATTTTGGGTGTTGTCGTGGTCATCATCTCCTTTATCTCCGGTGTGCAGACGGTCCCCAACATCATGAACCTGTTCGGCTGATGGGACGCAGAGCCCACGGAGAGCCCGTTCCCGCGGGCTCTCCACCCTGATACAGAAAGGAGCTTTCTATGGCTGACGTAAGATTTCTCCTCTCCGGGGACTCCTCGGTGACGGTGGAGTTTGGCAACGAGATCAGCCCGGCCGTCAACGCCCGGGTCCGGGCCTTTACCATCGCCCTGGAGGAGCGCAAGCTCCCCGGTATCGTGGAGGTGGTTCCCACCTACCGCTCCCTCATGGTCCACTACGACCCCGGCGTCATCCGCTATGACCCGCTGGTGAAGGAACTCAAGGGCCTGCTGGGCCAGCTGTCCCACATCCAGATCCCCCCCAGCGACGTGCTGGAGATCCCTGTCCTCTACGGCGGGGAGGCGGGGCCCGACCTGAATTTTGTGGCGGAGCACAACCACAAGACCCCGGAGGAGGTGGTCAAGATCCACACCTCCACCGAGTACCTCATCTATATGCTGGGCTTCACCCCCGGCTTTACCTACCTGGGCGGCATGAGCGAGGAGATCGCCGCCCCCCGCCTGAAACAGCCCCGGGTGAAGATCCCCGCCGGGTCGGTGGGCATCGCCGGTTCTCAGACCGGCGTGTACCCCATCGACTCCCCGGGGGGCTGGCAGCTCATCGGCAAGACCCCGGTGCGCATGTACGACCCGGACCGGGCGGAGCCCATCCTCCCCAAGGCGGGGGAGTACATCAAGTTCTACGCCATCGACCAAAAGGAGTTTGACGCCATCGCCGCCCAGGAGGCGGCGGGCGCCTATGTGTGCAAGCGCCATCCCAGAAAGGAGGGGGCACAATGAGCATCACGGTACTAAACCCCGGTCTGCTGACCACGGTACAGGATATGGGCCGGGTGGGTTATCAGCAGTTCGGCGTGTCCGTCTCCGGAGTGATGGACCCCCGGGCGGCGGCCACCGCCAACATCCTGGTGGGCAACCCGGAGGACGAGGCGGTGCTGGAGTGCACCATGCTGGGCCCCCAGCTGCGCTTTGACGCGGCCAACACCATCGCCCTCACCGGCGGGGACCTGATGGCCACGCTGGACGGGCAGTCCCTGCCCACCTACCGGGCCATTGCGGTCCAGGCGGGGCAGACCCTCCGGTTCCAGGCCCCCAAAACCGGCTGCCGGACCTACATCGCATTCACCGGCGGTCTGGACATCCCTGAGGTGATGGGCAGCCGCTCCACCTATCTGAAAGCCAAGATCGGCGGCTTCCAGGGGCGGAAACTGGAGAAGGGGGACGTGATCGGCTTCCGGGCCCCCGGAACCCCCAAGAACCTGAACGAGCGGTACATCTACCCCGAGTTCATCCCCCGCCCGGTGTACACCATCCGGGTGGTCATGGGCCCCCAGGACGACGCGTTCACCCAGCAGGGGATCGCCACCTTCCTGGGGGAGACCTACTCCGTCACCAACGAGTTTGACCGCATGGGCTGCCGCATGGACGGCCCGGTGATCCAGCACGTCACCGACGGCAACATTATCTCCGACGGCATCGCCTTCGGGGCCATCCAGGTGCCCACCGAGGGGAAGCCCATCATCATGATGGCCGACCGGCAGACCACCGGCGGCTACACCAAGATCGCCAACGTGATCTCCGCCGACTTCCGGCTTTTGGGACAGCTGAAGGCGGGGGACAAGGTGAAGTTTGAGAAGGTGTCTATCCAGGAGGCCCAGCAGGCTCTGCTCAACCAGCGGGCCGCCCTGCGCACCCTGCGGCGGGCCCTTTAGAGCGCGGAGCTGAACAGCGCCACCGCCAGCCCTACAATCTCAAAATGCTCCGGAGCCAGGGCGTCCCCCCGCAGGACGATGGCCTTAACCGTGGGATTTTCCGCCCGCAGCTCCACATAGTCCTCATACACATAGACCCGCTTGAGGGTATATTCCTCTCCGATGCGCACCACTGCGATCTGGCCGTTTTCCACTTCCGGCTGAAGGCGGATGAAAACGGCGTCGCCGTCAAAGATCCGGGCGTTGATCATGCTGTCCCCCACGCACTGGAACACCGCGTCCGCCTTCACGTCCGCCGGGGCCAGGACCGTTTTGTCCGGCGTCTCCCGGTGCAGCGGCTTTCCGCAGGCGGCGGCCCCCAGGACCGGCCACTCCCGCATGGCCGGCAGGGGGGACAGGCTGGAGGGCAGCGGCCGGGTCCCTTCCTGGGGGGCTGCGGCCCTGCCCAAAAGCCAAGCCGGGTCGGCGGCGATGGCGTTTGCGATAGCCTCCACCACCGGAAGCTTGGGGCGGCGGATGGTCCCGGCCTCATAGCGCTGGATGGTGGAGACGGCTACCCCGATCTGGGAGGCAATATCCCCCTGGGTCTTGCCCAGGGCTTGCCGCCGGAGCCGGATGCGGCGGCCAAGGGCGATATTTTCCGGCAGAGCCAATGGACTCCCTCCTCTCTGACGCTATTTTACCACAGGGAGTTGCGGGACGCAATCAAAATCGAGACCAAAATTTGCGCAGCGCTATTGACATGAAAATTGCGCTATGCTACTATAAAGGTGGGCCGGTCCCCAGATGGGGAGAAAACTCCCCTATGGGACAGGAAATTTTTTTGAACCCGAATTTGCGCTATGCAAATTCCGAAATCAAGAACTGTGAAAAGGAGGGGCAGAGATGTTTCGACTAGCGGCGAATAAGGTGGAGCTGGCGGTGCTGGAACGGGAGATCGTGACCAGCGGCTCCGTGAATCTCTACACGGTCCAGTTTACCTTCTCCGGGGACTGGGATGGCCTGGAGAAGACCGCGGTGTTCCGGGCCGGAGACGAGAAGAAGTCGGTGTTACTGGATGAGACCAATCAGTGCAGCATCCCCTGGGAGGTGCTGCAAAACCCGCGCTGTGCGCTGGAGGCAGGAGTTTACGGCACAAAGGGCGGGACGCTGGTGCTTCCCACGGTGTGGGCGGCTCTGGGCATGATCGTACAGGGGGCGGCCCCCGGGGAAGCCGCACAGGCGCCTACGCCGGATGTGTACGACCAGCTTCTGAAGGCCGCCAGCCAGGCGCAGGCGCTGGCCCAGAGCGTTCGGGAGGACGCGGACGCGGGAAAATTCGACGGGGCACAGGGTCCCCAGGGGCCCCAGGGCCCGGCGGGAGCGGGGATCCCGGCGATCACCTCTGACGACGAGGGAAAGGTGCTGGGGGTGGTGAACGGCGCTGTGGCCCAGTGGACACAGCGGGATTTTTTCCTGGTCCCAATTATCAATGAACTGAACGGGAATTACTCCACCACCGTGACCATGGCTCAATGTTTGGCCGCGCAAAAAAACGGACAGATTCTGGTCGCTGTGGTGGATGGGATGATGATTCCGTGTTCCGGATATGGCGGCAGCTTAAATAATCCAGAGTATTTGGAGTTTTCTGCCTTCGCTTGGCCTATAGCACAAGCGGGATACCGGATCTATCGGGACAACTCTACATCTTTGGCGATCACTTATGTGGAAGCTTCCCAGATCCCCATCACCGCCTCCGGGGTGACTGCCAGTACGGTCCAGGCTGCCATCGAGGAGCTGGCCGAAAAGATCAGCAATTTACAGGGGGAGA
>CALWWF010000115.1 GCA_944385165.1 uncultured Oscillospiraceae bacterium
CAAAGTCCACGTCGCTGCGGATGGTGCGGCGGGAGGCCTCCAGCTTCTTGGCGGTGCATGGGCCGATGAACACGATGCGCACGTCCGGGTGGTCCTTCTTGTACAGCCGGGCGGTGAGCACCATGGGGGTCATGGTCATGGAGATGTAGTCTTTGAACTGGGGGAAGAGCTTTTTGGCCATCACGCTCCAGGCGGGGCAGCAGGAGGTGGCCATGAAGGGCTGCTGGTCGGGGACCTTCTTCAGGAAGTCCTCGGCCTCCTCGGCGGTGCACATGTCGGCGCCCACCGCCACCTCGATGACCTTGTGGAAGCCCACCCGGCGCATGGCCTCCCGCATCTGGGAGGAGGTGACCTTCTCGCCAAACTGGCTGACGAAGGCGGGAGCCACGGCGGCCACCACCTTGTCTCCCCGCTTGATGGCCTGGATCAGCTGGAAGATCTGGCTCTTGTCGGAGATGGCGCCGAAGGGGCAGTTCACCAGGCACATGCCGCAGGAGACGCACTTGTCGTAATCGATCTTGGCCCGGCCCAGCTCGTCAGAGCCGATGGCGTCCATGCCGCAGGCCTCGGCACAGGGGCGCTCGATCTTCAAAATCGCGCCGTAGGGGCACTCGTCGGCGCACTTGCCGCACTTGATGCACTTCTCCTGGTCGATCTGGCTCTTGCCCTGGACGATGGAGATGGCGTCCTTGGGGCAGACCTCCTTACAGGGGTGGGCCAGACAGCCCTGGCACATATTGGTCACCTGCACCCGCTTGGTGGGGCAGGCGTTGCAGGCGAAGGAAATGATGTTGATCAGCGGGGGATCATAGTACTTGTCCGCCACCACGCTCTCCTCCAGATAGGAGTCGGTGGGCTCATATTCGCTCACATCCCGCAGGGGCAGGCCGATGGCCAGGCGGATACGCTCGCTGACCACGGCGCGCTCCACCAGGATGTTCTGGCGGTATTTGGCCGTCTCGCCGGGAATGATCTTATAGGGCAGTTCGCGAATGGTCTTGGCGTAGTTGCCCCCCTCGAAGGCCATCCGGGCCACCTCAGTAAAGACTTGGCGCCGAATATCGTTAATAAAGGTATGGACACCGCGCATAGCTTCTCCTCCTCTGTTTTTTGCAGGAAATCTTTCATTCTTAGCAGGACTATCTTATCATAGCCGCCCCGCTTTGACAACCGCTCTTCGGGTTAAGAAAACAGAGATTTCTGTAGAAAATTCTGGATTCCAATACAGCAGTTTTCCCAAAGGGCAGAAAATGGGCGCGGACCGTCTCCGGACCGCGCCCAACAGAGAAGAGAAAACGTGTCTCTGAAACAGCGGCGGCCGACCCTCGCGCAAGCGGGGAGAGGGGCCGTGCCACTGGCGGGTCACTGCACCGCGCCCACCGGGAAGGCGGCGCGGAAGACCTTCCGAACCAGAGGGCCGGCCAACACCATCTGCAGGGGCCAGGCCATGACGAAATTCAGGGGAAGGCACTGCAGCCACAGCAGGGGGATCTGCTCCCAGCGACCGGTGTGGACGCAGGTCTCAACGGCTCCGTACAGGGACATGCAGGCGCACATGACGATAACCATCCCGCTGGCGATGACCAGGATCTTTTTCCAGGCGGGGTCCTGGGGGAGCAGGATCTTGCCGAAGGCGATCCCTTTCACCAGCCGGGAGGCCACAAAGACATCCAGAAGGAAGGCAATCAGATAGGCGGGGGGCAGGCCCGTCCAGGCCTGGACCAGGACCCCGGCATTCAGGCCGCTCCCCCCGTGAAGGGCGATGTTGTACACACTCATGCAGTAGACCATGACAAAACACATCAGGGTGGTGTAGATCAGGCTCTCTCGTTGATTCTGGGGCATGAAGTTCTCCTCTCACAATACAAATGTTGGTTTACGGCTGCGCTTCCGGCGGGCAACCGCCCGAAAGACGCAAAAACGCGTAAGCCGGAAGACTTACGCGTGTGCCGCATTCTTTTTCAAACAGATTATACCATATCCGAATAACCCACTTCAACTGCGGTTTTCACAAAAAATCAAAGAAAATATTCCAAAATCTCGCCCCAAAAGGACGAAAATCATATAAGCGCACCGGCTGTTTCTCAGCCGGTGCGCCGTCAAAAAGGTCACTTCTTGTTTTTCTTGTAGATGGCATTGAGCCCCTTTAAGAGCAGGTCCTTTTCCACCTTCATCTCCCGCTTGCACAGGGGAGCCACGAACTGAGCCATACCTCCGGTAGCCACCACGGTGGTGGGCTTGCCCAGCTCCTCCTCCATGCGCTGGATCATGCCGTCCAGCATGGAGGCGGCGCCGTACATGATGCCGCTGCGCATACACTCCACGGTGTTCTTGCCGATGAGGCGCTTGGGGCGGTCCAGCTGGATGCCGGGGAGCTGGGCGGTGCGGTTGGACAGAGCCTCCGCCGATACCCGCACGCCGGGGATGATGGCGCCGCCCAGATAGGTGTTCCCCTTGTCCACCACTTCAATGGTGGTGGCGGTGCCCAGATCCACCAAAAGGAGGGGGGGCTCATACTCCAGCAAGGCGGCCACGGCGATGACGATGCGGTCGCTGCCCACCGAGGCGGGGTCGTCCATCTGGATGTTCAGCCCGGTCTTGATGCCGGGGCCCACCACCATGGGGCTCAGGCCGCTGAGCTTGGTCACACCGGTGCGCACCGCGTTGAACACCGGGGGGACTACCGAGGAAATGATGCAGTCCTCCACATCTTCCACCGGCACGCTGAACAGGTCCAGCATATTTTTGATCTCCACCCCATACTGGTCGGAGGTCTTGATGCGGTCGGTGGCAATGCGGGCCTCAAAGCGGATGTCGTCCCCGTCAATGCCGCCAATGACGATATTGCTGTTGCCGATGTCGATGGCAAGGAGCATAGCAGTTCACCTCAAAAATTCGGATTCTTCCTTACGCGGGAAGGGTGCGTACCGCGTTGACCCGCAGCAGGGCCTTCCCGATGGCAGTGACCAGCACCAGGGCCACCAGGGCCTCCGGAATCCCGTTTAGGGTCACAGTCCCAAGAATCAGGCCGGACACCGCCTCCATGGCCACATTCTGGGCCTGGGCATACTCCTGGGTGAATAAGACGAAGATGCTGCCCATGACCAGCCCCGTGTGAAGGATGGAGCCGGCAAAACCCACCAGAGGAAGGGCCACCCAGTCATTGACCCGGCACCGCTTCAGGGCGAGCCACACCCAGCCCACGATGACTCCCAGCAGCACCCGGCAGCCTACCGCTACCCAGAGGGCCTTGACCGCCCCCAGCAGCCCGGTGGTGCTCATAAAGGGAGAGAAGGCGAAGGCGGTGAGGGAAGGGGCGATGGTGCTGCTGATGACCGAACAGATCCCGAATACCAGACCCAGAATCCCACCGGCCAGGGGGCCCAGGAAGATAGCCCCCAGTATCACGGGGATGTGCACCGTAGTGGCCTTAGTGACGGGGAGGGGAATCATGCCCAGGGGGGTGTTGGCCAGAAGGATCACGATGGCGGCCATCATGGCTACCCCTGCCATCCAGCGGGTGTCTTTTTTCCGGTTTTTCATATTCAATTACCTCCTGCTGCCGCTCCTCTCCAGGAGGATGCAGCGCAATTTTGGCGGGGAGAGAGCGGACCTCTCCGCCCGCTGTCCGACCCATTATAGCGAAACTTCTGGGGGAATGCAAGGCTAAGATTTTCCAAAACTTTGCGCATCGGAACGTATTTCTTTACAAGTGACGGTTTGTGTGTCATAATCCAGGTAATCAAACCAAACGCCATTTTCCATAGAAAGAGGGTCTTTTTTGTATGCTCAACGGAAAAACCGTCCTGCTGGGGGTCACCGGCGGCATCGCCGCCTATAAAGCTGCCGCCCTGGCCTCCGCCCTGGTGAAACAGGGGTGTTCGGTGGAGGTCATCCTCACGGAGCACGCCACCAAATTCATTGCCCCTCTCACCTTTGAACAGCTCACCGGCAACCGCTGCATGGTGGACACCTTCGACCGGAACTTCTCCCACCAGGTGGAGCACATCTCCCTGGCCCGCCGCACCGACCTGGTGATGGTCGCCCCCGCCACGGCCAACGTGTGCGCCAAGCTGGCCAACGGCCTGGCGGACGACATGCTCACCACCACGGTGCTGGCCTGCAAGTGTCCCAAGCTTATCGCCCCGGCCATGAACACCAATATGTTTGAAAACCCGGTGACCCAGGACAACCTGGGGATTTTGCGCAAGTACGGCTGGGAGGTCATCTCTCCCGCCTCCGGCCGCCTGGCCTGCGGGGACGTGGGGGCGGGAAAGCTCCCGGAGCCGGAGCAGCTGCTCCAGCACATCCTGCGTGTGCTGGCCATGCCCCACGACCTGGAGGGGAAGCGGGTGCTGGTCACCGCCGGCCCCACCCAGGAGGCCCTGGACCCGGTGCGGTATCTCACCAACCACTCCTCCGGCAAGATGGGCTACGCCATTGCCAGGGCGGCCATGCTCCGGGGGGCCCAGGTCACCCTGGTGTCCGGCCCCACCGCCCTGGAGCCGCCACCCTTTGTGGAAGTGGTGCCCGTGGTCTCCGCCCAGGACATGTTTGAGGCGGTCACCAGCCGGCAGGAGCAGTCCGACTTCATCTTTAAAGCCGCCGCCGTGGCCGACTACACCCCTGCGGGCTACAGCGACGACAAGGTGAAAAAGAAGGACGGGGACCTGAACATCCCCCTGAAGCGCACCCAGGACATTTTGCAGTACCTGGGAGATCACAGGCGGCCTGGCCAGGTCATCTGCGGCTTTTCCATGGAGACCCGGGACATGTTGGAGAACAGCTGGGCCAAGCTGGAGAAAAAGCATGTGGACATGATCTGTGCCAACAACCTGAAGGTGGCCGGAGCCGGCTTTGGGGTGGACACCAACGTGCTCACCCTCATTACCAAGGACGGCGTGGAGGAGCTCCCTCTGCTGTCTAAAGAGGAGGACGCTGTCAGGGTCATCGACAAGGCCGTGTCTTTGGCTGCGGGAGCAAAATAAATAAGAAATGGGACTGGGAGGAGCATTTGCTCCTCCCCGTTTTTAACCGGCTATCTTAAAGCTTGCCCAACGGCCGGCCCTTCTGGGCCGCGCCGCCTTTGCGGCGTTCGAGCGTTTTGCCGCAGGCAAAACCTCGGCGGAAGGGCGGCTTTGCCGCCCTGAGCATTGAAATAATGAAGGGCAGAGGCGGCCAAAGG
Source organism: uncultured Oscillospiraceae bacterium (assembly GCA_944385165.1). Classification (GTDB taxonomy): domain Bacteria; phylum Bacillota; class Clostridia; order Oscillospirales; family Oscillospiraceae; genus Lawsonibacter. The sequence goes on from CALWWF010000115.1 coordinate 5,186, forward strand.
CCGCCGGAACCCAAAAAGAAAGACATGACCAATCGGTCATGTCTTTCTTTTTGGTGGAGATAAGCGGGATCGAGCCGCTGACCTTTTGAATGCCCTTCAAGCGTTCCCCAATACACGGGTGTAACGCCTCCTAAAAGAGTGGATTTGTCGGAGCTGGTGCCGCCGATGATGGCGGTGGTCCTGCCCGCACCGGCGTGAAGCGGATGTTGTTCAGCACCGGCTCCTCGGCACTCCGGCGTTCTCCAGGTCGATAGAGAAAGCCTCCCCTCGGCTGATCTCCCCAGCGTCAGGTTTCGCTTCTGGGGTGGGGGACACAACCGGCAAGAGAGAAAAAAGGGCGGACACCACTTGTTCCTTTACATATATTTTACAGAGATTTGACATCTAAACGGTCGTACTCCCACCGCGCAATTGTTAAACTTTACAATAGCTTTTTTTACCCTTTAAAAATTTTGCTGTGACCCCGAAATTTCAGCGGATGGTCCGTATCCTTCTGCTGGAGGGGATGGAGGGATCGATATGGTGCGGACGGAACACAGCATTGTGGGCCAGGTATACGCGGCGAAAACAGACCCAAAGGCGGCAGACGCCCTGATCGGGCAGTACTTAGGCTTCATCCGCAGTGAGACTGTGAAGTTTATCCACACGGCTCCGGAGAACGGCCACGAGGACGAGCTGAGCATCGCCATGATGGCCTTTTATGAGGCCGTCCTCAGCTATGAAAAGAGTCGGGGCGCCTTTCTCCCCTATGCGGCCAGAGCCATCAAGAACCGGCTGGTGGACTATTACCGGATGGAAAAGCGGCACCGGAATGTGACCTCCCTGCACACCCCATCCGGGGACGATGAGGACCGGCCCATCCTGGAAACCATCCCAGACACCCGAGATGAAATCGATGCGTTTGAGATTCGTACGGCCAGCCAGCAGGAAATTCAGGAGTTCGGCGCCCAGCTGGCCGGCTTCGGCATCTCCTTTTCCGATGTGGCGGACAACTGCCCCAAACAGGAGCGGACTCTGGACGCCTGCCGCCGGGTGTTGGACTATGCTCGGGCCAACCCGGAACTGCTGGACCGTCTGGTGGAGACGGGCCGATTACCCATGAACGAGTTGGCGGTGGGCTCCGGCACCGATAAAAAGACGATGGAACGGCACCGCAAATACCTGGTGGCCATCCTTTTGGCCTTCACCAACGGCTATGAGATCATTCGGGGGCATCTGTGCCGGATTGCCCCAGGAAAGAGAGGGGGCGCGACATGAAATACCTTGTGATGGAGGTGCACCCGGCTTACGCGGTGGTGCTGGATGAAGAGGGCCGGTTCCTCAAGGCGGCCAACCTGCGCTATCAGGTGGGAGACACTGTGCCGAGTATCGTGGAGCTTCGGACGCCGCACAAAGCCGCTCCCGCCCTGTGGAAACCCCTGTCCGGGTTTGCGGGCCTGGCCGCCTGTCTCTGCCTGGTGTTCTTCGGCTACTATCAGCCCAACTACACAGCCTATGGCACCCTGCGCATCCAGATCAACCCGGATGTGGAGATGACCGTCAGCCGCACCGACCGGGTGCTGGACCTGGAGGGGCTCAATGCCGACGGCGAGGATCTGATCGAGGGCTATTCCTACCAGGGGAAAAACCGGGAGACCGCCGCCAACGAGCTGGTGGAGCGGGCCATCCATATGGGGTTCCTCTCTGACGGTGACACCATCTCTATCACGGTCAGCAGCGATGACGCGGACTGGCAGGCCCAGGAGGAGGCCCAGATCCAGGCCCAACTGGAGGAGCGGTACGGCGAGACTATCGTAATCCAGCTGGGCGGCGATACCCAGCAGCAGCCCGCCCCCACTCCGGCGGATGATGCCGAAGAAGTGGTAATCCCGGTGGCACCGACGCCGGACCCGACAGAGGAGGAGGCTGCCCCAGACTCTGGCTCTGCCGGAGTGACCGCTGGCAGCGGCGCCGGGTCCAGACCGAACACGAATGGAGCCACTGGCAATACAAACACTGGCCAGCGCCCCAATGCCGGTGGGGCGGCCAATGACGATGACACCGACTACGGCCCCAGCGCAGACGGGGTGACCGGCTACGACGACACCGATTACGGCCCCAACGCCGATGGGGTCACCAACTACGACGATACGGATTACGGCCCCAGCGCCGACGGCGTCACCGATTATGAGAATACGGACTACGGCCCCAACAGCGACGGGATCACCAACTACGGGGATACCGACTACGGGCCGTATACCGACGGGATAACCGACTATGAGGACCGGGGCGATGACGATGATGACGGCCAGGACAATGACGATGACCAGGACGATGATGACGGTGACAGCCAGGACACCGACGATGACCGGGACGATGACGGCGACGATTGAACCGGAGCAAAGTTTTGAAAAAATATTTGCCCCGACCCCGGTTTCCCGGATGGGGCTGCGTATCCTTCCTATGTAAGCCGAAGAGGAAGAAAAAAGATTCCCCGCGACCCCGGTTTCTTGATGTAGGCTTCGTAATCTATCCATAGAGAGTACAAAACAAATGGAAACCAATTTTATTTTCTGAGGAGATGAATCAAATGAAAAAGAACATCCATACCAAACTGTTTGGCCTGGCTCTGACCGCCGCCCTGACCCTGACCACCCTGACCGCCTGTGGGAACAGCGCCGGAACGGCGTCCCTCCCCGGAAACTCCAACACGACCGGTCTGAATCAGGAAGAGGCCAACGGCAGCGTGGGAACCGTGCTGCTGAGCGTAAACCCGGAAATTGAGATCGACTATGACAAGGCGGGCAATGTGGTGGCCCTGAACGCCCTCAACGACGACGGCCGGTCGGTCCTGGCGTCCTACACCGGTTATGAGGGCAAGGCCTGCACTGCGGTCATCAGCGAGCTGGTGGATGAGATCAACGCCGGCGGCTACTTCGACGCCACCATCGACGGCCATGAGAAGAACATCGTGCTGAAACTGGAACGGGGCTCCGCCTACCCCACGGAGCAGTTCCTGAATGAACTGGCTGAGGCCGTCCGGCTGGTAGTGGAAGCCGACCAGATCGGCTCCCAGACCGTGGCCCTGGACGGGGACGACTATGACGATGCCTACGGCGACCGTGGCTACATCAATGCAGCCGCCGCCCAGAACATCCTCTCCACCCAGCTGGGCCGGGACGACATCCAGTTCGTGGAGAAGGAGTATGACCTGGAGGACGGGGAGTATGAGGTGGAGTTCGTCATGGACGGCGTGGAGTATGAGTACGAGGTGAACGCCGTCACCGGCAAGATCACCGAGATGGACATCGACCACCAGGATTACGACGACACCGATTACGGCCCCAATGCGGACGGGATCACCGACTACGACGACACGGACTACGGTCCCAATGCGGACGGGATCACCGACTACGACGACACGGACTACGGTCCCAACGCGGACGGATTCACCGACTACGACGACACGGACTACGGCCCCAACGCAGACGGTGTGACCGACTATGATGACACCGATTACGGTCCTAACGCCGACGGGGTGACCGACTACGATGACACCGATTACGGTCCTAACGCCGACGGGATGACCGACTACGACGACACGGACTACGGCCCCAACGCGGACGGTGTCACCGACTACGATGACACTGATTACGGTCCTAACGCCGACGGGGTGACCGACTACGACGACACGGACTACGGCCCCAACGCGGACGGCGTCACCGACTATGACGACACGGATTACGGCGATGACGATGACGACGACGATTGGGACGACGACGATTGGGACGACGACGATTGGGACGACGACGATGACTAAACCCATCCAGCTGCGCCACGAGTTCAAGCACCAGATCTCTCCCCCGGAGGATCTGGTGCTCTCCGGCAGGCTGCGCCGCCTGTTCCCCCACGACGCCCACGCCGGGCCGGACGGGAGCTACCGGATCACCAGCCTCTACTTTGACACCCCCTATGACACGGCCCTCCGGGAGAAGCTGGACGGCGTGGACCGGCGGGAGAAGTTCCGCCTGCGGTACTACGGAGAAGATCCCGCCTGGATGAAACTGGAGAAAAAGTTCAAGGTGAACGGCCTGTGCGGGAAGCGCTCCGCCCGCCTCTCCCGGGAGGAGTGGGAGCGGCTCCTTTTGGGCGACGGCGGTTTCCTGCTCCGGCGGGAGGAGCCGGTGCTTCGGGAGCTGTACCACAAGCTGAGGGGAGACGGCCTGGCGCCCCGGACCGTGGTCTGCTACGACCGGGAGGCCTTTCTCTATTCCCCGGGCAATGTGCGCGTCACCCTGGACCGGAACCTGCGCACCGGATTGAGCCCGCTGGATTTTTTCCGCCCGAAGCGGTTTGCCCTCAACCCCCTGGCTGGGCTCACGGTGCTGGAGGTCAAGTACGACGCCTTTCTGCCCGACCTGGTCCGCATGGCGGTCCAGGTGCCGGGGCGGCGGGCCGCCGCCTGCTCCAAGTACGCCCTGTGCCGCCGGTTTGACTGAATATAGAAACGTAAGGAGTGGCCCGCCTATGACCACCTTTCAGGACATCTTTAAATCCAGCTTTCTGGAGCGCCTGGACAGCGTCTCCCTGCTGGACACGGCCATCGCCCTGGCCCTGGCGTTTTTCCTGGGCCTGTTCATCTTTCTGATCTATAAGAAAAGCTACAGCGGGGTGATGTACTCCCCCAGCTTTGGGGTGACCCTCGTTGCCCTCACCCTCATCACCACCCTGCTGATCCTGGCGGTGACCAGCAACATCGTCCTCTCTCTGGGCATGGTGGGCGCCCTGTCCATCGTCCGGTTCCGCACCGCCGTCAAGGAGCCTATGGACATCGTGTTCCTGTTCTGGTCCATCGCCGTGGGCATCGTGCTGGCGGCGGGGCTGATCCCCCTGGCGGTGCTGGGGAGCCTCTTCATCGGGGCGGTCCTGCTGGTGTTCTCCCGGCAGAAGAACGGGGAGTCCCCCTACATCCTGGTGGTCCACTGCGCTTCCCCGGAGGAGGAGGCCCAGGTGCAAGCGCTGGTGGAGGCCCGGGTGCGGCGGCTGAATCTCAAGAGCAAGAGCGTCTCCCCCGGCCAGATCGAGCTCAACTTCGAGGTGCGCCTGCGGGACGGGGAAACCGGCTTTGTCAATGAGCTGGGGGCCATGGGGGGTGTGAGCCATGTGGTGCTGGTCTCCTACAACGGAGACTATATGGGTTAGCCGCCATGATCCGCCACAGGTACATCGACAAGCTCTGCGCCCTGGCCATGGTCCTGGCCCTGGGGCTGACGGGGCTGCTCTTCTTCGGGGAGGCCCTTGGTATCCAGCCCGCCTCCGCCGCGCCGGAGTACGCCTCCCGCCTCTTTGACGGCGGCCGGGTCCACACCGTGGACCTCCAGGTGGAGGACTGGGCCCAATTTGTTGCGGACGCGCCGGGGGAGGAGTACGTCCCCTGCACCGCCGTCATCGACGGGGAGGAATTCCGCCAGGTGGGGCTGCGGGCCAAGGGGAACAACTCCCGGCGGCTGACCGAGGAGTACGGCCTGGCCCGGTACAGCCTCAAGCTGGAGTTTGACCACTTTGTCTCCGGCAGCTACCACGGTCTGGACAAGTTCTCTCTGGACGCCTCCTTCCAGGACAACAGCTATCTGAAGTCCTGGCTGGTCTACGACATGATGGACTTCATGGCGGTGCCCACGCCCCTGCGGAGCTTCGCGTGGGTGACGGTGAACGGCTCCCCCTGGGGGCTGTTTCTGGCCATCGAGGAACCGGAGGAGGCCTTTGCCCGGCGAAACTTCGGGGTGGACCACGGAGCGCTCTATAAGCCGGACTACACCTCCCTCCGGGCGGAGAACGCCGACGTGGCCCTGCGGTATGTGGACGAGAACCCAGGCAGCTACCCCAATATTTTTGACAACGCCAAGTTCGACGTGGACGAGGCGGACCAGGAGCGACTCATCCAGGCGCTGAAGACCCTGGCCTCCGGGGAGAACCTGGAGACGGCGGTGAATGTGGACGAGGTGCTGCGGTATTTTGTGGTGCAGGTTTTCGTGATGAACTGGGACAGCTACCTGGGACACACGGGACACAACTACTTCATCTATGAGGAGGACGGGGTGCTCTCCATCCTGCCCTGGGACTACAATCTGGCCTTCGGCACTTACGCCCTGGGGATGACGGACCCTATCCGAGACCCCAATGTGCTTATCAACTGGCCCATCAATACCCCAGCCCGGGGAGAGACCATGCTGAACCGGCCTCTCTATCACAACCTGATGAAGGACAACGAATCCTTCGCCCAGTACCATGCCTATTTTGACCGGTTTCTCACGGAGTATCTCCAGAGCGGCCGGTATGAGGCGGTGATTCGGGAGACACAGGCCCTCATCGCCCCCTATGTCCAGGCCGACCCCACCGCCTTCTGCTCCTATGACGACCACCTGCTGGCGGTGGACACGCTGTTAGAAGTGTGCCGCCTGCGGGCCCAGAGCATCCGGGGACAGCTGGAGGGGGACTACCCCGCTACCCTGGCCCAGCGGGCGGAACATCCTGGGGCCGGGGTGGATGCCTCCCATGTGGATTTGCGGGCCCTAGGGGACTTTCAGGATCTGGAGGACGCGAAGGAGCGGCAGGATACGGCCATGGCTACGAGGACCTTTTAGCTTGGCTGCTTGTCCATCAACTGTAAACAGGAAGATTCCCATTTGAGTCGGTTTGAGGAATTGGCACATGCCAGATTTCTGAAACCGACCCAAATGGGATATTTTTTGCTCTGCCAATAGGGTACACCCTAGGCCTTGTTTGAAAAATGTCAACACGCCCAAACGACGGTTCTTTTTCCGCCATACTGCGTTAATTTTCCTTGCAATCCACCAAGGATTGCTGCGTCAAATTGCCTTGTTTGGCGAAAAAATCCCTCGCCGTTGGGCACATTTCCAATTTTCAAACAAGGCCTAATGGCAGAACATATCTGCCTTAATATTGACTTTGCGAAGTTCAACGGCGGTCTGGACATCGTGACCTTTGCCGCATGAAAGCAAAGCCTATCTCCGACAGAAGATAGGCAAAAGAAAAACTTGCCTTGAAGCAAGACAAGTTATCTAAGAATACCCAGCGCATCCTATGGTGGAGATAAGCGGGATCGAACCGCTGACCTCTTG
>CALWWF010000116.1 GCA_944385165.1 uncultured Oscillospiraceae bacterium
GCTACACCAAGGTCATCTGCGATGTGATCGAGGAGTACAAGCCCGAGATCATGCTCATCGGCGCCACCAACATCGGCCGTGACCTGGGCCCCCGCTGCGCGGCCCGTCTGCACACCGGTCTGTGCGCCGACTGCACCCACCTGGACGTGGATATGGGTATCTACAAGGACTTCCTGCGGGAGGCCTCTACTCTGCCTGAGGAGCGCATCGAGGCCCTGAACACCGCTATAGTGCTGGGTGAGAAGCACGATGTGTCCCGGGACCTGAAGATGACCCGTCCCGCCTTCGGCGGCCACCTGATGGCCTCCATTATCTGCCCCCGCTTCCGTCCCGCCATGGCCACCGTACGCCCCGGCGTGATGAAGAAGGCCCCCTTCGACCAGGCCAAGGCCGACGCTTGCCAGATCGAGAAGATCGACGTGGCGCTCACCGAGGCCGATATGGACACCCAGGTGGTCGAGGTTGTGAAGGCCGCCAAGAAGCTGGTGGACCTGATCGGCGCCGACGTGGTCGTTTCCGTGGGCCGCGGCATCTCCAAGGACGTGGAGGGCGGTATCAAGCTGGCCGAGGAGCTGGCTGAGGTCCTGGGCGGCGTCGTGGGCGGCTCCCGTGCCACCATCGACTCCGGCTGGCTGTCCGCCGACCACCAGGTTGGTCAGACCGGCAAGACCGTGCACCCCAAGATCTATGTGGCCCTGGGCATCTCTGGCGCCATCCAGCACAAGGCTGGCATGCAGGATTCCGAGTGCATCATCGCCGTGAACAAGAACGAGAACGCCCCCATCTTCGAGATTGCCGACTACGGCATCTGCGGCGACCTGTTCAAGGTCACCCCCATGCTCACCGAGGCCATCAAGGCTGCCAAGGCTGCGAAGTAAGCGGTTTCTCCCATTGATTTTTTGCGCCCCGCCGTCCCGGCGGGGCGTTTTTTTCTTTGTGGAATCTGTCCCCTTGACTTTGATCCGAATCCGTACTATACTCTCACTTTGGTACGGATTCGGATTTTATTTTACCTGGAGAGGAGCGACGCTATGGACGATGCCCGGGAACTGGTGGACCGGTTTTATATCTGCTGCAACAAGATCGACGGCCTGTACTACCTGGCCGCCCGAAAGCTGGGGGTGAAGGAGAACGCCCTGGTGCTGCTGTATCTGCTCTATGACGGGAGGGCCCGATCCCAGAAGCAGCTGGCCCAGGAGCTGCTGATCCCAAAGACCACCATCAACACCATCGTAAAGGAGTACATGGACGCGGGATATCTCACCCTGGTCCCCATCGAGCACTCCAGAGAGAAGGGGATCTCCCTCACACCGGAGGGCCTGGCCTACGCCCGAAAGACCATCCAACCGGTCTATGACGCGGAAGAGGCGGCCATGGCCCGGACCCTGGAGGAGTTTTCCCCGGACTTCATGCGGGCCATCGAGGCCCTCACCCAAAACATGACCCTGGAATTTCAACGGGAAATTTTTGATCAAACGGAATTGGAGTAAAGACTGTATGGACCACAATACTTTATTTGCCAAAACCCCGCCGGGAAGACTTTTCCTGATTGCGGCCCTCCCCGGCGCCATCGGTATGCTGGCCTCCGCCCTGTATCAGCTCATCGACGGCGTTCTGGTGGGTCAGGTGCTGGGGGAGGCGGCCTTTGCCGCCATCAACCTGGCTATGCCCTTTGTGATCATCAACTTTGCCCTGGCCGACCTCATCGGCGTAGGCTCCGCGGTGCCCATCTCCGTGCGCCTGGGACAGGGGGATGAGAAGGCCGCCAACAACATCTTCACCTGTGCCTGCCTGATGATTGTGGGGACCGGGGCGCTGATCGGCGCGGTTCTCTTTTTGTCGGCCCCTGTGCTGTTCCAGCTGCTGGGCGCGGAGGAGGAGCTGACAAATTTGGCGGTGCAGTATCTGCGGGTGTATGCCCTGTTTTCCCCTGTCAGCACCATTATGTTTGCCGTCGACAACTATCTGCGCATCTGCGGGAAGATCCGCATGAGTATGTGGCTGAATATCCTCATGTCCATCCTCACGGCGGTACTTGAGTTTACCCTGCTGGTGGTGCTGGACTGGGGGATCTGGGCCGCTGCTCTGGCCTCCTCCCTGGGGATGGTGGCCTGCGTGGCCATTGCCATGTTCCCCTTTGCCCTGGGGAAGTTCCAGCTGCGGTTCTGCAAGCCGAAATTTTCCCTGTCCATGGTCAAGCAGATCGTGGCCTGCGGCAGCCCCAACTTCCTGAACAATATCTCCGGCCGTGTCACTTCCATCATCATGAACGCGGTGCTGCTGCGGGTAGGGGGGCAGAATGCGGTATCCATCTACGGCATCCTCATGTATGTGGATGGGCTCATCCAGCCTCTGATGTACGGCTGCTGCGACTCCCTGCAGCCCGCTGTCAGCTACAACTGGGGGGCCGGGAATAAGGGGCGCATCCTGGCCATTGAGAAGTACTGCTTCTCCGCCGCCGCGGCCATCTCCCTGCTGTCCGCCGTGGTGCTGTTCCTGTTCCCGGATATGATCACCGCCCTGTTCCTGTCGGGGATGGACGAGGGCTTCTTAGCCACGGCCCGCATGGCCATCCGGCTGTTTGCTTTCACCTATGTGACCCGGTGGTTCTCCTTTGCAGCCCAGAGCGTGATGACCGCCCTGGAGCGGGCTGGAGAGGCCTCCCTGATCTCTATTTCCACCGCCCTGATCTTCCCGGTGCTCCTGCTGGCGGCCCTGTCTCCTCTGGGCCTGACGGGCATCTGGCTGAACTTTGCGGGGAGCTCCCTGCTGGCGGGAGTCCTGGCAGGTGTGCTTCTGCTCCGCTTCTGGAAGCGGCGCTGGAAGACCGCCACGGCAAGTTGACAGAAAAAATCCCGCTCCGGGCTTTCGGAGCGGGATTTTTGCATTACCAGGGGAACCAGCCGTCGTCCTCCCGGGCGGCGACCACGTCCAGAGCGCCGTCCAGCAGCTCCGCCGCGTCCGCCCGTGTCAGGACGTCACCCAGGGCGGCAGAGTTGACGCTCTCCGTCTGGAGCACCCCTGAGGCGGCCAGGTTAGCGGCGGCCTGTCCGGCCCAGTGGGTCCCGCCGCCCTGGGCGGAGAAGACCTCCAGGGGTACGTCGGCCATGTCCAGCAGGTTGTTGAGCATCACGGTGGCCTCGCCCCGGGTGACCCGCTCCTCTGCCTCAAAGACCGGCGCGCCCTCCTCATTTTTGGAGCCCTGGATGACCCCGGCGGAGAGGGCGGCGGAGACGCAGCCCTTGGCCCAGGTGGGGATGGCCTGGTCGTCAAAGAAGCCGGTGACCGTCACATCCTCCATGGGCTCCAGCCCGGCGGCGTCCATGGCCAGAGAGAGAAACTCCACCCGGGAGACCGGCTGCTCCGGCTGGAAGAAGTACTGGCCGTTGCGGTACTCGCCTACGAAGATGCCCTCCTCCGCCAGGCGGATGGCCGCCTTGTGGGCGGGGTTCCCGTCCAGGTCGGCGTAGTCCACCTTGGTGTCCGGCTTTTGGATCTGGATGGTTACCTTCCCCTCCGGGGAGGTGTTCCCGGCGGAGTCGATGGCCACATAGGTGAAGGAGTCCTTCCCCGTCTTATTCTCGTAGGGGGTGTAGATAAACTGCGCCGAGCCGTCCTGAGAGAGCTCCACGCTGCCCCGGGCGGGGGTGCCGGTGAGCTGGAAGGTGAGGGTGTCCCCCTCCCCGTCCACCGCGTCAAAATAGCCGGTAATGGCGACGTTTCGGTAGGTGGACAGATCCATGTTCCGAGCGATGGGGGGCTCGTTGGCGGCGGTGAGCAGATAGAGAGTGACGGTGGTGTCCTCCGGCGTGGCCGAAGAGGCGGTAAAGGTGGGGGTGAAGGTAAAGCTGGTGGTGGTGACGCTGGGGTCGGGCAGAGTGCGGAAGGTCAGTCCGGACAGGGCGGTGGCGTCGATGACCGTGCCGATGGTCAGGGGCTGCCCGCCCAAGATCAGGGAGCCCGCCCCGGGGTCGGGCAGAGTGGCCAGGGTGATATAGGACAGAGCGGCGTCCCCCGCCGGCTGTACGGCGAAGTCCTCCTGGGAGAAGGCGATGGAGCTGCCCACCAGGCCGTTTTTGCTGAAATCGGCCACGGCGGGGGCCTCGGTTTCTTTCTTGTCCCAGAAAAAGGCGGAGGCCGGGAAGGGTAGGGCGCACACCAGCAGCAGCGTCAGCGCGGCCGCCAGTCCCCGGCGAACATGAGGGAACTGTTTCAACGGGATAACCTCCTTATCGAATGGTGTATCCCTAGTATTTGCCTGGGCGGGCAAAGCATACCTACTTTTCTTGAAAAGAAAAGTAGGCAAAAGAATCTTGTGCGAAACTTCGTTTCGCCTCTTTGGAAACTGCTCAGTTTCGGAGGGAAAGATAGTGTGAAAGAAAACCGTCAGGGTTTTCTTTCACGTGCAATCAGTCCACGTTTCGCAGCGAAGCAAGAAACGCGGCGCAAAAGAACCTTGTGCGAAACTTCGTTTCGCCTCTTGGGGAGGCTTTACTGACTTCACTTCGGAAACTGTCTGAACCTGGAAGCTTGAGGGTTTCGCCGCTGCGGCGGCGAGTGACTTTCTCAGCGATGAGAAAGTCACCAAAGAATCGCTGGGGGACGCCGCAAGGGCGAACTGCGTTCGCCATGCCGGCCCTCCCCCAGACCCCCATTATAGGGGTTATCCCTTCCAGATGGCATGGCCCTTCCGGCGCGCAAAACCAGGAGTGCTTGCTTGCGTCTCTTTCCGGCCCCACTGGGGGCCTGAATGTGCAAAATTTGCGTCCGATGCGCCTACTGTCTCTGCGCCTGGGCTCCCTAACCAACGTGCCCGAGGATATGACGGCGGACTATGTAAACGGTTGGTTTCTACGCATATCACCTTTCAGGTCATGCCGTCCTACTGAGCCGAAATTGAGCCCTACCCACACAAAGGCGCTGTCCACAAGGGGAGTGCCTGCCTTTCCCTGATTGCCCAATGAGCGGCAGCGAAAGACGAGGAAAAACCAATCAGCTAAGCCGCCCGCGCCTTTGCGTTGACGGAACACCTCCGCATTGGCGGCCTCCGTAATGGGGGGCCGGGGGCCGACTCCCCCTGTCAGGGGGAGATGTCGAGCGTAGCGAGACAGAGGGGGTAGGGAGCGCCGACATGGCGAACGAAGTTCGCCTCTGCGGCGTTCCCCGGTGATCCTTTGTTTTCTTTCCCATCGCTGGGAAAGAAACTCGCCGCCCGAAGGCGGCGAAATTCCCTGGCAGAAGGGCCAGACTTACGTTTTTTTCCGGTCAGAGAAGAACAGAATAAATACCAGTGCGCACACGGCCATAAGATAGCAGTAGAACATATAGGGGACGATCTCCAGGGCGGCGATCCCCGTCCCGGCGGAGGCGTACAGCAGCTGAGCCCCATAGGGCAGGATGCCCTGCATCACCGAGGCAAAGATGTCCAGCAGGGAGGCGGAGCGCCGGGGGTCGATGTCGTACTCCTCGCTGACCTCCTTAGCGATAGAGCCGGACATGACGATGGCCACCGTATTGTTGGCCGTGGCCACGTCCACCGCCGCCACCAGGCCGGCGATGCCGATCTGGGCCCCCTTTTTGGTTTTGACCCGGCGGTGGATGAAAGTGATGAGCCACTGGATGCCCCCGTACTCCTTCACCAGGGCCCCGATGCAGGCCACGATAATGGAGATAACGGTGATGTCGTACATGGCGGTGACCCCGTCGCCCATTACGGCGAAGACCTGGGTCCAGGGGAAGGCTCCGGAGGCCACCCCCACGATCAGGCTCAGGGCGGTGCCCAGCATCAGGATGACGAATACATTTACCCCGATCAGGGCCCCCACCAGCACCACCAGATAGGGGATGACCTTCCAAATGCTGTAGGCCTCCACCTCCACCTGCCCGCTGCCGCCCCAGGTGAGGGCCACAAAGATCAGCAGGGTGACCACCGCGGCGGGGAGGACGATGAGGAAGTTCATACGGAACTTGTCCTTCATCTCGCACCCCTGGGTGCGCACGGCGGCGATGGTGGTGTCCGAGATCATGGACAGGTTGTCCCCGAACATGGCCCCGCACACCACCGCGGCAATGCACAGCACCAGCTCAAAGCCGGTGGCCTGGCTCATGGACACGGCGAAGGGAGCCAAGGCGGACACGGTGCCCACCGAGGTGCCCATGGACAGGGACACAAAGCAGGAGATAAGGAACAGCCCCGCCACGGCGAACTGGCTGGGGAGATAGTCCAAAAAGAGGTAGACCGTGCTGTCCGCGCCCCCGGCGGCGGAGATGGCCCCGGAGAAGGCGCCGGCGGCCAGGAACACCAGGCACATGGTCAGAATGTTCTCGTCTGCTACCCCGCTGGCCATCACCTTCAGTTTGGCGTTGAAGTCCAGCTTTCGGTTCTGGAAGCAGGCCACCGCCAGGGCGATGAGAAAAATCACAATGGCCGGGGTCTGATAAAACCCCTGCTCAATGCCGAGGCCATACTCGAATAAAAGCCCGCACCCCAGATAGAGCACCAAAAAGACGCCGATGGGGAGCAGGGCCACGGCGTTGCCGGAGGCCGCCCGCTGTTTGTCTTCCATCCCAAGATCCTTCCTCTCTCATTTTAAAATAGAGTGTGCACAGTACCCATTATCATACGGGAGATCCCCTATTTTGTCAATGAAAAGGGAAGGCTTTGGGGAGTATACGGCGGGAGAAATCTGGAAAGCCGGATACTGGGCCCTTAACCCTTGACGGCCAGGAAGGCGCTGACCGCCTTCAGGCCCTGTTCCAGGGTCTCCTTGCTGCAGGCGTACCCGATGCGCATACAGTGCTCCTGCTCAAAGCAGGCCCCTGGGGTGACGAAGGCCCCGGTGGCGTGGTACATCTCTTTGCAGAAGTCGTAGGAGGGGATGTCCAGGTCATAGGACACCAGGGCGGTGGTGCCCGCCTGGGGCTTGACGTAGGAGAGGTGGGGCTCACCCTGCACCCAGGCGTCCAGAATGGCCAGGTTCTCCCGGACGATCCTGCGGCTGCGCTCCAGCAGCTTGCCGCTGTGCTTCAGGGCCAGGGCGGCCACCGCCTCGTCCAGCATCCCGCAGCTGATGAGGTCGTAGTCCCGGTGGATGCGGCACTCCTCCAGTACGCCCTGGTCTTTGGAGGCGATCCAACCCAGGCGCACCCCCGCCAGGGAGAACACCTTGGACATGCTGCTGATGCTGATCCCCTTCTCGTACAGCTCCACGATGGAGGGGGAGTAGCCGTCCTCCTGGGTCAGGTGGCGGTACACTTCGTCGCACAGGAGGTAGGCTCCATGTTTCCGGGCGATGGAGACAATTTCCTTTAAAAGAGACTCCGGCATAAGCGCCCCGGTGGGGTTGTTGGGGTTATTGAGGCAGATGAGCTTTACGCCGCCCTGGGCCAGCCGCTCCAGCTCGGTCGGGTCGGGGAGATAGCCGTTTTCCGCTCGCAGGGGCAGAGGGATCACCTGGGCCCCCAGGGAGGCGGGGATGGAGTAGAGCTGCTGGTAGGTGGGCTGGACGCTGATGACCGTGTCCCTCGGCTCCACCAGGGAGTAAAACAGGTGGTGGTTGGCCCCCGCCGCCCCGTGGGTGGGGAGGACCTGGTCCGGCTTCAGGCCCCGGTACAGGGAACACACCCCGTCCTTAAAGGCGGGCAGGCCGAAGATGTCCCCGTATGTGAGCCGCCGCTCGCACAGGGCGTCCAGAAAGGCCCCCTTGTCCTCGCCGGTGAGGGCGAACAGCTCATCCAGAGAGACGGAGTTCACACAGGTCTCGGCGATGTTGTACTTGGCCCCCACCTCGTACTGGTTCATCCACTCTTCCACCAAAAAAGGTTTGATTTCCATCTTTTGTCCTCCTTACTTGTGCAGCAGCGCCGCCAGCTTGGCCAGGCGGTTCAAAGCTTCCTGGAGGGTCTCCTCGCTGCGGGCGAAGTGGAGGCGGATCAGGTGGTTCACCGGCTCCCGGAAGAAGCTGGAGCCGGGCACCGCCGCCACGCCGATCTCCCGGATCATCCACTCGCAGAACTGTAAATCGCTCCAGCCTTGGAACTGGTCCAGGGCCAGAAAGTCGGAGATGTCCAGCAGGACGAAGTAGGTCCCCTGGGGCAGGTTGTGCTTCAGTCCCAGCTTCTCCAGGCCGCCGCAGAAGAAGTCCCGCTTCTTGGTGTACAGGGCCTTTAAATCGTCGTAGTACTGCTGGGGGAAGCGCACCCCCACGCAGGCCGCCTCCTGGAGGGGGGCGGGCGCCCCCACGGTGAGAAAGTCGTGGACCTTTTTGGCGTTCTCCACCACCTCCGCCGGGCCGATGAGCCAGCCCAGCCGCCAGCCGGTGATGGAGTAGGT
>CALWWF010000117.1 GCA_944385165.1 uncultured Oscillospiraceae bacterium
GGGAGAGCTGCTTGAAGATGTTGTCCGAGCAGCGCACGTCCACATGGTAGTCCGCGGAACCGGCCCACAGGCGCAGCAGGTCGGCGCCGTACTTTTTGAAGATGTCGGCGGGGTCCACGCCGTTGCCCAGGGACTTGTGCATGGCCTTGCCCTCGCCGTCCACGGTCCAGCCGTGGGTGACGCACTCCTTAAAGGGCGCGCCCTTGCCGAAGGCGCCCACGGCGGTGAGCAGGCTGGACTGGAACCAGCCCCGGTACTGGTCCAGGCCCTCCAGATACATGGTGGCCGGCCAGAAGCCCTGGTCCTTCTGCATGGAGGCGAAGTGGGTGGAGCCGGAGTCGAACCAGCCGTCCAGGGTGTCCTCTTCCTTGGTGAAGCCGGACTGGGAACCGCAGTGGGGGCAGGCGAAGTCCTTGGGGAGGATGTCGGCCGCCTCCATCTCGTACCAGGCGTTGGAGCCCTTTTCGGCAAAGAGCTTGCTCACCGCGGCGATGGTCTCGTCGGTGCAGATGGGCTTGCCGCACTCCTTGCAGTAGAACACGGGGATGGGCAGGCCCCAGCGGCGCTGGCGGGAGATGCACCAGTCGGCCCGCTCCCGGATCATGGACTTCATCCGGTCGACGCCCCAGGCGGGCACCCACCGCACGTCGTCGCAGGCGGCGCAGGCTTCGTCCTTGAAGGACTCCACAGAGCAGAACCACTGGGGGGTGGCCCGGAAGATGATGGGCTTCTTGCAGCGCCAGCAGTGGGGGTAGGAGTGGACGATGTCCTCGCTGGCAAAGAGCATCCCGCTCTCCTTCATGTCGTTGAGGATGACGGGGTTAGACTCCTCGGTCTTCATCCCGGCGTACTTGCCGGCGTAGTCGGTGTGGCGGCCCTGGTCGTCCACCGGCACCACCATGTCCATGCCGTAGCGCTTGCAGGTCTGGTAGTCGTCGGCGCCGAAGCCGGGGGCGGTGTGGACGCAGCCGGTGCCGGAGTCCATGGTCACATAGTCGGCCAGCAGCAGGCGGCTGGTCTTGGGCAGGAAGGGGTGGTCGGCCAGCATGTTCTCAAAGAAGGAGCCGGGGTGGCGCTCCAGGATCTCATAGGAGTCGAAGCCGCCGGTCTTCATCACCTTGTCCACCAGGGCCTCGGCCATGATATAGACCTCCCCGTTGGGGGCCTTGGCCAGCACATAGCTCTCATCCGGGTGCAGGGCGATGGCCAGGTTGCCGGGCAGGGTCCAGATGGTGGTGGTCCAGATCACGAAGAACAGCTTCTTATGGTCCACATTGGGCAGCTTGCCCAGGTCGTCGTGCATGGGGAACTTCACATACACGGTGGTGCAGGGGTCGTCCTGATACTCGATCTCCGCCTCGGCCAGGGCGGTCTCGTCGTGGGGGCACCAGTACACGGGCTTGAGGCCCTTGTAGATATACCCCTTCTTGTACATCTCCCCAAAGACCTTCACCTCCTCGGCCTCAAAGCCGGGGTCCATGGTCTTATAGGGGTGCTCCCAGTCCCCCAGCACGCCCATGCGCTTGAAACCGTCCATCTGGATGTCGATATACTTCTGGGCGTAGGCGTGGCAGGCGGAGCGGAACTCGGCCACGCTCATGTTCTTGCGGTTGAGCTTCTGCTCCTTGATGATGGCCGACTCGATGGGCATACCGTGGTTGTCCCAGCCGGGGATATAGGGGGTGTAGTAGCCCCGCATGGCGTAAGAACGGGTGATGAAGTCCTTCAGGGACTTGTTCAGGGCGTGGCCCATGTGCAGCCCGCCGTTGGAGAAGGGAGGGCCGTCGTGGAGGGAGAAGCGGGGTTTGCCCTCGTTTTTCTTCAGCATCTCGTGATACAGGTCCATGTCGTTCCAGCGCTGGAGCATGTCAGGCTCCCGCTTGGGCAGACCCGCCCGCATGGGAAAGTCGGTCTTTGGCAGGTTGATGGTCTTGTTGTAGTCCATGTCTTGTGTTCCTCCATTTATTCATACTCAAAAATTACTACTTTACAAACTGCGCAGAGATAAGCAGGATATTCCGCAAAATCCAAGGGAGTATCCCGGGGCGGAGCGGGTTTGAGCACCACCTTGCCCTTGCGGGGCAGGGGAAACTGCCAATGTCCAGGGGCCCACTCCAGGTTGCAATTCTTCCCGGGCATCATCCAGCCAAGGGACATTTTGCTTCCGCATTTGGGGCAATTCATAAAAAACCGCTCCTTTTGAAAGTTCGTAGGGGCGACCCTTGCGGTCGCCCGTTCAGGCTTCCCCCTTCCAGGGGGAAGCTGTCAGCCGCAAGGCTGACTGATGAGGGTGCGTATCGAATTTCTGCGTCTTCGGTCGTGACCCACTCTCATCCGTCACGCTTCGCGTGACACCTTCCCCCTTCAAGGGGGAAGGCTTACACGGGCGGGTCTGGGACCCGCCCCTACGAAATCTTCGGAAACGGTTCCAGATTCGCCGTAGGGGCCGGTCCCAGACCGGCCCGGGGTTCCGAGGCGTTCCACCACGGTCTTGAAAAACCGTAGGGGAGCCCCTTGGGGCTCCCGCCGCCAACAGCCCAGGTCACGTTGGCTGGGAAACCCAGGCGCAGAAATGGAATCGCAGCGGCGGCAATTTTTGCAAACCCAAACAGCCGCCGAAGGCGGCCCCAACGCAAAGCCCAACGAAGTGGGTTTGCGTTGGAGAGGAGAAGCGATGAAATGACCGAGCTTTGCCCGTCTCGGGCGAAGCGAGGAATATGAAATCCGCGACGACGAGCGCGCCGGGAGGGCTGCACAGCGCCGAAGGGGCAACCCCCGTAATGGGGGCCTGGGGGAAAGCCGGCATGGCGAACGAAGTTCGCCCCTGCGGCGTCCCCCCGGCGATCCTTTGGGTCCTTTCCCATCGCTGGGAAAGGACCTCGCCGCCCGCAGGCGGCGAAATCCCAGCCCACCGAGGAAACAAAAACCGCCCTTGTCTCCACAAAGAGACAAAGGCGGCAAAAAACCTCTGCGGTACCACTCTTCTTGCCGGAAGGCATAAGAAAACCCCGGCCACTTAAGCTTGCCCGGTAACGGGGGCGGGCCGGAGGGGCCTACTGCTCTTTTCAGCCCTCTGCTCCAAGGGGATCTTCCCCGCATCCTCCCGTCCGCCTTGCACCAAACGGCGGCTCTCTGTGCGTCTTGGAGGCGGGTACTCTTCCTTTTCCGCGCATTGCAACAATATAGATGCTCCCTTATCTTATCCGCTTTTTTCCGGCTTGTCAAGGACTTTCCTGGGTAAATTCCCGGTAAAATGCCGGATTTTCCCCCGTCTGGAGGCTGGGACGGCTCCGGAGCCTCCGCCTGGACGGCCACGGGCGGACGGGAGGGCATATTTGCCGGAAGAAACGCCCAAATCACCGGCGTTTTTTCGAGATTTTATGAGGAAAATGTGAATTTTCCCCCGCCGCACTGGACAGAAAGGGGCTGGGTGAGTATGATAGACCATGGTACAAAATGCGACGAGATGCGGGCCGGGGCATGGCGCCTGGCGGGCCCGGGGAGGTTTGCCATGCTTCGGAGATATTTAGGCGGGGTCCACCCCGTTTCCTATAAAGCCAGCACCCGGCGCAAACCCATCGTGCCCCTGGAGCGGCCCCCGGAGCAGGTGGTCATCCCCCTGACCATGTGCACCGGCGGCGGTTCGGCGGCGGTGGTGAAGCCGGGGGACCAGGTGACGGTGGGCCAGGTCATCGCCAAGCCCCTGGACATGGGGGTGTACGTCCATGCCAGCGTCTCCGGCCGGGTGCGGGCTATCGAGCCCCGGCCCCACCCCTGGGGGGGCAAGTGGGACGCCATCGTCATCGACAACGACGGCCTGGACACCCCCTGCCCCAGCCTGCCGGGGCCCATGGACTGGGCCCGGATGGACCGGATGGAGGCCCTCCAGCGCATCTGCAAGGCGGGCATCACCAGCATGGGGGGCGGGGCCAGCCCCACCCACCTGCGCATCGCCAAGTCGGTGGGCCGGGTGGACACCCTCATTGTCAGCGCCGCCGAGTGCGAGCCCTACCTGACGGCGGACCACCGGCTGCTGCTGGAGAAGGGGGACCAGGTGCTCCAGTCGGTGCAGATGCTCGCCCAGCTCCTCCGGGCGGACCGGGCGGTGCTGGTGGTGGCGGGGGACAAGCTCAACGCCGTGGAGTTTTTGGAGCGCCGCCTGCGCCGCAAGCGCCGGTCGGTGGAACTGTGCACCATCCAGACCCGCTACCCCCTGGGGATGGAGAAGCAGCTGGTGCGCACCGTCACCGGCCGGGAGGTCCCCCCGGGTCGGTCGGCCATCGACGTGAAGTGCGCGGTCTTTAACGTGGCCACCGCCTACACCGTGCGCCAGGCCCTTCTGGAAGGCACCCCCCTCACCCACCGGGCAGTGACGGTGAGCGGGGGGGCGGTGGCCCGGCCCCGGAACCTGTGGGTGCCCATCGGCACCCCTCTGCGCTGCCTGCTGGAGTCGTCGGGGGGACTGCGGGAGGAGCCCGCGGTCATCCTCACCGGCGGGCCCATGACCGGCACCGTCCAGACCGACCTGGACGCGCCGGTGGTGAAGAACACCAACGCCCTGCTGTGCCTGACCCGGGAGGAGCGGGGCAGCGCCGGGGAGCCGGAGACGGTGTGCGTGCGGTGCGGCCACTGCGTCGCCTCCTGCCCCATGAACTTAAACCCGGCCTTTGTCTACCGGGCGGTGCGCATGGGGGAGACCGAGCGGCTGCCCCAGCTGCATCTGGAGGACTGTATGGAGTGCGGCTGCTGCACCTACAGCTGCCCCTCCCACATCCCCCTGGAGGACCTGGTCCGCCAGGCGAAGAAACTGTGTCAGGAAGGAGGAAACCAGGGATGAACGGACCGGTGATCCAACACACCTCCCCCCAGATCGCCCAGCCGGCGGGGATCTCCTCCACCATGCGGGACGTGATCGTGGCCCTGATCCCCGCCCTGGCGATGGCGGTATTCCTCTTCGGCCCCCGGGTGCTGGCGGTGACGGCGGTGTCCGTGGGGACCTGCGTCCTGGCCGAGTACGGCTACTGCCGGCTGCGGGGACTGCCCAACCCTACGGGGGACCTGTCCGCCTGCGTCACCGGGCTGCTGCTGGCCATGAGCCTGCCGGCCACCGCTCCCTACTGGGCCCCGGTGCTGGGGGGGCTGTTCGCCATCGTGGTGGTCAAGCAGCTCTACGGCGGCCTGGGCCGCAACTTCCTCAACCCGGCCCTGGCGGGGCGGACCCTGCTGTGTACCTTCCCGGGGCTGATGACCCACTGGGTGGACGCCTTCCACTATCCCTCCCTGCTGGGCGGGGCGGACGCGGTGTCCGCCGCCACCCCTATGGCAAGCCTCCACGCCGGAGAGCTTCCCGACCTGACCCTGGGCCAGCTGCTGCTGGGCCAGCACGGGGGAGCCATGGGGGGCGTGCCCGCCTTTATGCTGATCCTGGGCGGGGTGTACCTGGTGGGCCGGCGGGTGATCTCCCCCCGCATCCCCCTGGCCTTTGTGGGGACGGTGGCCCTGCTGACCCTCCTCTTCCCCCGGGGCGACGGGGGCGCGCTGGCCTGGATGACCGCCCAGCTGCTGGGGGGCGGGCTGATGCTGGGGGCTATCTTCATGGCCTCCGACTACACCACCACCCCGGTCACCCCCCTGGGGCAGACCTTATTTGGGGTGGGTTGCGGGGCCCTCACCGTGCTGCTGCGGTACTTCGGCTCCTATCCGGACGGGGTGGGCTGGGCCATCCTCACCATGAACTGCTGCGTGTGGCTGCTGGACCGCTCTGCCATCCCCCGGCGCTTCGGCCTGGGCCGCTTCGCCCGGGCTCGGGCCTGGGTGGGGGAGCTGAAGGAGAGCGCCGCCGCCATCCGCTTTGTGCCCCCTAAACTGAAATTCCTGGCCCGGGCCGGGGAGGGCACCATGCCCGGCGAGGGCTATCTGGACGAGCTCAGGGGCAAGGTACGCCAGTGGGGCGCGGTGGCCGGGGTGTTCCTGGTGGTGTGCGGGGCGGTCTTTGGGGTGCACCGCCTCACTGACTACGCCGCCGTCCGGGCGGAGACCGAGGCCCAGGAGGCCCTGCTCGCCCAGGTGATGCCCCAGGCCACCATGCGCACCGAGACCCCCTACCGCGCCGCCGGGGCCCTGAGCATCACCGCCGGGTATAACGACTCCGGTCTGGTGGGCTACTGCGTGGAGGTCCAGGCCAACGGCTTTGGCGGGCTGCTCACCGCGGTGGTGGGGGTCAACACCAACGGCGAGGTCACCGGTGTGGCCGTCACCAGCCACCGGGAGACCGAGGGGGTGGGCACCGACGCCATGACGGAGGAGTACCTGTCCCAGTATGTGGGCAAGTCGGGCACCATCCGCTCCTCCGGGAACAACGCGGTGGACGCGGTCTCTGGAGCCACCGCCACCTCCCAGGCGGTGACCGCCTGCGTGAATCAGGCCCTGGCCATTGTGGCCAATCTGGATACGGAGGGGAGCGTCAGCTATGTGGACGGCGAGGTTTGACGCCCGGAACAGGAAAGGAGGCGGGGACGTATGACGGCCCTACAGCTTGCGGGAGTCGCCCTGGCGGCCCTGCTGTCGGAAAACTTCATTCTGGTCAACTGCCTGGGCATCGGCTCCCGGGTGAAGGCCTTTCAGGACCCCCTGGACGCCTGGCGCACCGGGTACAGCCTGACGGCGGTGATGACCCTCACCGCCCTGATCACCTGGGTGCTCAACCTGCTGTTGGAGCACTTCGCCCTGGGCTACTTTCGGACCCTGGCCTTCGCCCTCACCGGCCCGGCGGTGGTGGCGGGCCTGCGGTGCTTTTTGAAAAACTGCGTGCCCGAGCTCTCCAGGCGGATGGACGAAAATCTGGCCAGCATCACCGCCAACTGCGCCGCCATGGGCGCGGCGCTGCTCATCGCTCAGCGGGGGTATGGACTGCTGGCCGCCCTCCTCTTCGGCTTCTTCGGGGGTGTGGGGGCCACGGTGGCCCTGATGTGCTTTGCCGGGCTGCGGCGGGAGGTGAGCCTCACCAGCTGCCCCAAGAGCTTTCAGGGCATCCCCATGGAGCTGATCACCATCGGCCTGATGGCCCTGTCCCTGGTGGGCTTTTACGGGCTGCACCTGTCCTGACGCGAGAGTGTCGAAAAAGTGGCAGAAGCCACTTTTTCGAGTTAGGCTGCACGAAATTTTCGCCTCGATGTCGTCGTCGCAAGCTGCGGATCGCTCGCATCCGGGTAAACCCGAATGCTCGTTCCCTCCGCTGCTCCTCCTCTCCCAGAAAACCATAATAATGGTTTTCTGGGGACCCGAAAATAGTCGGCAAAAATTTCGCGAGAAGTGTCATTTCCGACGTACATCCCCCAGGGGACCTTCTCTTGCCCCTGCGGGGCAATTCACCTTGTGCCGCCGGAAATGACGGATTTCATTTTATTCCTGCGGCTGCGGCCGCAGGAACTCCTTGCAGGAGGGCTTTTTGACAAGCTGCTGACGTTTCGGACGTATGTCTCTGCCCTGCCGGGCCGGTCCCGGCGGGGCAGATTTTTTTGCGAAAAGATGTAAAGGGGGCTTGACATGAATGTAAAGCGTGCTATACTATATTTGTAAAGCGAGCTTTACTTTTCAAACAAGGAGGCGAGAGCTTGACCAATCGGATCGCACAGCTGCGGAAGGAGCGGGGCCTCTCCCAGGCGGAGCTGGCTGAGGCGGTGGACGTGACCCGCCAGACCATCATCTCCCTGGAGAACGGGCGGTATAACGCCTCCCTGCTCCTGGCCCACAAGATCGCCCGGTATTTCGGCATGACCATCGAGGAAGTATTTCTGTTTGACGAGGAGGAGTCCAAATGAAGAAGAGTTTGACCGTACCGGCCGCCGCCGTGGTGCTGGGGCTGGTTTTGTTCGCGGCGGTGCTTACCGTCGGGGACCGGATGCCCCAGGGGGGCGTGGGGCTGTGCGCCGGTTTGGGCGGGGCGCTCATCGGCCTGGGGGGCGGAAGGCTGTTTGTCCCCCTGGTGAGCCGGGGGATGTCCCCGGAGGACCGGCGGGAGATGGAGCGCTCGGAGCGGGATGAGCGCAATGTGGCCATCCGCACCCACGCCGGCCTGGACAGCTGGTACTGCACCCTGGTGGCGCTGTGGGTGCCCTTTGTGGCCGCCATGATCCGGGGCGAGACCTTCTGGATCGCCCTGTGCTGCGCCGTGCTGGTGCTCCATTGCGCCTTCTACCTATTCCACCTCTACCGGTGGACGAAAAAGCTGTGAGCCGGCGACTGGAGCTGCCCATCCCTCCGGAGCTGGCGGGGGTCAAGGTGGACACCCTGCTCAAGCGTCACCTGGGCCTGTCCGGCACGGTGGTGCGGCGGATCAAGTGGCTGCCCGACGGCATTTTGGTGGACGGGCGGCGGGTGAACACCCGGTACTGCCCCCGGGAGGGGGAGGTGCTGTCGGTGCGTCTCAGCGACCCGGAGCGGCGCAGCGGGGTGGTCCCCGCCCCGGGCCCGTTGGACATCGTGTATGAGGACGGGGACCTGCTGGTGCTCAACAAGGCCCCGGGAGTGGCCGTCCACCCGGGGCCGGGGCATTTTGACGATACGCTGGGGAATTTTCTCCTGTATTATTACGACTCCAAGGGGGAGGAGGGGGACTTCCACCCGGTCCACCGCCTGGACCGGGGCACCTCCGGGCTGATGGTGGTGGCCAAGCACCCCCACGCTCAGGAGGTGCTGAAGCGGCAGCTTCACACCCCGGACTTCCGCCGGGAGTACCTGGCAGTGTGCGTGGGGGCGCCCTCCCCTCCGGCGGGGATGGTGGACGCCCCCCTGGGGCCCAAGGAGGGCTCTCTGGTGGAGCAGGCAGTGCGCCCCGACGGGAAGGTGGCCCGCACCCGGTACGAGACGGTGGAAACGGCGGGGCCCTACGCCCTGGTGCACCTGGAGCTGGAGACGGGCCGCACCCACCAGATCCGGGTGCACATGGCCTATCTGGGCCATCCCCTGGCGGGGGACTTCCTCTATGGGGAGGAGCTGCCCGGGGTGCTCGCCCGGCCCGCCCTCCACTCCTGGAAGCTGTCCTTCCGCCACCCGGTCACCGGCGCGCACCTGGCATTCTGCCAAAAACTGCCCTTGGACATGGCCCGCCTGCTCCGCCCCGCCGCCGGAGAGGGAGAGGGACCGGGGCCCCTGGAGGAGAGCGGGCAGAACCACTAAAACCCTCGGGAAAATAACCGGCGTATTTTGGAGAAAATGCCGGCATCTTCGGAATTGACAGGGAAAAACTCCGGTGCTACCATAAAAGCAAGCTGATCTTGCGAGGAAAGGAGCCATACTTACCATGAAGAAGTTTGCGGCGTTTGCGTATGGCTACTTTTACTTTTTTGGCTTTATGGCGAAAAAGGTAAAAGTGTTTTTTGCTGCAAACAAACGGCTCCCCTCCCTGGCATAAGCGAAGGATCGGAACACACAGGCCTGCGGTGAACAAACACTTCACCGCAGGCCTTTTTTATTGGCCCGGTGAGGGGCAGGCACAGAAAGGAAGGTTTTATTATGGTCATCATCGTGAAAAGGGACACCAAGGAAGAGCGCATCCGGGACCTCATCCAGTGGATCGAGTCCCAGAACCTGCGCACCCACGTCTCCACCGGGGACTACTCCACCATCATCGGGGTCATCGGGGACACCAGCAAGCTGGACGAGGACCTGATCAGCGGCCTGGACATCGTGGAGGGGGTCAAGCGGGTGTCCGAGCCCTTCAAGAGCGCCAACCGGAAGTTCCACCCCAAGGACTCTGTCATCGAGGTGGGGGAGCAGAAGCTGAAGGTGGGCCACGGCAACTTCGCCATGATCGCCGGCCCCTGCTCGGTGGAGAGCGAGGAGCAGAT
>CALWWF010000118.1 GCA_944385165.1 uncultured Oscillospiraceae bacterium
GTCTGCGGGTTCTGATGTACAACAGAGGAATGCCGTTTCGCGGCGTAGGTATAGCTCATGCTTGTTCACTCCTTCTGCAATCGGTTGGTCTGCCTCCGGTTTCCCAGGGCTGCGGGGGTGCGCCGGGGGTTCATTCGCCGGGCACTATATTCTTGAAATCTCCGAACAAAAATCCTTTGAATTTTTTTTCGCGCACACGTTTTGCCAGATCCTGACGGTACTGTTCCAGTTCTTCCTCATCCAGGCGTGGACCGCCGATCCCGTTTTCCTGTCCGCGGGCAGCGGGAAGTGTTGATTGCGACTCAAAGCTTGTCATCAACGTTTCCAGATACGACTGTTCCTTGGGATCCAATCCTCGGTCAGAATTAGATTTTTTTTGCATTTCTGTGATGCTGTCCCTGTTTAAGGCATAGTCGGAAAACAAATACTGTATGTTGTTGTAATACTCACTCAGCCGCTTGAACTCCTGGTCATCGGCGTTGTGTTCAAAATCGAAATAGTCTCCCGCGCTTTGATGTTCAATCAATTTTTTCGTGCTCTGCAGCAGAAGGAACTGAGAGAAAAACTCCGGTCCGATCTGCCGCAGGACATCCTCTGGATGCATTTGGGTCAGTTTAATACCGTAGTTGTCCCGCAGGCGCTTGAGCTGGTTGAAATAGATCCCTTTGAGCTGCATGATGCCCTCATCAAACTTCTGATCTCTCTGAGCGCTGTCAAGGACCGAATTTTTCTCGCGGGGCGCCATCAGACGCTCGAAGAGTAGCAACATATCGTCTCTGGAGAGTCCGCTCCCGGCTGACCCGGCTAGGAGGGCATTGGTCCGCTGGATACCCAGCCCGGAGAAAAAACGTCCGCTATTATTTTTCAGATCATTAGAATAACTGTTTTCCAAATATTTTTCATCATCACCGGCCCCGCCTGAGAATTTGCTGCGTATTTCTTGATTTATCTTCCAGGCGTTTTTAGAGCGGTACGCTTGGTTCCGTTGGAGATTGTCATTCCAGAACATGAAGATGTTCCGGTCCTCATTTATTTTTCCTGCCTTTCTGAAGTCAATGGAGGGGTATTGATCCTTAAACCGAAAGGCATGCAGCTCCAAAAAGTGATAAAACTCCGACTGATCCTGATAGTTGCCCCTCTCCTGAAGGGCGTCGTCCGGGTCGATCTGTTTTTCCCAATAGTGGAGCCATTTCTCTCCAGATGCCCGCTGCTTCTCATAGCGCTTGCGGTCGCCTTCAGAGATTCCCCTGTCGGCCAGCTTGCTTTCGGCATCCTGGATCCGGTCAAAGTGCTTCTTCGATTTGGTGATCGCCTTGCTGGCCTGCATAGGTCCGGCGGCGGGGGCGGCGGAGGCAGTGGAGAGGGCGGTGGTGACGGGGCCGGCGTAGACGCTCTCCCCAGTGGCGGCCATAGCTCCCTCCCGGTCGGCCCGGGCCTCCAGGGCGGCGTCCCGAAGAAAGCCGGAGCCGGTGACCTCCCCCCGGGCCTGTGAGATCACATGGGAGAGTTCATGGCCCAGCAATGCCTGGCCGGAGGAACTGGCAAAGTCCAGCTTTCCCGGGGCAAAGGCGATGCGGCTGCCCTGGGCCACGGCCTGGGCCCCGGCGTCCGCCACCGCCGGGCTCTCATAGAGCTTTACGGCGGACAGATCCGCCCCGAAGGCGGCCTCCATCTTGGCCTGGATCGCTCCAGGCAGATCCACAGGCCGCCCCAGCTGTTCCTGCGTGGGCTGGGCAACGCCTGCCTGCAGGGCGTCCAGGGAGGGGGAGGCGGGGACGGGCTCTATTTTGGACGGTGCGCTGCGGTCAGCGCGTTTCCGCTCCAGATAGGTCTGTTCCATGCGGTATTTCTCCTTTTCTGATTAAACCTGGGACGGGCCGTTGTCCAGAAGGGGAGAGGCGTGTTCTCCGCCTTCCTGCAGGGGAGGAGTATGGGCTGTCTCCAACTGGGCAAAGTGTTCTTCATACAGTGTATAGTCACCGCCTGTCAGCCGCTCTGCCAGATAGAGGGCCTCCGGCGTGACGGCGGAGAGGGTATAGAGGAAGTCGCCGCCGCAGCGGTAGTAGCACAGATTCAGCTGCGCCGTCAGCAGGCGGAGGAAGCAGGAGGCGGGCGCACCCGCTTCCCGCCAGACGGACAGAAGGTTATAGGCGGCCGGGCCGCTCTCGCCCCCCAGAATATAGGCCAGGACCCGGCCCTCGTCCACCCAGGCCAGGGACAGCCGGGGCTCCAGCCGCTTCCGGTAAGCGGAGGGCAGAAGGAAGGGCGGAATCTCCGTCCGGCGCTCCAGTTCCTCCAGCTGTTCCGAAGAAAAGGCAGAGAAGGGCTGGATGTGGGGATCCGGCTGGAAAGCGGGCCGGAATGCGGGCGCCAAGAAACGGGAGTCGTGATACCGCCGGCTGTCCATTTCAAAGATTGGGGCCAGGGGCACGACCTTTGCGCCCCGGCGGAGAAACAGAGCATCCATCGCCGTCAGGGAATCTTCCCGCAGAACATAGGAGGCGAGCAGGAGCGGGACGCTTCGGTGGGCTGCCTCCTCCAGCAGCTGGTCCAGGAGAGCTCCGGCCACACCGCGTCCCCGGACCAGCGGGTCCACAAAAAGACTGATCAGCACTCCGCGGTCCCTGTCCCAGCGGACCGCCGCGGCCCCGCAGGCGGACTGGTCCCACACCGCCCCCAGGAAGGTCATTTCTCCCCCGTCCCGGTTGGCCTCCTGAAGGGCCTGAGGCAAACAATATTGGGCAAAAGGGCCCGCCCTCTTTGGGTCCAGCGGGCGCAGTGAGAATAGGGGCATAAGGGATCCCTCCTTGACAGATCCGGGCGTGTCTCGGTTTTCCCCGCCCAAAAAGGCGGAAGCACAGACTTCTATTTATATACAGTATAGCACAGGGGAGGAAGGGACAGTTTTGCATTTCATGACAGTTCAGCACTTTTCACGACGGATTCCTACCATTTTGAAAAATCGCCCTTATAATAGCATTTGTGAGAGACAAGACCCGTTCCTTCCCAACATGGACCGCCGGCTGCCTTGAGGCGGCAGAGAGTGAGAACGACATGGAAATGAGGGTAGCAGTATGCGCAGGCACGGATCAGGAAACGCAGTGTCTGTGCGCGTGGATCAAGGCGTACTGCGCTGTCCGCGGACAGCGTGTGAAGCTGTGCCCCATGGCCAGTCTGGAGGAGCTTTGGGGATGTTTTTCCACCGGCGCATTTGACGGCGTGTTCCTGGGAGCGGGAGACACGGACGGCTTTTTGGCCGCCCGCCGCCTGCGGGAGGAGGATCGGAAGTGCCAGGTGGTGCTGATTGACGACACCCAGCGGTTTGTCCTGCCCAGTTACCGCCTCCATGTAACAGACTTTCTCCTGCGTCCCTTGACCCAGGAGCGGGTGGGACAGAGCGTGGAGAGACTGCTGGAATGGCGGAGGTAGAAGACGGAGATGCACACGCAGATTTCCAGAAAAAAGTTCACGCAGCCGCAGCCCGCTACTCGCCGCCGTGTGGAGCGGGAGCTGGCCTGGGCCTCGGGAGCGGAGGCCTTTCAGCACCGAGACCCCCTGTATCAGGTGACCGAACAGTTTCAGATGATTTTCGACCGGATTGGCCGGCAGCACGCCGCCGCCTTGGCGGAGGAGAGCGGGAGCGGCTTCTCACAGGAGGAGCTGCAGTGGGAGAACGGAGAACCGCGGGGTTCCCTTGCCCGGAATTACCAAGAGGAGAGGCAGGCAGACCGCCGGCGAAGGGGGCAGATGCTGCCCGGGAGCGGGATCCCTCTGGAGATCTTCTCACAAACTGCCTTTCAGCGGGGCACCTTGTCAGGGGCCGTGCTGGAGGGGACGGGCAAAATGATGCTGATATCCTGCCTGAAACGCACTGTGGGGCAAAGCGAGCCCAAACGCATCCATCAGGAGACGCTGTTTGGCGTGGGCAGTCAGCGCAGGAATATCCCCGGTCACGACCCGGATATGGTCCAATTCAACCGGGGTGTGGCCAAAAGCGCCGTGGGCGTGGTGGTGGATACCCTCCGGGACGCCCGCCGCATCGTTCAATCCATGGAGGCCCTAGTCCAGGGCAGCGGAGAGCTGAAAGCGGAGCAGGGCGGCGCCACGCTGCGGGTTCTCTATCCCTTCCTGGATGACAGCCGGGAGCAGGCATTGATCCAAGCCTATCAGCGCCGGCTGAAGCAGGCCCAGGACCCACAGGAGACGCCTGTTTTGCAAAACGCCCTGGTTCATGTCAGAGCACTGATCCAGAAAAAAGCCCAAATGAAACAGGAATTTATCAACAAACTCCGGCTGATCTCGGACCGGGCCGTAGAGACTCTGAAGGAGCTGGAGAAGCCGGAGACGCTGGAAGAGATCGCTGCGGCTCTGCTGGAGCCGGAGGAACCCTGGCCGGAGCCGCCGGAGGGAGAGGAGCCGCCTGATGATTCAGACCACACAGCGCAGTGGGGAACAGCACCAGACATCGGAGAAGAGGACGCAGAAGGAGAGGAGCCGGAGCCAGAGTCTGGAGAACCCGAACCTGACCCAGGCCCTCTTGGCTATGTGGGCAGGGACGGGACTGGACCAACTGCCGGATGATCTGGTATCCGCCCTGCAAGAGCGGGTCAGCAACAGCGTCCTGCTGGAGCTGGTGAACCGGCGGGAGCAGAGATGGGGCGAACGGCCTGCCTTTTTGGGACCGGATGCTCCATTGGACACCCCGCCCTTGACCGCCGCGCCGGCGGAGGTGGCGCTTTCTCCGGCGCCGGATTTTTCGGTGCTTTCTCCCCTGGGAGCGGGGCCTGCACTGAACATATAGGGAGGGAGCGCGTGTGGAGGCCAAGGATACCCGCAGACTGCTGATCGCTCTGCTGGAAGACAGCGGAGCGGCATGGCAGGAGGAGGCGGGACTGATCCGCTTTCGGATTGCCCGGGACGGCATGCTCTGGGAGACGGCCTGCCGCTGCGAGCGGGACCAGATCCTGTGTTATGGACGCTTCCCCTTTGCCGCCGCGGACCGGGCCCGGTGCCTGGAGCGGTGCAATGAAATCAACGGCCAGACCGTCATGGGGGCAATGTTCCTTCCCCGGGACGGCCGGCCCGTATTCCGTACCCGGGCGGAGCTGGAGGACCTCTATGAGGCCCGCCGGCGGCTGATTCGGGCCCTGGAGTATAACGCCGCCGTGGTAGCCCGCTTTTGGGGACGGCTCAGCGGCATATGACTTTGCGCACCCTGGACCTTGCCAGGGACATTTGAGAGATCCGCCGGACGGGATGGAGAGTCCCTCCGGGCCGCCCGGCTGGTTTCTCAATACCTGGCTAGTGTTCCTGTTTGATCCTTAATCCAAGACCGATCCATCCATATCAACATGAAAGGAGGGGCGCTTCACAGCCGGCCCCCAGCCAGTATGTGGCGTGAAGCAAAGACATGGCAGAGTATTTGTCCCCAGGTGTATATGTAGAGGAGTATGATTCCGGTGCGGCCCCCATGCAGGGCGTCAGCACCAGCACCGCGGGCTTCGTGGGACTGGCGGAGCGGGGCCCCGTGGTGGGACAGCCCCAGCTGGTTACCAGTTTCGCCGACTATAAGCGGATGTATGGCGGCTATCTTAGCGAGGCAGGCTACGGAGCGGCCCGGTTCCTCCCTTACGCGGTGGAACAGTTCTTCGCCAACGGCGGCTCCCGGGCCTACATTATGCGCTCGGTTCCCAGAGATGCCAAGGTGGGTTCCATCACCACCGGCGTATTGAAGATCACCGCCGCCAATCCCGGCGCCTGGGCGGAGAATATGCGGGTGACGGTATCGCCCTCCAGCAAGGCAAAGACTCAGGTGTTCGCCGTCAGCGGCGCGGACCTGACGCTGAAAAATGCCGACGGCTTTAACCCCGGCGATGTGGTGGAGCTGTTTGACGGTACCAAGAGCGCCTACGCCACCGTCAAGAGTGTATTGGACAAGGTGGTCACCTTGGACGGCCCCTGTACCCTGGACGTGGCGGATACCAAAGTGGGCACCGCCAAGTACATCCGTACCTGCGAGATCACCATTACTGCCCGCCTGGACGATATGGTAGAGACCTATGAGCACCTGTCTTTGAAACCGGAGGCACTGAACTACGCCCCGGTAAAGACCGCTAAGAGCGATCTGATCCAGGTGGAAGTGCGTCCTGCCAAGACCGCGGCCCCTGCCCCTGCCAAGGAAGTGGTACCCGCTAAAGATGAGAAAAAGGACGACAAGAAAGAGACGGCTCCCGTTTCGGTGAAAGCCGCCGGGATCACCCCCTATGACCTGTGCGCCGGAACCGGGGATG
The DNA here is from genome assembly GCA_944385165.1 of uncultured Oscillospiraceae bacterium. GTDB lineage: Bacteria > Bacillota > Clostridia > Oscillospirales > Oscillospiraceae > Lawsonibacter. Next base: position 6,291 of record CALWWF010000118.1, read on the forward strand.
AGATGGTCCTGATCCCGGCCGGCGGCAGCAACGGCTCCGTCCTGACGGTCGACCCCGGCGCCTATCTGGGCAAGGACGACGGTCCCGGCAGGCGCACCGGCCTGCAGGCCTTCCAGGAGAACGGCAGCGTCTCCATCCTAGCGATTCCAGGCGCCACTGCGCCGGAGGTCCAAGCTGCTCTGATCGGCTTCTGCGAAGGCAGAAAGAGCTGCTTTGCCATTTTGGATATTCCCATGGAACTGAAGAAGACCAACGATGTGGCCAACTTCCGGGATATGTATGACTCCACCTATGCAGCCATGTATCACCCCTGGCTGCAGATGTATGACGCCGGAGCCAAGCGGCCCGCATACTTCCCGCCCTCCGGCGCTATGGCTGGCATCTACGCCCGAAGCGACAATGAGCGGGGCGTGCACAAGGCCCCCGCCAATGAGGTGGTCCGGGGCTGCACCGGTTTGTCCTGCAACTATAATAACGGCGAACAGGACATTCTCAACCCCATGGGCGTGAACCTGATCCGTTCCTTCCCCGGCCGGGGCATCCGGGTGTGGGGTGCCCGCACCATCAGCTCCAACGGCCTGTGGAAGTATCTGAACGTCCGCCGCCTCTTTATCTATGTGGAGGAGTCCATCAAGGCCAACACCAACTGGGTGGTCTTTGAGCCCAACAGCGAGGTTCTGTGGGGCCGGGTCACCCGGACCATTGAGACCTTCCTGGCCACCTGCTGGCGGGATGGGGCGCTGGCCGGCTCCAGTCCGGACCAGGCGTTCTTCGTAGAGTGCGGCCCCACCACTATGACGCAGGATGACATCGACAACGGCCGCCTGATCTGCCAAATCGGCATTGCACCGGTGAAGCCCGCTGAGTTTGTCATCTTCCGCATTACCCAGAAAACCGCCGCCGGCGAGTAAAGCGTTCCCCTTATGATCGAAAGAAAGGACGAGAACATAAATGGCTATCAATTATCCATATAGAGTATTTCGGTATCAGGTGGAGATCGACGGTATCAGCCGGGCCGGCTTCTCGGAAGTGTCCGGCATGAGCTCCTCTGTGGACGCGGTGGAGTACCGGGAAGGCGACGACCTGCGCAACACCCCCCGGAAGCTGGCCGGCCTGACCAAGTTCGGCAACGTGACGCTGCGCTGGGGTGTGTCTGACGACGACGACTTTTTGGACTGGGTCTACTCTGTGGCCCCCACCAATACCGCGCCTCCCACCGGCCTGGTGCGGCACAACGTGACCATCACCCTCATTGACGACACCGGCAGCCCCGGCCCCTCCTGGAACCTGATCAACGCCTGGCCGGTAGGCTACACCGTTCCCGATCTGAACGGCCTGGGGGGCGAGGTGGCCATTCAGTCCCTGGAGCTGTGCCACGAGGGCCTGGAGCACATCCCCGGCTCCGCGGCCGGCGAGCCCTCGCCCATCTGATGAAACAGACCCGGCTGAACGGCCGGAGAAACGCTACGCGCGCAGCGCGGCCCTCCCGCTGCCCCAGCCCCGTCCGGGGCCGGCGGAAGGGCCGCTCCCGCCTGACGGCGGCCGGCAAATAGCGCCGGCCGGGGAAGGAGAACGGTATGGAAACGGAATTTGAATTTGAACTGCCCCGGGGCTATGTGGACAAAAACGGAGACGTGCACAAGCGGGGGACCATGCGTCTGGCCACTGCCGCCGACGAGATCCTGCCCCTGCGGGACCCCCGGGTCCAACAGAATTCAGGCTACCTCACCATTATCCTGCTCTCTCGGGTCATCACCCGTCTGGGGACCCTGAGCAGCATCAACACGCGGGTGATCGAGGGATTGTTCACCATGGACCTGGCCTATCTCCAAGACCTGTACCAGCGGATCAATATGTCGGAGCTGCCGGTATATAAGGTGACCTGTCCCCACTGCAATCAGGACATCGAGGTGCCGCTGGATTTTTTATTGAGCTAGGGCTGGTGCTCTACCCCCAGGAACAGCTCTATCAGGAGATGACGTTCCTGTCCTATTATCTGCACTGGTCCCATGGAGAGGTGATGGCCCTGAACCACCTGGAGCGCCGCCGCTGGTGTCGGGAGGTGTCCGCCGTCAACCAGAAACTCAGCGGCTCGGAACAAAAATCCTTTGAATTCCGATAGGAGATGGAGGGAGATCCGACATGGGCATCCTATATCAGGAGCCGTTCAAGGCATTCCGCTTTTTAGTGGAGGTAGAGAACGGCGGGGCTGTGGTGGCCGCTTTCTCCCAGTTCTCCGGCGTGAAGATGGAGGTAGAGACCATTCAGGCCCGCTCTGGCAACGACAGCCGGGGGGTTCAAGAGTATGTGCCCGTCCTCACCCGATTTGCTCCGGTGACCTTGACCAAGGGCGTGGTGGGGGACAACGACTTTTTAGAGTGGCTCTTTTCCGCTGCCGCCGGCGCATACACCGGTCCCAAGGGCAGTGACCTCTACCGAACGCTGAACGTGGTGGCTCTGGACGACCGGGGCAACCGGGGAGTGACCTGGTCTTTGAAGAATGCCCTGCCCATCGGCTATGAGCTGACACCTATGGACGGCGGGCGCAGCGAGGTGCTGTCTGAGAGCCTGACTTTTGCCATTACCGGCATGGAGCGCAAGACGACTCCGCCGCCGGAGCGATGAGCGGAACAGAGGGGACAGGCGGCGTCTGCAAAAGACATATTGAGGAGGTGACAGAGGATGTCATATCTGTCTGGGGCGTATTTTGACGTGACCCTGGTAGGGACTGGCGCGGCCTTGACGGGGCGGTTCACCTCTGTGACCGGACTGAATATGGAGGTGGAATACGAGGTCTATAACGAGGGCGGCCTCAACTACCCTCGCTTTTTCTTGAAAGAGACAAAACCCCAGGTGCTGGTTCTGGAGCAGGGTGTGGTCACCAGTGTGGACTCCGTTTCCCTATTGATGAATATGTGTATCCTGGGCATGTCCATCCCCCTGGCGGGGACCGTGACATTGATCGACAGCTTCGGCACACCGCAGCGAGTCTGGTCCATCGTGGGCGCCTATCTTCAGAAGTACATCGGCCCCGACTTGAACAGCAACCAGGCTGCCCTGGCGGTCAGCCGGATCGAGCTGATCTACAATGGGTGCTGCTGATGAGAAAAGATGTAAAGAATATCTCCGTTACAAAACCTGATATGGCGGTGGTGGGGCAGGAACGATTGGGCCTGTCCCCCTTTGGCATGTTGTCCCAGCTTTTCCAGCAGGAGATCCTCCGGCGCGCACAGCTGATGTCCGGGGCCTATCGAGAAGTCCCCCTCACTCTGCTGGAAGAGCAGGGGACGGAAGAGAAGCCCTTGGCCGCCCGGCCGCCGGAGCTGCACCTGGATGTAGAGGTCAATGTGACTGTGGAGGCTCCGGAGAAGAAGGGGAAGAAGCCTGCTGGACAGAGCACCGGTGTCCCGGCGGAGACTCGGGTGCTGGAGCGGGTACGGGTGCTTCAGCGTGAGCTGCTTCAGAGCCAGGAGATCACCCGGCGGGTCATCTTGCAGTCCGGTGCCCGGCAGCAGCAGATGCGTCTCTCCCCCGGCGGAGGGATTTGGACAGGGGCCCGTTTTGAACCCGGACGGTCCGGTGGTACGCGCTCCCCGATGACCCGGGCCAGAGAACTGCCGCTGGCCTCGGCGGCTACCGCCGCCCCGGCGGAGGGGGGCTGGACACCCCGCCAGCAGCCGCTCCATCCCGGCTATCCCTCTCCCGGCAAAAGGGAGCCGGCGGGCGGTTCCCCAGCGGGCAGTATCCTGCTGCCGGACACACTGCGCCGCAGGAGGCAAGAGATCCTGGACCGTCAGCGCCGGAACGCACAAATTTCAGAGACATTGGGACCGGCGCTGGAGTGGGCCGTTCAGGGGGAGGAGGACAGCAGACCAGGTACCTCTGAGCGGCTGACCAGGCTGATAGAAGAGGCTGTGCGCCGGACTTTGGAGGAAAACCGGACCCGGGGGCGGGAGAGAGAGACATACGGGACACAGCGTGACTCCCAGCCAGCCGCCTTCCCGAAGACCTCCGGGGAGAAGGGAAACGGTTCCACGGCCCCGTCTCGGTTTGGGGCGGCCAAGCAGCCGGGCGAGAATGGCCGGACCGGAGTGCGCTCTAAAGACCGCGGGAGGTCATCATCCCCCCTTGCCCCTGGGCAGAAGGAGCGAGGGCAGATCCTGGCAGAGGGCCCCTCCTCTGGCGAGAGCGGGACTTCCCGGGAACGGGCAACACATCCGAAAGCGTCTGAGCCGTCTCTCGGGGCCCAGGAAATGACCTCCCGTTTGATCCCCGAAGCGGCTTTGGCGGAGATACAGAGGCATGATCGGAATGCCCATGATCAAGAATCTCCGCCGCCGGCTGTTGGCGTTTCAGATGTTGGCGGCAGGAACGCCTGGGGCCCCTCAGTCCTGACCTATTCCGTCCAGGGGGAGGCCGATCCATCCAGCGCTGGAAAAGGGGAGGAGAATCGGACGGAGGCAATGGGGTTTGTCAAGGGACTGGAGGCGGGAGCCCCAGTCCAGGAGGAGCGCCGGCGCGCGGCAGCGCCTCAGGAGCGGGAGGTGGAGCGCTTTATCTCAAAATCGGGGGAACCGATTTCAAAAGGGTCGTCCCAAGCGCTCTCCGGCGGAGAAGCCTCAGACCGGAACGGCGAAGCTGCCTCAGAGCAGGCCCCCACGGTAAAGGAAAAAATAAAACAGGGTGAGGAAGGTGTGCCGGAGACGGTCCCCCGGGTTGAGCTGGAGAGCCGTTGGAAGGGACTGGATTCCCCAATTGCGATTCCGGGGGAGAAACCAAAAAAGGTGGAGGGTGAGGCGCAGCTGACCTATCTCCAGAAGCTGGATGACACCGGCTGGGCGGAAGAAAGGTCCGCCGTCCCCCGTCAAAAGCCGTCCCAGTCTCCGGCCTGGGAAGCGGCGCCGGATGCGGAGCACGCCGGAATGCGGGTTATGACAGAACTGGAGGGTGATTTTCGCCAGGCGGGAGCGCTCCATGGGAGAGGCGGTGGGCGGCTGCCTCATGAGGCAGGACTGCCTTCCCAGGCGGCGGAAACATCAAATCAGGCCCGGGAGACGTCGCGGGCAGATGGAGATGCACGCCTTAGCTCTGACTGGCCAGAGGATCAGGAGAGCGGCCAGCCCTGGACCGCCGTTCCAGCAGCTGGGCCTTCGCTGGCAACGGAGCAGGAGCAGCTGGTGCATGCGGCACCGGGGAATGGGGTGGAAAACACTGCCGGGCCGACGGTCCCGCTGTCCAGCCCCCAGGCAACTGAGGGCGGAGCACAGCTATCACACCGCGCTTCCGAAGATACGGACAGCGGCACAGGGAGGCAGGCGGTTCCGCCAGCCGGCACACAGCCGGTGAGGGAGGAGGAGCCGCTGGTTTACCGCACCGCTAAAGAGACTGGCGAGAGCGCGGCCAGACCGGCGGACTTGCCGGCCGGTCCTCGTACAACTGCGGGCGGAGCCCAGCAGCCACACCGCGCTTCTGAAGATGCGGACAGCGGCACAGGGAGGCAGGCGGTTCTGCCAGCCGGTACACAGCCGGTGAGGAAAGAGGAGCCGCTGGTTTACCGCGTGTCTAAAAAGACTGGCGAGAGCACAGACGGACAGGGCACTTCGGCGGAGATCCCGCTGCCGGCGTGGGGGGAGACGTCACTGACCTACAGGACTCCAGAGCCAGCGGACCGCAGGGAAAGCCAGCGAACAAGCATCAGGGAAACGCCTGCCCAGGAAAGAACGGCGTATTGGAGTCCATCCAGCAAGCTCTCGCCCGAAGGGGGCAGAACGGAGCCGGCCTTCCCCCTGGAGGCTATCCCAGAACCTGGAACGGAGGACGGCCAGATGCCGCAGGCTGTTCCATCCCAGAAAACAGCCCTGTCCTGGGAGCCGTCTGAGTTGACACAGCGCCAGTTCCCCCCGTTACAGGAAATTCCCGCGCAGCCAAAGCAGATCCCTGCGGCAAAGGAACCGGAGTCCCAGGTCCAAAGGGCGGTAGGGAGGCCCAGAGAAAAACCGGCCTCGCCCAGGACCCGGAGCGGACAGGAGAAAGCGGGCGGCGCGGTGCGTTGGCAGGGAGAGACCGTGGGGCAGAGTGCCCAGGGTGTCGGAGTCCGACAGGACGCTGCGGAGGAGGGAGAGGAAGCGATCCTAGAGCCCGTAAGAGCGGAGCTTGCCGGAGCGTTGGAGGGGATCAAGCTGCCGCCTGCTGTTTCGGAGGGGCCGGCTGAGTGGGACTTAGTTCCGTTAAATTTGGCGTACAAAGCCGAAAACGGCGGCGGGACGGAGCAATCCCCTTTGCCGGCCGCTGGCCGGGAGAGAAGCCCGATGTCCCCCATTTCCCGGGACATCCGAATCACAGCCCGCCGTGGGAGCGGATCGTCCGCTTCTACTGATGAAGCGGGCAGTACATCAGCCAACTCCACCGCCGCTGCCCCGGAAAAGAGCGGGCAGAGAGGGGAGGGGGCCAGAAGTTCCCTGCCCAGGTCTGTTTCCCAGAGCGGGCGGGCGTGGACAGGCGCGCCGGAGATGACCTTTGCCCAGCCCACCTGGCAGCGGCAGGAGGCAGCCCAGCCAGGCCAGGAGCCAGCGGACCGGTTGAAAAACGGGTACGGAAAAAATCTGCCTGCGTGGGCCAGGGAGCTGCTGGAGAAACCGGCCGCTCCAGCCCTGGGAGGCGGGAGCGTGACCTGGCAGGCGTCTCTGGGCAGCGCCCAGGGTCAGGCTGCCGGCGTTCCGCCTGGAGCGCCTGTCCCGCCGGCGGGCGGGGCGGTGCCTGGAGGAATGATCCAGTGGACTGCACCGGGTGCCCGGAGCTCCGCCGCCGACGTGACCACCCGGCCCGCCGCCCTGGCGTACCGGGAGCGGACGGAGCGGGAGGAGGGGCCGGCTCAACAGCAAAGCCCCGCCATGAGCGAAGCGGAGGTCCAGAAGACGGCGGACAAGGTTTACCGGATCATTGAAGAGCGGCTGCGCCGGGAGCTGCGGCGCAGCGGAAGGTAAGAAATCAGGAGAGGAGGAGAGCGTCTTGTACCTGGGTATCCCAAATCCCAACATCATTATGCCCCTGGAGAAAATGCGCATCACCAATCTGGACTGTAAAGACCCAACCAAGAGGACCTTTGAGGTGCTCTACAATCCCCAGAGCTATGTCCAGGCCCGAAACGTGCAATACGCGCAGATCCCTCTGATGGGAGCCGATGCACACCTTGTTCAATTCCAGTGCGGATCGGGGGAAATGCTCTCCTTTGACCTGTTTTTTGACAGCCTCTCCGCCGGCTCTGAGGTGGGGGGCGCCGCCAAGGATAAATGGAAGTTCGCAGGCAACAGCCTGCTGCCGTCCGCCGGCAATCTCATCGATGTCCGGGAGTATACCAAAAAAATCTTTGATCTGACTCATGTAGATATCAATGTCCATCAACCGCCGGAGCTGCGGGTAGAATGGGCCACCCTTCAGTTCCAAGGCTATCTGGCCAGCTGCGTCCAGCGGTTCATCAAGTTTGACGAAAGCGGCTGCCCGGTGCGGGCCATCCTCCAGTGTACCTTTGTGGAGAACGTGGACCTGGAGAAGTTCGCCGGCATCAATCCGTACGGCTCGCCGGACACCTCCGAGTACCGAAAGGTATGTCAGGGGGATTCCCTGTGGGCCATCGCGGCGGAAAAATACGGGACCTGCGGCCAGTGGCGTGCCATCGCCGGGGCCAACGGCCTGACCAACCCAAGAAGACTGCGGGCCGGGGATACCCTGGTCCTGCCGGCGGTGGAGGATTGACCAGATCATGCGAAAAGAGGAGGCGGCAGCGTGGATAAGAAAAGCTATACCTACGATGCCCTTTGGAAGAAATATGATGCATTTGCGGCCCCCTCCTTTGAGATTACCGTGGGGAACAAGAAGCTGGCCAGCAGTCAATACAACATCCAATACCTGGAGGTGGAGATTTCTGCCGACGGTACGGCGGGCGGGTGTTCCTTCACCCTGGAAGGCCAGTATAACTTTGAGACAAGAAAATGGGAAAACGACCTGACCAAGATTATCCAGATCGGCCAGAAGCTGATCGTCAGGGGCGGCTATGTGGAGAAGAAGGAGCTGTTTTACGGATACGTGGATGACTACACCATCGACTTCCGTGCGGACGGCTCACCCCACATCGCGGTGAGCGGGATGGACGCCCTGGGGTATCTCATGTGCCTGCGGGAGCCTTTGTACGCCGGGCAGATGAAAGCGGCGGAGATTGTCACGATGATTCTGAGCAAGGGAGTCTCCGCAGGCTTTGCGAAGAAGGTGACAGTGGGGAATCTGAAGGGGTTTGAGACCCCCATTGTCAAGGAGAAAATTGACGACTGGAAATTTCTCAACCTTCTGGCCCAGCGGTACGGGGCCAGCTTATTCGCGGTGGACGGAGAACTGATCTTTGACACAGTGATAGAACAAAGTGCCCCGATCCTCACCCTCCACCTGGGAAAGGAACTGCACTCCTTTTCCAAGCGGGTATCCATGGCCCACCAGGTGGGGAAGGTGAAGATCTATGGCCGGGACGTGAATCAGAAGGCAGTGAAAGGGGTGGCCTCCTCTGTTACCATCGGCACCGGAAAGTCCGCCGCCGACCTGGTGCCCAAGCTGAAGGAATCGGTGCTGCGGGAACAAAGCGAGTACGCCAGGACCCAGGCGGAGTGCGAAAAGCTGGCTCAGAACCGGCTCAACGGCATTGCCATGGGCCTTGTGACCGGACAGGGACAGTGCGTGGGTATCCCGGAGCTGATCCCTGGACGCTATCTGAAGATCGAGGGCGGGGACCCGGAGAGCAATGGACTCTATTTTCTCACGAAGGTCCGGCACATTTTTGCCCAGCTTGGCTATGTTACCGCCTTTGAGGTGAAAGGGGCGAAAGTATGAGTATCGTGGAGCAGCTGGATGCCCTGATGGGGCAGGGGGCGGGAGCGACAGGGCGGGAGATGTCCCGGGACGGACTTACCCTAGCCAAGGTCACCAACATCCGGGACGACAAGAAACTCAACCGAGTGAAATGCCTGCCCATCGGCAGCGCCAGCGCGGAGGAGACGGACTGGTGCTATGTCATGGCCCCCATGGGGGGAAAAAACTGCGGGATGTTTTTCTTTCCCCAGGTGAACGACCTGGTGGTGCTGGCCTATCTGGACAACGATCCCCACCGCCCCCTGGTGCTGGGAGGCTATTGGAACACGGAGGTGACGCCGCCTTTTACCGTGGAAAACGGAAAGGCGGAGGATTACCTCATCCGCACGCCCAAAAAGATCGAGCTGCTGTTCCATGACGAGGACAAAAAGCAGAAGGTGACCCTCACCATGCCCTCGGGGACGGTGCTGACCCTGGACGATGGGGGGGAGCGGGTGACCCTTCAGGACAAGGAGGGGACCAACGCCCTGATCATGGACCTGAAAAAGGGGGAGATCACCCTGAAGGCCAAGACGAAGCTGACCCTCTCCGCGGGGGAGACCTCCGTGGTGCTGGAGAGCGGCGGAAATATCACGGAAAAGGGAAAAGGCACGATCTCTCTGGAGGGGACCAATGTTCAGGCTAAGGCCAGCGGTAAGCTGGCCCTCCAGGGGGCGGCGGCCCAGGTGAAGTCGGACACCACACTGGATCTAAACGCGTCCGGTCCGGCCACTCTGAAAGGCGCCATTGTTAAGATCAACTAAAACGCACAGCCGCTTAGCGGCAGGAAGGAGGGGCAGAGATGGAAGACCAGCGCCGGTTTCTGGGGCGGGGGGTCAAGTTTCCCCTTCAGGTGGACCCGCGGACGGGGAAATTCGCCATGGTCAGCCAGGAGGAGGACATCCGGGAGGCCATCGGCATCATCCTCAACACCATGCAGGGCGAGCGGGTCATGCGGCCGGAGTTCGGCTCCAGCGTTATGGACTATGTGTTTGCCCCCTCCTCCAGTACCAGCCGGCAGAGCATGGCCTCCGCCGTGCGGGAGCAGCTGCAGTACCAGGAGCCCCGGATCACCGACGTAGAGGTGAAGTGCCGGGAGAACGACCAATTTACCGGCAGCCTGGTGGTGGAGGTGGCCTACACCATCCGCAGCACCAACAGCCGGTACAACCATGTATACCCCTTCTATGTCACGGAGGGTTCTGAGGGAGGCGGCGGCGTATGAGACACCCCACACTGGACCCGCGGGATCTGGAGGCGGTCCGCCGGCAGGTGGCCCGGCTGGCCCGGACCTATACCCCGGAGTGGCGGTATGAGTCGCCGGAGGACGACCCAGGCGCCGCCCTGGCGGAGCTGTTCGTCACCATGTTCCATCAGACCGTGGACCGGATGAACGCCATGCCCGGCAAGCTCTATACGGAGTTTCTCAACCAAATCGGGTTTCAGGAGCCCGGCCCTGTGCCGGCCTCCGGGACCATGGAGTTCATCCCCAACGACAACGAGGAGGAGCCGGTGCCGGTTCCCCAGGGGACGGCGGTCTTCACTCCGGACGAGGCCGGGGAGAACATCGTCTATGAGACGCAGCGGGCCATCGAGGCCACGGCGGCCCGGCTGGAGGGGGTGTACTATGTGGACCCGGAGGAGGACCAGATCCAGCGCCTGGATCTGGCCCGGCCCATGCGGCTGTTCACCCCGGGGGCGGGGGAGGAGCTGCAGCGCCACCGGTTTACCCTGGGGCAAAGCCAGGTGCTCCGGCTGGACGGGCCCTGCCGGATCACCGTAGAGCCCAGAGAGCGGGTGCGGTATCTGGAGGAGGAGTCCGCCGCGCGCTTTGCTGGGGAGGGGATGACCTGGACCTTCCGCCATGACGGTGCAGACATCCCCTTTGACCGGGTGCAGGCGGAGCACGGCCGCATCCTGCTGGAAAAGCAAAGCCATCTGCCCCTTGAGCCCCTGGAAGAGGGAGGGGAGATTTCTATTTCCTGCCATGGCCGGCCTGAGGCGGAGCTGAAACTGGAACAGGTGCTGCTCACCAGCGCCCCGCTGGAGCCCTGTGGGGCGCAAAGCCTCTTCTTCGGTGATTTGCCCATAGACCCCTCGGAGGGCGGCTACTGCTTTGGCCGGCGTCCGGCTCCCTACGGCATATTTTATCTTCGCAGCGACAGCGCCCTGTCCAAGGCCGGCGCCCAGGCAAACCTTCACTTGGAGATTGCTCCCATTGTGGAGGAGCCCTCGGTCCAACCTCCCCAGTATACCTTTGGTGCGGCCGTCATTGACAAGCAGGGGGCCGTGGAGATCAAACCGGACAACGTGTGGATCTCCGGGGTGGTGTGGGAGTACTTTAACGGTCTGGGCTGGCGGCGGCTGGAGGTGAAGGGAGATAAAAATCCCTTCTCCTGCCAGCGGGATGGTTCGCTGGAGGTGGTGTTTCAGGTGCCGGAGGATCTGGAACCTACCGATGTGAACGCGGAGACCGGCTGGTATATCCGGGCCAGGATCACAGAGGTGGAGAACCAGTTTTCTCTCTATCAGCGGTGGGTTCTGCCCTTTGTAAAGACGGCGGAATTCTCCTGGCAGTATACCCAGGGGGTCCGGGTCCATGTGGTGACCGCAGAGAACAACGGTGTACGGCGGACGGTGGAAGAGGCGGACCGGATCGACTATCTGGAGCTGCCGGTCCTGCGCCCCATGGAACCGGGCTTCCAGGCCATGTACCTGTGCTTTGACCGCTCTCCTCACGCCATGCCGCTGTCTCTGCGCTTTCAGATGGCGGGCCGGGTTTGCATGGAGGACGCCCTTTTGTGGGAGTGGTGGGACGGGAGCCGCTTCCAGCCCATTCGGTGTGTGGATGGGACTGAGAACCTGCTCCACAGCGGAGAGTTCTTTTTGTACCTATCTCAGCCTCTGCCCCGGAGCGAGCTGCTGGGGCAGGAGGGGTGCTGGCTGCGGCTGAGCCGTACGTCCCGGCGTCCGGGAGGGGCTCCCACCGCGCTGGCGATTGTGCGCAACACCGTGACGGCCATCCAACGGCAGCGGGAGCCAGAGCAGTTTTTTGATACGTCCGCCTATGAGGCGGGAAAGTCCGTGGCGCTGCTGGCCCGGCCGGTACAGGACTGTCAGGTGTGGGTGGATGAGATGGCTGGCCTCTCTGGGGAGCAGGCCGTAAAAGTGGCCCAAGCGGATCCGGAAAACGTCATCCTGGAGCGCAGCGGACACGATCCGATCCGTTGCTGGGTGCGTTGGCGGCCCATTTCGGATCTGGCCCTGGCCGGACCGGAGGACCGGTGCTATACCCTGGACCCCTATCAGGGTGTGATCCGCTTCGGCGACGGGCGGCAGGGCAGAGTCCCGCCCATGGGGGACCACAACATCTATGTGACCTATGCCAGCGGGGGAGGGACCCGGGGCAATGTGCCGGCGGGACAAGTAAACGCACTGCTGGGCGGATTGCCCCGCATCTCGGCGGTGGTCAACCGGACTGCCATGAGCGGCGGCACCGGATGTCCTGCCTGGGAAGAAATCGAGGAACGGGGGAACCGGCGCCTGCGGACCAGGGGACGGGCCGCCGGACGGCGGGACTACGAGGATCTGGTGAAGGAGGCGTTCCCCCAGGTGCGCCATGTGCGGTGCTTTGCCGGACGGGATGAGCATGGCTGGGAGGCGCCCGGCCATGTGACCGTGGTGGTGGCTGGCTTTGGCGAAGCCGGGGCCGGCACGGAGAAGCTGTGCCGGGAGGTGTACCGCTTCCTCAGTGGCCGCTGTTCCTGCTGCCTGGTGGCGGAAAACCGGCTCCATGTCCAGCCCGCCATCGTGCTGACGGTGAACACCCAAGTGACGGTGGAGACCCAGCAGCCGGACCGGGCTGCGGATACCCAGCGGGAAATCGCCCGGCGGCTGGAGGCATTGATCCGCACTGCCTGGAGAGACCGCCCCATCGGAGAGCAGATCCGGGTGGACGAGGTGTGGAGCACTGTGCGGGACGTGCCCAATGTGCGCGCCATCCGGCAGATCCTGGTGGAGGGCGCCTACGACCAGGAGGGGCAGCCCCGCCTGACGCCTTTGGATGGGGAGCATGAATTCCCCTACGGCGTGGCGGAGAGCGGCACCCATCTCATTCGCGTACTGTAAAGACTGCGGGCTCTAAGCCCGCAGGGAGAGGAGAGGGAGAACGATGCTGGTTCCCCGGAGACTGGATGACCAGACCTATGCGGAGATCGTGGAGGAGGCGGAGGCCCGCCTGCCCTGGCTGTGTCCGGCCTGGACCGATCACAATGCCCACGACCCGGGCATCACTGTGCTGGAGCTGATGGCCTGGTACAAGGAACTGCAGCAGTATCACATGGATCAGATCACCCCGGCCATCCGCCGCAAACTCCTGGAGCTGGCGGGGCTTTGCCTGCGTCCGGAGCGGGCGGCGGTCTGCGCCCTGTCCGTGCCGGAGGGGACCCCCGGCCGTCTGGCTGGGGAGCGGCTGTCCGGTCCTCAGAATCTGCCCTTTGAGCTTCTGGAGCCCATCCCCCGCTGCCGGCCCCGCCTGAAGCGGGTGCTGGCGGAGCTGGACGGGGAGCGGGTAGACATCACCGGCCTGTGCGCAGACGGGACCTCCTTTCAGCCCTTTGTCTTCGGCGGACGGGAGAGCAGTCTGCTCCTGGGCCTGTTTGTGCCTGCGGCGGAGACGCTGCGCCTGTGGTTCCAAGTAGAACAGCCCCTGGGTGTGGCCAGAAATCCGCGGGACGGTGCCACCCCGCCGCCCAGGACCCTGGTCTGGGAACTGCTGAACGGGGGAGAAGTCCAGCCTCTGGAGGACGAGACCTGGTCTCTGAGCTGGAGCGGTGCGGTGACGCTCCCTTTGCCAAGAAATTGGCCGGCTGGGGAAGAGGGGCTTTGCTGGGTGCGCCTGCGGCAGATCCAGCCGGGTTGTGAGGAGCAGGTACGGCTGTCTGGCGTGTACACCGGCCGCTACTGGGCTGCCCAGCAGGAGAGCCGGGCCCGGAGGTACGGTTTCACTGTTTTGCCCGCCCCGAACCAGCAGGTGCTGTTGGTCAACGCCCAGGCCCGGCAGGCAGAGCTGGCAGTCTTCCTCCGCACGCCGGAGGGATGGGAGCAGACCGTCGGCTACCGGCCCCAGCCGGTGGAGGAGGGTCTGCGGCTGACTGTGGACGCCGCCGGCGCTGCGGCGGATGGGGCGGAAAATCTGTTGGTAGCCGCTCTGGACCCGCTATATACCCGGGAGCTGCTCTTCGACGGCACAGGCCTGCCCGGCCAGCAGGTGTTTTTGAATCTGGGTGGGCAGACGGTGCTGACACAACGCCTGTCCCTTCTGTGCCAAACCGTGGGAGAGGACGGAACTGCCCGTCCCGCGGTCTGGCGTGCGGTGGATGACCTCTCCGTCTGTGGGCCCAGGGACCGGGTATTCTGCTACGATCCCCAGCGGGAGACGCTGACCTTTGGAGACGGGAACCACGGAGCGGTCCCAGCGTCTGGATTTGGCTCCATTCTGGTGATGGAGTTGATCCTCTCCCAGTGCGGCGGAGGGAATATCCCCGGGGGTGCGGGACTGACGTTCCGTGACGGTACGCCGGCGTACAATACCGCCGCCTGCGGCGGGCGGAACAGGGAGAGCACCGCAGAAGGGCGGGGGAGACTGCTGGCCCAGTTAGGCCGGACGGAAAAGTGCCTGTCCGCAGAGGACTACGCCCAGTGTGCCAAAAAGACGCCGGGACTACGGGTGGCGGGGGCCAAGGCTTTGGCCGGATTCGACTCCCGCTGGAGGCAGAGCCGCCGGAGCGCGTCGGTGACCGTGACGGTGCTCCCGGCGGGAGAGGGCCGCCGTCCCACGGCGGACCGCCGCTTTCTCCAGGCGGTGGAGCGGCATCTGGAGCGCTGTCGTACTATCTGCATCCGCACGGAGGTGGTGCCGGTGCGGTACGCCCCGTTCACGCTGTCCGTTCAGCTGCTCTCCGGGGCGGATGCGGAGGAGGAGGCCATCCGCCGGGCGGTGGAAGAGGCCTTTGCTCCCCGGGAGGAGGCCATCGGAGCCCCGGTCTGCCGGGACGAATGTATCGCTCTGCTGCAGCGGTGCCCCGGCGTGCTGCAGGTGCGGCGGCTGGAACTGCGGGGGTTGGATCAGAACAGCTATGAGACGGCGGCGGGGGATCTGCAGGTTCCGCCGGACGTGATAGGAAGCCTGGAGCGGATGGAGATTCAGCTGCTCCGGCCCTGAGATATGGCCCGGAAGAACGGGCCGGAGAGGAGTGAGCGGCCATGAGCGAGACACAGACATACCTCACCCTTCGCTGCCATGAGCAGTGGGAAGGGGGGAAGCTCTGGCACGTCCAGTGCCAGGGGGACTCCCTGGTGCTGGAGCCGGAGACCTTTTCTGGGTTTGTGTGTCTGCGCCCTGTAGACAGCCGGGAGACGGGGTTTCGATGGAGCCGTCTGCGGCTGTGGGGAGAAGTGCCTCTGGACGGGGGCGTCCGGGTGTATGCCAGGTCCTCTGACCAGCCGAACTGGGCGGAGTGGGAGGCCCTGAATCCAGAGGCGGACTTTCCCGCCCGGGTTCGGTCTCTGTTCGGCCCGCCGGCGGCCGGGGACCTGGATCTGTGGCTCTCCTGTTCGGGGCGGTATCTGTGGCTGGCCCTGGAGCTTACCGCCGGCGGGACGGAGTGTCCCAGACTGGACGGTCTCGCTCTGCGCCTGTGGGGGGACCACATGGTGGACTACCTGCCTGCCCTCTACCGGGAGCAGGACTTCACCTACCGCTACCTCTCCATTTTCAACAGCATATTCCAGGATATGGAGAGCGCCATCGACGATCTGCCCCGGCTGCTGGACGCCGGAAGCGCCCCGCCGGAGATGCTCAACTTTCTGGCCCGGTGGCTGTGTGTGGACCCGGAGGAGGGGGGCGACCTGCGCCGGCGCCTGCCCCAGGTGCTGGGGGAGTATGAAACCATGTATACCCCGGCGGGGATTGCCCGGAGCACAGAGCGCCTTACCGGCCGGCGCCCCTGGATCATTGAGCATTTCGCCGTGGACCCCAACGACCCGGCGTGCCGGGACCCGGTCCTCTACCGGCGGCTGTATGGGACGGACCCCTACCGCTTCTTCCTTTTGCTGCCCCAGGATACATTCCAAGACCAGCAGGCGCTGGAGCGGTTTTTGGGCCGGATGCAGGAGATGATTCCCGCCGAGACCACCCTGGAGCTCGTGCTGCTGAAGCCCTGCATACAGCTGGACTGGCACACCTATCTGGGTATCAATTCCCAGATCGGAGGCTATGTCCAGGCGGTCATTGACGAGAAGATGACCATCCACTACAATACGACGATCGGAGGAGCAGACCATGAGTAAGAACACGGATTTTTTTCCCATAGAGCGCAACCGGTACTTTTATGGGAAGCTGCTGACGGTTCAGGACTTTGATCTGGAGCAGCGGTATGGGCGGCAGAAGAGCCAGCTCCTCAGCCGTCTGGCCTTGGGCGCCGGCGTGGTCTGTGGGCTGGGCGTCAGCGCCAGCGACGACTCCACCCTGCTGATCGAAAGCGGCATGGCCCTGGATTATCAGGGGCGGATGGTGGTAGTGGAGGAACCCCTGCTGCGCAAGCTCCAGATGCTGGAGGGCCAGGAGGAGCTGCTGGGCCATGATACCGCCTATCTATGCCTGCGGTACGACGAGACGGATCTGGCCCCTGTGAACGCTGTGGGGGCGGATACCGGGGAGAGCCGCCAGTACAATCTGACCCGAGAGGGCAGCCGCATCTATCTCACCACCCAGCCGCCGGAGTACCGCCGCCTGCTGGAGGCGGAGGGACGGGACAATGTGTCCATCCTGTATGCCAGCCAGGAACTGACGCTGGTGCTGTCCGTCCCGGAGGCTGTGTGCGCCGGAGAGGAGTTTACCGCAGAGGTGCTGGTGGTCAAAAATGAGAAGACCCCGCCGGTCCGGTTTCGTCTGGCCGGCGAGAGTGCTCTGGTGGACAGCGAAGACGGCAGGGTCCGCTTGGAGTTTCAGGAGAGCCCGGAGGAGAAGCGCCGGGCTTACCCCGTCCGATTCCGGCTGAAAGCCCGGCAGCTGAGCGATATGGATACCCCTCTGTTCCCTTCCGGGGGAGAGATCGATCTGGAGCTGGGGAGCCACAGCTATAAAAATTACATCGAGGTGGAGGCCCGGACCCGCCTGTGCGGGGACAGGGAAGCGCTGAGGACCCGTCAGTGGAACACCGACAATCTGGAGCGCCACCTCCGGGGGCGGGACCTGCCCATCTATCTGGCGAAGCTGGAACTGATCAACTCTGCCGGCAGCGTGTTTCTCTCCTCGGTGACCAGCCTGCCCTTCCAGCAGCGGCTGGGGCGGGAGGATGGCGGCCAGAGCCCGACGGACCTTCAGACTGTAACTACCTCGGTGCGCAGTCTGGAGTATTGGCAGAAGCCGGATGTGAAAGCGGTATACCAGCCCGGCGCCGGTGCGCTGCATCTGGATTTCGGCATCCCGTCTCCGGAGCAGTACGACTATGCCGTGTCCCACGGCACGGTGGATCTGACCATGCCCGGCGGACTGCGGGTAAACAGCCGGGTATATTCCCAGGAGATTGCTCACGGACTTGGCCCGGGTACGGTAGACATCCGCCTGAGCATTGAATTTAAGGACCAGAATGAGGAAAACGAAACGGCCCTGTACTTTGGCAACAGCGAGGTCTTTAAGGGGAAGAACTCCCCCGCCGCCCCCCCATGGGTGGAGGCGGCGGCCCTGGTCTATCCGGAGCGGGGCACCATGCGGATCGGACTGTGGCTTCATGACATGGTGGAGGGCAACCAATTGACGGTACACTACTTTGCCCAGAAGCCGGAGCGGGACACCAGCCGCCTGCTCTCCAGCCGTCCGGTGTCCATCCGGGTGACACCGGAGTTCTCCCGGATGAGCTGCCGGGGCCGGCTGCAGCTGCGGGCTGAGGTGACTGGGAGCGAGGACCGCAGCGTCGTCTGGTCTGTGAAAGAGGAGAACGGCGGCGTCATCGACCGCAACGGTGTATACCAGGCCCCGGAACTGCCTGGGACCTATGAGATTACTGCCGTGTCCGGGGCGGACCCGTCGGTGTCTGTCAGCGCATTTGTCATTGTGGAGTAACGGCGGCGGAGGAGCCGCGGGGGAGGGAGACGTCTATGGAGACCATGCTGCTGCGGGAGCGGTACAAGGTGGTGCGAATCATTTGGAGCCAGCCGGACTACGCTCTGGCGGAAGCGGTGGATATTCAGGACCGGGAGACGCCCACCCTGCTGCTGAACCTGTATGAGGGGGAGCTGCTTTACCGCTATGGCAGCATCTGTTCTAGCATCTCCCAGGTGGACTGCCCCCAGTTCCGGGGCATGTTCCTGGAGGGAGAGACCTTGTCCGTGGCATTTGAGGACTGCAAAGGCGTGAACATCGACCAGGTCTTCCACCGGGGCGACCGGTGGAACTGGCAGGACAGGCTGGACTTTGCCCAGCTGGTCCTCCATCAGGCGCTCTCCATGGCGAATCTGCCGCCGGAGGTGAGCTGCGCGGCCATGATGTCAGACAATCTGATGGTGGACGTGCCAGAGCGGCGGGTGCGGGTGCGGTATATGCTCCGCCCTACGGAGCCGCTGGAGCCCCGGGAACTGGCGCTGCTGGCGGAGGATCAGGTACGAAAGATCCTGCTGCGCCGCCTGCGGTCCGCAGACGCGGAGCTTGCGTTCTTGGACCGGCTGGATCGGGAGACCTTCCGCACCATCGTGCCCCTGTACGCCGCCTGGAGGCAGGCGCTGCCCGAGATCCAGGCGGAGTACGAGGACTATGAGGAAAAAAGTTTTATCGGCAAGGGCTTTACTCTCCTCAAACGCTGGGTGAAGCGCAGAAAAAGGAGGAATCGGGCGTGAGAGCAGTTAGAAGAGGCGTCTCCTTTCTCGCCGCGCTGATTCTGTTGAGCGGCATTTTGTTCCTGGCCGCTCGCCCGGCGCTGCTCAACTGGATCTGTGTGCTGCGGCATGGCTGGGGATTGGATACCTATGAATCTGTGGGGGTTGGGGCCGGCGGTGTGGCCGCCGCCATTGACTGGAGCGGAGAAAATGTCTGGCTGAATTGCTTTACCGTCCAGGGAGAGGGGCTGGGGAGATGGTCTGTCCAACTGCCCCAGGAGGAGATGGGAGGAACGGTCAGCGCGGTTTACCCGGTCGGGGAAGATCTGGTCTTTTTCGCGGTTTATGATGAAAATGCCCGGCATCTGACCCTTTACCGGGCCGCGCCGGGGAAAGGGGTTGAGCGTATTCTGCGTGAGACCTGTCTAGGGGCGTCCTCTGCCGTGCGCAGAGACAGGACACGGCTGTTCGGTTTTTCTCAAGACAGTGAAGAGGTCTCCTTTGCGCTTCTCACCGGCGGGGAAGTCCACGCCTACCGCTGCCCCACAGAGAGCGGCGGTGTAGAGCGAACCGCCCGGGAAGAGTGGGACGGCGCCTCCGGCGCTGCGGTGCTGCCGGACGGGACGTTAGCGCTGGGCGGAGAGGGCTGGCTCACCCTGGATGGGGAGACAGCGGCGGCCGACCTGTCTGGGCAGACGGTGTCCCACCTGACCCGGAGAGGGAGCGGTCTATACTATGTGGATGCCGCCGCCTTCCAGGTCTGGTACGCCGATTTGACCGGGTCCGGCGTCCGGCGGGTGCTGTCTCTGGCAGAGACGGTGGGAGAAGGACAGCTGACCGCCCTGGATCTGACGGCGCAGGGCGGGGCCCTGGTGCTGCTGGACGGCCATACGCTCTGTTTCGTGGATGAAAACGGGGAGGCGGACTGGACGGCTGTGCTCTTTCAGAGCGAGATAGCGGCAGGGCTGAAGCTGGCGGGGACCGCTTTGGGCGTACTGCTGGCGGCAGCGCTGGCGTGGTATCTGACCTGCGGAGTCCGCCAAGGGGGGATGCCCCTGGCTGTCTACTGGGGCGGGATACTGACCGCTTTAGCGCTGGCCGTCAATCTGGCCCTGCAGGAGGGAGTTCTGCTGCCGGAAAGCCGACAGCTGGCATTGGAATCCAACCGGGCGGCGGTGGATGGGGTGGTCCAGCTGGCTCTGACCGCCTCCGAGATTACAGCGCCGGATCTGCCGGAGCGGGTGGCCCAGGCGCTGGAGGAGAGCGGACGCTTTCGCAATGCGGCTGCGGCTGCGGCCAGGCAGACTCAGCTGGGCTGGCTGACTGGAGAGGAGATCTTTGCCGCGGCGGAGGGCTTTAACCCGTATCTGGCGGCGCGGACCCTGGAGGGGAAGAGCGCTGCCTGCCTGGAAAACGGTACCTTTCAGTATGCGCTCTCCCAGGGGGAGTGGGTGCTCTTTGTGTCCGTAGAGACGGACCAACGGGAAGAGCCCGCCTTTGCCTCCGGTGTGGCGGCGGGACTTGCGCTGGTGACCGCGGCGGGTTTTCTGGCCTTGCTGCTGGTGAACCGGGACGTCCGGCGGCTGGCTTTGGGAATGGAGGGCCTGTCGGAAAGCGGCCGGAGCGGCCGGCTTCGCTTGGAGACCGGCGACGAGCTGGAAGGTATGGCCAGCACCTTGAACAGTCTGGCCGCCGCGCTGGAGAGCCGGGACCAGGAACGGGAGACCCTGGTGCGCTCCTATCGCCGCTTCGTGCCGGAGCCGGTGCTGAGCCTGCTGGGCAAGCAGTCCATTTTAGAGGTGGATAAAAATACCTTTGCCTCCCGACGCATGGCGGTGATGATGGTGTGGTTTACCTTTCCGGACCCGGTGTACAGCGCCGCCAACAGCCGGCTGTTGTTTGACAGTGTGAACCAGGTCATCGAGCGAACCGCCTCCATCGCCGCCCAGAAGGGCGGCACGGTGTTTAACTATGCCTACAACGGATATGACGTGGTGATGGAGGAAGATCTGCGGCAGGTGGTGAGCACTGCCGTGGCCATCCAGCAGGAAGTGCTGGCTCTCAACGAGCTGCGGGGCCGGGAGGGGCTGCCCGCCGTCTCCCTGCGCATCGCCCTGGATGTGGGAGATGTGCTGGTGGGCGTGGTGGGGGACAGCGCCCAGATGGAGCCCACCACCATCTCCTCCAGCTTTTCCACCGTGCGGGAGCTGATCCGCCTGTGCGGCAGGCTGGAGGCTGGGGTCCTCTGCACAGAGGCGATTATTGCCGGCGCAGAGGGCTACGGCAGCCGGTATCTGGGAAAGTGCTGGATGGGACAGACGCCTATCCGGGTCTATGAGATTTTTGATGGCGACCCCTATAGGGTGCGCAAGGGCAAGGAGAGCACAGTGCGGCCGTTTTCCCGGGGAGTGCTTCAGCTTTACAGCGGAGACACGGCCGAGGCCAAGCGGATCTTTCTGGAGCTGGCCCATGACAATCCAGAGGACGGGGGCGTGCGGTATTATCTCTACCTGGCAGACCAGATGGAAGAGCATCCGGATCGGACATGCGGACTAAATGGAGTTTGACCCCGCCGTCCGCCGGATCGCAACAAGGAGGAATCAAAAGTGGGATTGCTGCAAATGGATCTGCTCCGCCGTCAGGCGGAGGGGGCAGTCCGCCAAACCATCCAGCGTAAGACGGCGCCCATCCGCCAGGAGCTGAGTCTGACCCGCCAGGCCAGCCGCATGGCCGGACTGGGGGAGGAGCTGCTCTCCCAGGGGGCGGAGCAGGCGGTGCGCTGGTGGAGCAGCCGGGAGGAGAGCTGGTGGGAGGACGGTCTGGATCCTCTGGTTCAGCCGGAGAAGCCGGTAGTCTGCGCCGACGGCTATGTGCGCAGAACGCCGGTCCAGCCCTATCGGACGCCCACGGGCTTCCGCCGTGACCGCCGCCGCCGGATGTTCCGTGCCGCGGTGCTGGTGCTGCTTCTTGCCGCAGGGATCGCGGCCATTGTCCGCAGCGGACTGCTGCGGTTCTAGGAGGACTGTATTTTGTTCAATTATATCTGGAGCCAACTGATCCGTTCCGCCGGTGTGTTCCTACGCACGATCCGGGCGTTTTTTACCCGGCAGATGACAGGGGTCACCTCCCGGGTGCGGCGGGTTACCAACTTGTCCCGAAACGCCACCAAGGCGGCCACCGCCTCCGTGCAGTCGGCGGTGTCCGCAGCGCAAAAGCCTACCCGGCGGGAGGACTATGTGGAGACCAGCCGTCTGCTGATCTCCAAAGCGCTGCTGGTAAAACTTGCTTTGGGGGTGATCGCCGCCGGACTGATTTTCTACTTTCTGGTGTGGCCCTTTATCCTCAGCAGCTTCCTGACCGCCCATTTTGTGGTGGGGGACAGCCGGATCCTGGACTGGACAGGCCGGGTGGTGGTATACGCAGATGAGGACAAGACCCTGCCTCTCTATGCCGGGCGGCTGGAGGATGGCGTTCTCCAGGGCCGAGGCGAAGAATACGACGAAAACGGTCTGCTGTCCTATGAGGGCTGGTTTCAGGACGGCGCGCATTCCGGGGACGGGACCGCCTATGAGGATGGGGTCATGGTCTACCACGGCCAGTTTGCCGACGGGGTCTACGAAGGGACCGGAACGGCCTACGCCGGCGGGATGATGATCTATGAGGGACAGTTTTCAGGCGGCGCATATGAGGGCCGCGGCAGGCTGTATGAGGACGGAGCGCTGCGCTATGAGGGCAGTTTTCAAAGCGGCGAGGCCTCCGGAGACGGGAAGCTCTATTCCGCCTCCGGGGAGCTGTCCTACCAGGGACAGTTCTCCGAGGGACTGCCCGAGGGGACGGGCACAGCCTATGACGAGGCGGGGCAGGTACTCTACACAGGCGGTTTTTCCGCCGGCGTGTACAGCGGCTCCGGCACACTGTATCTGGCCCAGGGGGAGACGCTGGATGCAGAATTTCTCGACGGACAGCCCCAAGGTGTGGTACAATGGGAAAAAGACGGGCGGTTGTACTACGAAGGAGAGTGGAGGGGAATGCAGCCTTCCGGCTTTGGTATCCTGTACAGCCAGTCCGGCGCTGTCTTGTATGAGGGGCAGTTTCTCAGCGGGACCCTGGACGGAAGCTGGCTGCTGGGCCTGACGGCGGAGGAGCTGCGCTTTGCCCTGGGCGAGGACAACACCCGCAATGCCGCTGCCTCCGGTGGATTCCTGATCGTCAGTGATGCGCTGGGCCTGGCGGCGCTGTGCAGTTTCCAGACCGAGGAGGCACAGTCCCAGGTGTATGCCGTCTACCTCTTCCAGCCGGAGGAGGGCCGGATCTGCCTTCTGCCCGGGATGGAGCGGGTATCCCTCCCGGTCTGGCCGGAGGACACGGAGAGCTGGAGCGGCCAGCTGCCTTTCAATCCCCCAGCCGGCGTGCCGGTAGAGGCCGGTACCTACAGCGCTCAGGTGTTCACCACGGGAGAGAACCGGACCACCCTCCTCTATGCCGGTCAGGAGGAGGGCGGCTGCGTCCTTTTGAGCTGGAGCCGGCTGGAGGGACTGCCTGCCGGGGTAGAGGGGACTTCGGACGGCGGCGCCGGTGGTGACGGCCGTTTGGAAGAGTTTTTAGCGGGTCTGGATCTGATGGAGACCGCAGAGAGCGGAACCCAGGCTACTCAGAACCCCTATTATGGCAGCGGCGCTGTGTCAGAGGCCCTGTCCGCCTGTCAGACCCCGGAGGAGGCCGGCGCGCTGATCCAGGCGATGCTGGACTACTGGGAACAGGCGGAGCGGCAGAGTGCGCTGGAGGAAAACCTGGCCCGTACCCAGACCCTGCTGAAAGAGGCACAGAGCGCCCAGTCCATGGGGCAGGGGGACGCCGAGTCTCTGGCCGCCCTGGAGGCGGAGGAGACGGCGCTACAGGCCCAGATCGAGCTGTGCGCAACAGAGCGGAAGCGGGCGGAAGTCCAGGCCCAGGGAGCCGCCGGCGTGATGCCGGCGGACTATGCCCTGGAGACGCTGCTGGTATCCTTTGACCCGGCGGAGCAGGATGTAAGCCAGCTGGCCCAGATCGCTGCGGCCTATGCCCAGTCTTCCGGGCAGACGGCAGATGCCGACGCGCTCACGGTCCAGGTGAAAGAGAAGCTGATCGATCTGGAGGAGGCGTACGCCGGTATCCAGACCGCCTTGCAGGTCTATCAGGACGCCGTTGCCTCTGCCCAGACCGCCGCCGGAGCGTTCTCCATGGGCAGCGGGAGCAAGACGGCCTGGTACCAGGCCCTGTCTGTCCAGGCGGAGGCCCGGGCAGATCTGTGCGGGACGCTGGCCGTATTTACCGGTCGGGCCAATACCTTGAATCAGACCACCGGCGGCTGGGTCTCCAGGACCTTTGCCTGGTATGACGATATTCTCAGCCCGCTGTTTCAGGGCGCTTCGGAGGAGCAGGAGGCCCAGGCGCCGGGGGCACAACCCTCCCCCGGTCAAGGAGCGGCCTTTACTGCCTGAGAAAGAAAGGAGCCCATGATATGGCCGACTACACCGCGTTCGTAGAGGCGGGCGCCGCTCTGGTGGACCTGCTGCGGGATCAGCTGACCCCGGAGCCGATCAGCAATCGGGAGTCGATCTCCCTGTGTTCCCCCCACGAGAGCGAAAACAACCAACTGACCCTGTTTTTATACCACATTGAGGAGGAGAGCCAGAACGTCACCGCCGGATACTACCAGGCGGACCGGGATCTGCAGCGGCTGCAGCCCGCCCGGTATACCCTGCGCTATCTTGTCACGGCCCACTCCAAGGCCCCTAGCCAGCTGCGGGAGGCGGATCAGCATCGGATCGTTGGCGCGGCCATGCAGGCCCTGCGGGACAACCCGGTGATCCCAGCGCAGTATCTCACCGGCTCCTCTGCGGAGGCGGCGGAAGAGCTCCATGTGATGGTGGAGCGTACGCCGCTGGAGCAGCTGCTGAAGATCTGGAACAACACCTCCAAGGACTATAAGCTCTCCTTTGTGGTCATGGTCACCGGTGTGACAGTCCGCTCCAAGCGGGAGCGCAGGGTGTCCCGAGTCCGGGAGATCACCATTCAAACCCAGGAGCGGCCGCTGCCGCGGGGAGGGTCACGATGATCCGCCGCCGGGTCAGCGCCGTATTCCTCCTCCGGGACGGGTTTTCCGGCAGGCCGCTGGCCTCCGGCGCCCAGGTGCGCTGTACGCTGGATGGGACGCCCGTTTGCCCTGTCTGGAAGGAGGGGGGATACCTGGTTTTTACAGATCTGGAACAGGGAGAACATGTCCTCACCATCCAGCGGCCTTTGTATCAGATGGAGAAGAAGACTTTTCCTGTCCAGGCGGGGGAGATGTGGGAGGACACGGCGGATCTGAAACCGGGGGCCGGCTACCCCTTCCCGCCGCAGGCCGCTGGGATGAAGCTGACGGTGACGAACGGCGGGGAGCCCTCCCTGTGGCCGGTATGGCTGGGGATGGCCCCTCCGGCGGCGCTGAAGCTGGCTCAGGACGGCGGCGAGGGCACGGCCGTCCGGCTGTTTTGCCGGAACGCAGCCCTGCTTCCAGTGCCTGGCTGTTTCCTGATCCCGTCAAAAGCGGGGAGTGAGCTGGTTCACCTTCGGACCCTTCGGGGGGAGAAGGGAGAGCTGCAAAGTCCCCTGGAGAGCCGGCATCCCCGGGGTGCGGAACTGATTCCTGTACAGCGCTATGTCCCGGACAAGGCCGGGATGGTGTCCGTGTGGTTTCCCCGGGCGGGAAAAGTGTGGCTGTATTGCCAGGGGGCCGTTTGCAGCCTGGAACTGAAGGCCGGCATCCAAGCCCTGACCTGGAATTGGAAGGAGGAGACCTGATATGGCCAACCCTGTCGTCAATACCGCTATGTGCACCTGTTCCTTCGGTGTGGCGCCGGCAGTGCTGCCGGTGACCTCTCAGCAGACGGTGATGACCTGCGGTCTGCCCCAGGCCACCATGATGGACAACAAGCTGCCCACCTTCGGCATGTGCTCCTCCATGGCCAATCCCACCGTGGCGGCGGCCACGGCGGCGGCGCTTGGGGTGCTGACCCCCATGCCCTGTACACCGGTGACTGTGACGCCCTGGGCGCCGGGTGCGCCCACGGTGCTGGTGTGCGGAAAGCCGCTGCTGAACAACACCAGCAAACTGATGTGCTCCTACGGCGGGGTCATTCAGGTGACCATGACGCCAGCTATGACGGTACAGACCCCGTAAAGGAGGAATGGGAATGGAACGGGAAGACCTGCGGGACCCGGATGTGAGCCGGCTGGACCGAGGATACGCGTCCCAGGGCGAACTGCTGGAGGACCTCTCCGCCTGGCTGGATCTGCTGCTGTACTGCTACTACAGCCGTCACCAGTGGCTGGGTCCCTCCAGCGAGCTGAAAAATATGCTGGGACTGGTGGTCACCCGGGAGGAGTTTGAACACAACCTCACCAAGGCTGCTCAGCGGGGGCTGTACGCCCAGCTGACGGCGGAGGAACGGGAGCAGGCAGATCTGGCCCGCCAGGCCATCGCCCTGCGCATCGCGCGGACCGACACGCCCCTCCCGCTGCTCCAGCTGTTCCGCCGCTGCGGATTAGACGAGTTTCAGCAGTGCTGCGTGCTGCTCTCCTACCTGGTCACGGTAGACCGGAAGTACGAGAAGCTCCTGGCCTATCTTCAGGACGACATGACCAGCCGCTGGCCGGGGATCTCCCTGGCAGTGCAGCTGTTTCTGCCGGAGAAAGAGACGGTGGAGCAGGGGCTGGCCCGGTTTTCTCACGGGAGGGGGGTGCTCCTCCGGCTGTTTCAGCCCCAGGGACTGGAGCAGGGGAAACTGATCATTCGGGATACGGTGACCGAGTTTTTGAATGCCGGCGATCTGGCCGACCGGTCCGGGCGAACCCTGTACGATGGGGCCCGGCAGCGTCCGGCGGGTCCTCTGGTGGTGCAGGGGGAGATCGCCCGCCGTCTGGATCTGATCATGGAGGACCCGGCAGAGTGCTGCGTTTTCCTGTACGGCCCGGCAGGCGGCGGGAAAAAATTCCAAATAGAGCACCTGATGGCCCGCCGCCGGCAGCGGTGCGTGTTTGCGGACCTGGAAGGGGAGAGCTGGCGGGAGACGGCGGAGGAGGCGGCCCTGGCCGCCCTGCTCACCGGCGCCTACCTGTGCCTGTACCATCTGGACCGGAGAGGGGAGACAGGGGACCTGGTTCCCGCCGGCGACGAGGTGCTGGGGACCCTGGAGCGGCTGGAGACGGGGAGTGGCAAGCGGTTCTTTCTCTCTGTGCTGCCGGTGGGGACCCGGCTGAATACACTGTCGGTGGAGGTGGAGATCCCCCCTGTCACAGAGCAGGAGCGGCTGGAGCTGTTCCGAACCGCTTTGCGGGAAGCCCCCTGCGATGGGACCTTTACCCCGGAGGAGCTGGCGGCAAAATTCCGCTTCACCCCCCGCCAGATCCGCCTGTCCTGCAGCCAGGCGGCGGGACTGGCCCGACTGTCTGGAGAGGGGACCATATCCGGCCGGCTGATCCATCAGTGCTGTTACCACCAGGTGGTCCACCGGCTGGGAGAGCTGGCCAGCCAGGTGCCCGCAGCCTACACCTGGGAGGACGTTGTGCTGCCCCAGGCCCAGAAGCGCCTGATGCGCCAGGCCTGTGGCCATATCCAGCACCAGCACCAGGTGTATTACCGATGGGGCTTTGACAAAAAGGTGAGCTACGGCAGGGGGCTCTCCGTTCTCTTTGCCGGGGCGCCCGGCACGGGTAAGACCATGTGCGCCCAGGTGATGGCCAACCAGCTGCATATGGAGCTCTATAAGATCAACCTGTCTCAAATCGTCAGCAAATATATCGGCGAGACGGAGAAAAATCTGCGGGCTGTGTTTACCGAGGCGAAGAACGCCAGCTGCATCCTCTTCTTCGACGAGTGCGACGCCCTCTTCGGCAAGCGCAGCGAGGTGAAGGACTCCCACGACCGAAATGCCAATGTGGAGGTGGCCTATCTGCTCCAGCAGATCGAGGAGTACGACGGTGTGTGTATCCTGGCCACAAACCTTGTGGGCAACATCGACGCGGCCTTTATGCGCCGCATCACCTATGTGGTCCACTTCCCCTTCCCGGAGGCGTCCATGCGGGAGGAGATCTACCGCCGGATGCTGCCGCCGGAGGCCCCCACGGCGGAGGATATAGACTGGACGTTTTTAGCGGAAAAATTCCAGCTCTCCGGCGGGCACATCAAAAACATCGTCCTGGCGGCCGCTTTTATGGCTGCGGGAGAGGAGGCCCCCATCTCCATGCGGCATCTGCTTCAGGCGGCGGTGAACGAAATGAAGAAGCATGAGATCGTAGTGGTCCGAGAGCAGCTGCAGGAGTATGCGGATCTGCTGGACGGCCAGTAGCGCCGGCGTTGGGGCATCAAAGGGAGGGATTGGGATGAAGCGTGGTGCAGGAGGACTGCTGCTGTCAGGCAGCGCGCTGTCTGCGGCGGCGCTGCTGGCTTTGTGGCTGTGGGAACGGCCGGACGCGGCGGCGCTGCTGCTGGCGGCGGGGGTATTCCTGCTGGTCCTGGGACTGGCAGCGCTGCGTCAGGAGGTGTACCGCCCCCTGGAGGATCTGGAGGAGACGGTCTCTCACTGGTCGGAGACACAGCCAGAGGAGCTCCGCCTGCAGATGGGGAGGATCACCGGCATCCCCCAAGGCGCCGCCGCCGCTATGCTGGAGCAGATGGAGAGCCTGGAGGCAAAACTGAGGGGCATTCGGCAGGTGACAGAACAGGAGACGGAGTACAGGCTTCGCCGCCAGTTAGCCGGAGAGATCAGCCGCTCTGCTCTGCCGCAGGTCCTGCCCAACTATCCCAGCCGGGAAAACTTCGGCGTGGCGGGGATGGTGGAGCCGGGCGCTTCCCCCAGCTGTACCTTTTACGACTATTTCTATGTGGATCCGGGGCTTTTGTGCGTGGTCATTGGCCAGACTCCCGGGGGAGGGGTGGCGGAGGCCCTTTACATGGTGGTGGCACAGACCACCATCCGCAGCCGCCTGCGGCAGGGGCTCTCTTTGTCGGAGACGCTGGCGGATGTGAACCGGCAGCTCTACGATCTGGGGAGCAAGCAGTCGCTCAGCGCCCTGGTGGGAACGCTGAACACCGCGGACGGCCGCTTCTCCTACGTCAATGCCGGCCAGCAGCCGCCGCTGTTGATGCGCAACGAGGAGCGGTATGAGTGGATGGAGACGCCGGTGTATGCGGCCCTGGGCCTGAACGAAAATGTATCCTACCGGGCCATAGAGCTGCGGCTGAAACAGGGGGACCGCCTCTTTCTTCACACCTCCGGTTTGGGGGATCTGACAAATCGGGCGGGCGTGCCCTTCCGGGAGCAGGCGTTCCGGGCGGTTTTGAACCGCAGCCGGAACCAGGCACGGGGGCCGGAGGAGATCCTGCTCTTCACTGCCGGCGAGGCGGCGGCATACTGCGCACAAAGCGGGGACCTGCTGGGCTACTCCGCGCTGGTGCTGGAGTACCGGAAGGGAACGCGGGAGTTGGCACACTGTGAGGTGCCGGCCCTGCCGGCCTCTGCGCCGGAGGTGGCGGCCTTTTTGAAACAGAAATTTAAGGAGAACGGCATCCAGCCCCGGCATTACGCCCGGACGGCGGTGCTGGTGGACGAATTGTTCGCCCTGTGCTGCCGCCGCAGCGCGCCGGACAGTATGGTGAATACAGAGTGCGGCATTGCCCCGGACGGGCAGAGCGTCACCATCCGCATGGCTGCGGCCACCGGCGGAGCAGACCCCCTGACCGCGGGGGGAGACGAGGCGGCGGAAAACGCCGCAGCTTTTATCCAAAATCAGGCATATTATGTGGCGTTCAAGGCGGGCCAGGAGCGGGATACCGTTACCATGGTCTGCTTCTTAGAGTAAAGGAAGAAGAGAACAAACCGGGTGCTCCTGGAGGAGCACCGATACTTTGACAGGAGGTCTTGATTATGACGATCAACAAACAGTCCCAGGGAGGCAAGCTGTCTATTGCCCTGGAGGGGCGGCTGGACACCACCACAGCGCCCCTGCTGGAGGCGGAGCTAAAACAGTCCCTGGACGGCGTGACGGAATTGGAATTTGATTTTGCGGGGCTGGAGTATATTTCCTCGGCTGGACTCCGGGTCCTTCTCTCTGCCCAGAAAATCATGAACCGCCAGGGGAGCATGGTGATCCGGAACGTCAACCAAATCATCATGGAGGTCTTTGAAATCACGGGCTTTGTGGACATCCTAACCATTACCTGATGGGAGGGGAACCGCTGTCCTGGCCGGGAGCCGCGGTGCGCTCCGGCGCAAGAACACAAGTGAGAAGGAGATCGTTCCGTGAACCATTTGATACGCCACCTGAGAGGGGACCGGTTTACCGCCCCCATGTATGGCAGACTGTGGCGGCCGGCCATGCTGTCCTCTCTGGGGTGGGCTCTCAGCGACATGGCAGACGCCGTGGTGGTGGGTCAGCGCCTTGGAACAGTGGGGCTGGCCGCAATCGGCCTGATCCTGCCGGTTTATATGATCAACTGTATGGTGGCCCACGGCCTGGGACTGGGGGGCTCGGTGCGCTATGCCAGGCTGCTGGGCCAAGGAAAGTCTGAAGAGGCGGCCAGGAGCTTTGCCCAGGTTCTCTGGCTGGCCCTGGTCCTCAGCGCGGCCACCGCGGCGGCGGGTACAGTCTGTCTGACGCCCCTGTTGGCCCTTCTGGGCACCACCCCGACCGACGGCGCCCTGTTTGACGCCACCCGGGATTATCTCCAGGTACTGGTCGCTTCTACGCCGCTGTTCTATTTGTCTAACCTGCTCAACTACTACCTTCGCAACGACGGCAGTCAGGACCTGGCCGGCGTCGGGTCTGTGGTGGGCAATTTGTGCGACATCGGGCTGAATATCACGCTGGTGCTGATTCTGAACCTGGGTACCCGGGGGGCGGCCCTGTCCACCACTCTGGGGCAGGTCATCACCATTGCCATCTACCTGCCCGGCTTGTTCCGGCGGGAGCACGCTCTGCGCCTGAGAATGCCCGGGCGGGGCTGGGGAAAGCCGGCCTTTTCCGCGCTGCGGGCGGGAATGGCTACTTCGGTGCAGTATCTGTACCAGATGATCTTTTTCCTGCTGTGCAATAATCTGCTGATCCGCCTGGGCGGGGAGACGGGTGTGGCGGTATTCGATGTGCTGCAGAATACCTCTTACCTGATCCTCTATCTCTACGAGGGAACTGCCCGGGCCATGCAGCCCCTGCTGTCCACCTATCTGGGGGAACACAACGCCGCCGGACGGCGGCAGGTGGCGTGGCTGGGCTTTGGCAGCGGGATCGTCGTGGGCGGGCTTCTGATCCTGGTGATTGAGGTATGGCCCATGGGGATGTGTTTGCTGTTTGGCATTGCGGGGACCTCCGCTCAGGCGCTGGCCTTTACCGCCCTTCGGATCTATGGGCTGGGCGCCTTTTTTGCCGGGATCAACATCCTGCTGTGCAACTATTACCAGGCGTGTGAGCAGGAGAGGGCCTCCTTCCTGATGGAGACTCTGCGGGGGGCGGCCCTGCTGCTGCCCCTGACGCTGCTGTGCGCCCGTCTGGGCCTGGCTGGCTTTTGGTGGCTGTTTCCCGCCACGGAGGCCGGGGCGCTGCTGCTCTTCCTTCTGCTGGCCAGAGGAGGGCGGTTTGTTGTCCCGGATCTGGACAAAGACCGGGTGTTCCAGCGCACCATCTCCAGCAGTGCCCAGGATCTGGGCGCCTTGGTCCAGGAGCTGGAGGCGTTCTGCAAGCAGTGGGAGGCGTCCCTCCGCCAGCAGTACTTTGTCACCATGACCGTGGAGGAGCTGGGGCTGGCAATTCTGCACCACGGTTTTGAGGGCCGGACAGACGGCTATCTCCAGATCACCGCCGTAGCCCGGGAGGACGGCAGCTTTGAGCTGCATCTGCGGGACGACGCCGTGACCTTCGATCCGTTCAGCCTGGAGACCAGGCGGGCTGTTGCGGACGGGGATTTTAATGTGGACACCATGGGCCTGCTGGTGATCAAGGAGCGGGCCAAGAGCTTTTTCTACCGCAGGTACCAGGGATTCAACACCCTGGTGGTAACGATTTGATGGAAAGAACGTGCAAGTATGAATATCGTCTATTTTGGGTCGGATGTGTTTCTCTCCTGTTTTGAATTCTTGGCGGAGCGCCACCACATTCTGGCCCTGTACACCTACCATAACGAGGAGGACTATTTTACCGAGTACGCCATCACCCGGCGGGCCAAGGAACTGGGAATTCCGGTCCACTATGAGAGCATTTCTCCAGAGGAGATCACCGAGTATTTTTGCCAAAAAGGCTGTGAGCTGTTTTTCATTGCCGAGTATAACCGGATCTTGCCCATGCCAAAGGGACTGCCCGGCTTTCGCGGGATCAATACCCACAGCTCGCTGCTGCCCCAGGGGGGCGGCTATTACCCCATTGAAGCCGCCATGTCTCTGGGGCTCACCCGCACAGGTGTGACCATGCACAAAGTGGCGCCCCAGGTGGACAGCGGCCAGATCCTGGCCCAGCGGGAGATCGACATTACCCCGGAGATGGACAGCGTGGATGTCTATCTTCAAAATGCCGCCAACGCCCGGCAGATGTTGGAGGAGATTTTGAAGGACCTGGACGGGGCCTGGGAGCGGGCCGTGCCCCAGAGGGAACAAATGCACCGCTGGAGACGGCCAGAGCCGGCGCTGCTGACTCTGACCCATGGCCAGACCCGGGCGGAGGCGGAGCAGGTATTCCGCCGGGCCAATTGTATGACCCAGGTGCGGCTGGGAGAGCGGTGGTATTATGTCTCAGCCCTGCTCACAGGTCCGACGCCCTTGGCGGAGGACCTGCGGGCGCTGGCGGAGGACCGGTGGCTGTACCGGGTGACAGACGGGCATCTGCGCCTGGTTGTCCACCCGATCCCGGAGAGGAGTGATGAATGATGAGACAGCACAGATGGAGAATACGGCTCAAGCCCAAACTGATTCTGGGACTGGTGCTGATGTCCGTGGTTTTGACCACGATTCTGACCATGGCCATCGCCCATATGTACCGCACCCGAATGGAGGACTACTATTCCCAGGTGGCGTTTGACCAGGCGTCCATCGCGGCGCAGATCATCGACGGCGACCGCATTTCCGACTACTACACCACCGGAGAGAAAGACGCCTATTACGAAGAGGTCCGGGAGTACCTGCTGATGGTAAAGCAGATCGTGGGACTGAAGTACTTCTATGTGGTCGTGCCAGAGGATGAGGTGATGGTCTACATCTGGGATGCCGGAGAGCCGGGGGAGGAGGGCGTGTGTGATCTAGGGGACAGCGACGCCTATTACGGAGGGGGCGACGAGCTGATGCACGCCGCCTTCGCCGCAGATGCCGACCAGGTGATCCTCATCACCAACAACGAGGAGTACGGCTATCTGGCCTCCGCCTATGTGGCGATCCTGGACAGTTCCGGACAGCCGGCGGCCCTGGCCAGCGTGGACGTCTCCATGGATATGATCGACGAGCAGATCCAGGACTTTGTGGGGCTCGCTCTGCTGATTACCTGCGGCGTGCTGCTGCTGGTAGTCGTATTGTATTACTTTTATATCCGACGGATTTTGACCCGGCCGCTGGGGGTGCTTCATCAGGCGGCCCAGGGTCTGGTGGAGCACCAGATGGACGATCTGGGTCAATTTACCCTGGACATCCATACCGGCGACGAGATTGAGGATTTGGCCGACGCCTTCCAGTACATGACGCGGGAGCTGGATGAGTATATCCGAAATCTGGCCCACGTCACCAGTGAAAAAGAGCGCATCGGCGCAGAGCTCCATGTAGCCACCCAGATCCAGGCGGACATGCTGCCCCGGATCTTCCCGCCCTTCCCGGAGCGGGGAGAGTTCAATATCTACGCTACCATGACTCCGGCTAAGGAGGTGGGCGGCGACTTCTACGACTTTTTCCTTGTGGATCAGGATCACCTGGCGGTGGTGATTGCGGACGTCTCCGGCAAGGGCGTGCCGGCGGCGCTATTCATGGTGATCGCAAAGACCCTGATTAAAAACCATGCCCAGGCCGGCCAGGAGCCCGCCCAGGTGTTCGAGACCGTGAATAACCAGCTGTGCAGCAACAACGAGGCGGGTATGTTTGTCACCGCCTTTCTGGGGGTACTGGAGATCTCTACCGGCCGCTTTACCTATGTGAACGCCGGCCACAATCCGCCCCTGGCGGCCCTGGGCGGCCAGGAGTACGACTGGCTTCCCGTCCGCAGCGGCTTTGTCCTGGCTGGGATGGAAAACATCCGCTACCGCCAGCAGGAGATCCTGTTCCAGCCGGGGGACAGCCTGCTTTTGTATACCGACGGCGTGACTGAGGCGCTGAATCCCGCCCAGGAGCTCTACTCTGACCAGCGCCTGAAGGACTTTTTAAACAGCGGAGTCCTCACCGGCCAGCCCCTGGAGGAGCAGCTCCGGCTGCTGCATGGGGACATCGAACGATTTGCCGGCGGCGCCGAGCAGGCGGATGATATTACCATGCTGCTGCTGCAGATCAATGAGACGACAGGAGGAAGGGACCATGGCAGAACTGACGATTGACGCGACGCTGGAGAATTTGGACCAGGTGCTGGACTTTGTAAACCAGCAGATGGAACTGGCCGGCTGTACCCCCAAACTGATGAACCAGGTTGATGTGGCAGTGGAGGAGATCTATGTGAATATCGCCCGCTACGCCTATCACCCGGACGTGGGAAAGGCCCAAGTCCGCTGTGAGACCGGAGGGGATCCCTTCCGTATCGTCATCGGGTTTGTGGACCGGGGCCGGCCCTACAATCCGCTGGAGAAGGAAGACCCGGACGTCACTTTGAGTGCGGAGAAGCGGGAGATCGGAGGACTGGGGATCTTTCTGGCCAAACAACTGATGGACGAGATTGAATATGAGTTCCGGGAAGGTCAGAATATCCTCACCCTGCGCAAAATCGTGAAATGAAATAGGGGCTGAAAACAGCGATGACACCGGCGGGAGCGTACTCTGCCGGTGTCATTTGTTCAGACTTTTTTCCAGGGACAGCTCCAGACAAAGCTGCTTGGCCTGGGAGAGATTGTGAAGGCTGATGGGCACCAAAGCCCCGTCGTCCATGTAGAAATCCCGCTTTTGAAGATGGTCCACATGCTTCAGATTTACCAAATAGCTGCGGTGGCAGCGAAAAAAAGGGAGTCCTCCCAGCTCCTCCTCCAGGGACTCAATGCCCCGCCGGGTGGAAACGACCCGCCCATTGGCATGAATCAGGGCGGTATGTTCCCGAATTTCGATATATGTAATGTCCCGCACCCGCATCTCCACCTCTTCCCAGTCGGCATATAGGCGGATGGTCCGCAGCCGGGGGAAGTGCTCCTGGAGAACCCAGTCCAGCACACTGTCCACATCCTGCTGCTGGAAGGGCTTGACCAGATAGTCTGAGACACGCAGTTCGTGTCCAACGATGCCGTGGTCCTGACTGGTGGTGGCGAAGACCAGCGTGCAGGTGCGGTCGACTTCCCGGATGCGGCGGGCTACCTCCTCGCCGGTGAGACCCGCCATGTAGATGTCCAGAAAAACAAGATCCCACCGGTCGGGCTTCCACATGGAGAGAAACTCCTCTCCACTAGCAGCAGTGTCCAGAGAGATGTTCAGCTGATGCGTCTTTGCGTAGTGCTGGATCATCCGGACCAAGCTGAAGCGCTCTTCCTCCAGATCATCACAGACAGCGATGGATATGTTCATGGGAGGTCCCTCAGTCTTTCCGTATGGCCTGCCACTGGAGCAGAGCCTGCTGGATTGTTTTAATCTGTTGCCGGCTGACCGGGATGGCCCGGTGGTCTGCCTTCAAGATCAGTGCGCCGCCCGCCATCCGCTCCACAGCGCCCAGATGGACCAAAAACCCCCGCTGGCACCGGAAAAACGGGGGAGAAGGCAGCGCCCCCCACAGCCTGCCCAGGGGATAGCTGGCTCGCATCTGTCCGCCGGTACAGTACAGGATGGTCTCCCGGCCGTCTGCCTCCACACAGCAAAGTTGGCACAAAGGGACCCTTACCCGGTCCCGGCGAAAGGGCAGATCCAGCCATTTAAGCCCCTTCTGCCAGAATGAAAAGCACTGGTCCATAGCCTGCTGGATGGCCTGATAGCCGGAATGCGGGGTTAAAAAGGCGGCGGGATGCCAGCGGAACGCCCGAATTGCCGTCTGCTTGTCGGCGGAGACAACTACCAGCGCCATATTTCGGATAAGCTCCAGCTGCGCCGGCTGCGGTTCGTCCAGACCGTCCCCATCCAGAAAGAGAATGCTGCCGGGTTCCGTTTCGCCGGAAAATGGCTCCTGACATGTTAGGGAGAGCTCCACACAGACTTCCTCCGCCCAGATGGACAACATATGGAAGAGATGATCCCGCAGGGCGGGGTTCCTGGTCCAGATCAGGGCGGAGGCCTGAGATCGTTCTGTTTGCTCCAAATTCATACCGCTTCCTCTGGCCGCCTGGCGGCCTGTTGCTTCGTGAGATGATAAAAAATTATACTAGCTTCCGAAGCGATTGTCAATTCAAGCAGAAAATTGGGGGGAGAGTCTGCCGCACAGCCATAGTACACAAGGAAACAAGAGGAAAGGACAGTTACCTCGGCTTTCCCGGAAAACCGCTTTACAGGCTTTTGCTCATGAAGTCCGCCGTCAATATGTTTGACGGGACCTCTGTGTTCCGGCTGGACAACAAGAATGTTGAAATCAAAAGGATTCTGTATTATATTAATAGGTATGTCCGGCTCTTCTCCCGGCCAGGAGGCCTGCGGCCCGGCAAGAAACAGGAGCGCGACGGCCGGGACAACACAAGGTTCCTTCAGAAAAAGCGGAAAAGAAAACCTTGACAGAAACGCAACAATCTGCTTTTATTAGTTATGTTTCCATTTCTGCGGCATGCCGGAGCCGGCCGCCGGCGCTGCACGGATGTTTGGACCCGGAGCGCTTCGGCTTCCCGAGATTGGAACTCACGGTCAAAATATACAGGACCGAACGTATTGGAAAGTGTTGAGTCATGAAAGGTTTCAGAACTTTAAGATGCGGACCCCTGGTATGAATCACCGCCAGGAAGCCTTTGGAGGAACGCGTATGGCATACCTGTGGAAGCTGTTTCCATTTGGTATGCCATTCTGCGCATCTCTGCAAATGACCGGAAAGGAGGCAGCGGGATGGAACACATCACCAGCCGGAAAAACCC
The DNA here is from genome assembly GCA_944385165.1 of uncultured Oscillospiraceae bacterium. GTDB lineage: Bacteria > Bacillota > Clostridia > Oscillospirales > Oscillospiraceae > Lawsonibacter. The sequence goes on from CALWWF010000118.1 coordinate 43,273, forward strand.
CCTGCTGGTCCAGATACGGAAGCTGGCCGCAGGCAGCGGCCGGGACCGCCGGAAGGCGGGGGAGTATCTGGGAGACGGGACCAAGCTGCTGGAGGAGGCCCTGAAGTGGGGAGCTCCCCTCACCGCGGTGGTGGTCTCAGAGGGAGTGGAACTGCCGGAATTGCCCCCGGAGGTGCGGGCGGTCCAGGTGCCCCGGGACGTGATGGAGACCATTTCGCCCATGGACGCACCCCAGGGGGCCCTGTTCCTGGCCAAGCTCCCGGACACCACCCCGCCGGACCGATTGATGGGAGAGCGGTATCTGGTTCTGGATGGCGTCCAGGACCCGGGAAACGTGGGGACCATCTGGCGCACCGCAGACGCGATGGGAGCGGACGGGGTGCTGCTGGTGGGGAACTGCGCCGATCCCTATAACCCCAAGACGGTGCGGGCCTCTATGGGGGCCTGTTTCCGCCTGCCTTTGTGGGAGACGGACGTAGAGGGGCTGTGCGCCCTGCTGGAGCGCTCCGGCCTGCCTCTGTCCGCCACCGCCCTGCGGGAGGACACCGTAAGTCTGGAACAAGCGGAGCTGAAGCGGGGAGCGGTGGTCATCGGCAGCGAGGGAAGAGGAGTCTCTTCGGAGCTGCTCTCCCGCAGCGGACAGACCATCAAAATTCCCATGCGGGCGCGGTGCGAGTCTCTGAATGCCGCCGCTGCGGCCGCCATCGTCCTGTGGGAGATGGCTCGCCGGGCAGAGGCATAAAAAAGCGGGCCAAGCGGCCCGCTGGATGGTGAGTTAACGGTTCTTTGGCTTGTTTCCGACCCCCAGCTTGTGATATACCCCTTGAATCAGGACCATGGAGCACACCAGGCACCCGGCGAACAGGGCGTAAGCGGGGATATAGCTGCCGAAGCGGTCGGCTAAAATTCCCGGTATCGGTCCGGTGACCAGGGCTCCCAGCATATAGGAGGTGGACAGCCACTTCACCAACCGGTCATAGTCCCGGCCGCCGCTGAGCTCCCCCGCCCACACGGACAGGGATACGGAGGACAGCGGCATCCCCAATGCGGTGAGGGTGAGGGCGGCTCCCGCCAGGGGGATGCTGTGGATGGAGGCCAGACAGCACAGGCAAAGGCCTAAAATGCCCGCGCCGAAGGTGAAGTAGTTGGCCCAGCGGCTGCCCAGAGCGTCGCTGAGAACGCCGTAGAGCACCTTAGAAATCATCAGAATGATGCCAAAGTAGGAGATCAGCAGGGCCACTGTGCCGGCGGAGTACCCCTCGCCGGTGTAGAGTACTGTGAGATGGGAGAAGCCGGGGCCGCAGGGGCCGCCGGTGAAGAAGGCGGCCGCCACCGCTACCCACCAGAGAAGCGGGGTAAAGCCTTTCGGCTTGTCACGTTCAACCTGGGAAGCGGGCCCTTCCCGCCCCTGGGTATAGGGGAGAAGCCCCAGCTCCTCCGGGCGGTCCCGGATGAGGAGTACCACGAAAAGGGTAAGAACCAAGCCAAAAATCCCCTCCGCCCAGAAGGCAAAGCGCAGGCCCGCCTGCTGGATGGCATGGGTGAGGAGAGGTGGGGAGAGAATGGTAGAAATGCCAGTCCCCGCCGCCATCAGCCCCAGAGCGAAGCCCCGCTTCTCCTGGAACCAGTGGGAGATGACCAGGGTGAGGGGGACCATCCCCCCGTAGCCGTAGGCCAGGCCGGAAAAGACGGCGGCGGCGCAGTAGGAGAGAAAGCTGTGGGCGGCTCCGAAAAGAAAATAGGAGAGCACAAAGCAGCCCAGCCCCGCCGCGATCACCCGCCGCAGGCCATATCGGCGGCACAGGGTGTCCGCTGTGGCCATGGAGAGCATCCCAAACAGGCTGCGCACCGTGGTGATCCAGGAGCCCTGGGCGTTGGTAAAGTGCTCCAGCTCCAGCAGGTAAGGCTGATAGACGGTAAAAGCGTTGACCCCCAAGCCCATCACAGTAAACAGGGACAGGCCGCAGCCCAGGCAGACCAGCCAGGCCCGCCGGTTCCCGGAGGCGGGGGTAAGGACGTTTGACATAGAAAGATCCCTCCGTTCCTGTGTTCAATGTAGCACAGGAGGCGGGAGGTTGTAAAGCGTTTCCAAACCAGAAAGAAGAACGCGTCCGCGCTCTGCGGGGACGGAGAGGAGGGATACCGCGATGTTGAAGGATTGGATTTGGCTGACCACCCGAAAGGGGCTGGGAAGCCGGGGGATTTTACAGGTCCTGGAGTATTTTGGCACACCGGAGCGGGCTTTTTACGCCGATCCGGAGCAGTATAACCAGATCCCTGGCCTGTCCGCCCTGGCTCGCAGCTCTCTGCGGGAGAAGGGGACGGAGGGAACCGACCGGATCTTGGGGGACTGCGACCGGCTGGGGATCAAAATCATGACCCTCCACGACGCAAACTATCCCGAGCGGCTGCGGGAGATTTCCGATCCGCCGGCGGTGCTGTATATCCGGGGCAGCCTGTTCCGCTTCGACCAGGAGGCGGCCATCGGCGTGGTGGGCAGCCGGAAGCCCTCCCCCTATGGGACGAAAGTGGCGGCCCAGCTGGGACTGGATCTGGCCCGAAACGGGGTCTTGCTGGTCTCCGGCATCGCCCAGGGCATCGACACCATCGCATTGAAAGGCGCCCTTCAGGGCGGGGGCGCGGTGGTGTCCGTGCTGGGCGGCGGGGTGGATGTGCCATACCCATGGGGGAACCGCTTCCTCTATGAGGATGTGGCTGCCGCCGGGGCCCTCATCAGCGAGTATCCCCCGGGCACGCCCCCCATCGGGGACCACTTTCCAATCCGGAACCGGATCATCAGCGGCCTGGCCCTGGGGGTGGTGGCGGTGGAGTGCGCCCGGTACAGCGGCACCATGCGCACCATCGAGCACGCGGTGGAGCAGAACCGGGACGTGTTTGCCATCCCCGGCAACATCGACGCCCCCATGAGCGAGGGGCCCAACTGGCTGCTGCGCCAGGGGGCCCGGGCGGTGACCTGCGCCCAGGACATTTTGGAGGAATATGTGGACCGGTTCCCGCAGAAACTCTCCAAAGCCGCGCCCCTGTCGCCGGAGGCGGCCCGGCAGCGTCTGGAGCAGCTGCTGGAGCAGGAAACCGCGCCGCCGGAGGCACCAGCCAGGGCGGAGGTGGAGCGGGAGCAGGTCTCCCCGGAGCAGCAGAAAGAGCGGTTTACCGACGACCAGCTCTCCCTGCTCCATGCGCTGGGCAGGGACGGGGGAAAGAAGTACACCGCCGACGAGCTGGTGGAGCTCACTCAGATCCCCGCCCGGCGGGTGCTCTCCGCCCTGACTATGCTCCAGGTGGACGGCGCGGTCCAGGAGCACCCGGGACGGAGGTTTTCATCCCTGGTTATATTAGAAGAAGGTTAAATTTTTAGAGCAAGGGAGAAGAGAGTGGAGAGTGAAGAGTAGAGAGTGGAGATATGGAATTCGCCGAAGGCGAATGATTTCAAATTGTCCGGCTGCGCCGGACGCCACATCTTCACTCTCAACTCTCCATTCTGAAATGACGGATTGCTCTGAAAATAGGAGGTTTATCAAAGTGGCAGAAAAGACCGATCTAGTGATCGTAGAGTCCCCGTCCAAGGCCAAGACCATTGGGAAGTATTTGGGGCCGGGGTATGAGGTGAAGGCGTCCATGGGCCACGTCCGGGATCTGCCCAAGAGCAAGCTGGGCGTTGACGTGGAGCACGGCTTTCAGCCGGACTACCAGCCCATCAAGGGCAAGGAGGACACCATCAGCGACCTGAAGAAAGCGGCCAAGAAGAGCGGTAAGGTCTATCTGGCCACCGACCCGGACCGGGAGGGGGAGGCCATCTCCTGGCATCTGAAAGAGCTGCTGAATATCCCCGACGACAAGACCTACCGGGTGACCTTTAACGAGATCACCAAAAAGGTGGTCAACGAGGCCATCGCCCACCCCCGGGCCATCGACCAGAACCTGGTGGACGCCCAGCAGGCCCGGCGCATTCTGGACCGAATCGTGGGCTATGAGCTCTCGCCCCTGCTGTGGAAGAAGATCCGCCGGGGGCTGTCGGCGGGCCGGGTGCAGTCGGTGGCTACCCGCCTGGTGGTGGAGCGGGAGGAGGAGATCCGCGCCTTCCAGCCCCAGGAGTACTGGTCCATCCAGGCGGACCTGAGTCGAGTGGCCCCCAACCTGGGGGGGTTCCAGGCCATGTTCTACGGCCGGGAGAAGAAAATGGAGCTAAGCAACAAGGAGGAGGCGGACGCCGTGGTCCAGGCGGTGTCCTCCGCTCCCTGGCAGGTGACGAAAGTGAAGCGGCAGGACAAGCAGCGCAACCCCGCGCCCCCCTTCACCACCTCCACCCTCCAGCAGGAGGCCTCCCGGAAGCTGAACATGACCCCCGCCCGCACCATGTCCATTGCCCAGCAGCTCTATGAGGGGGTGGACATCACCGGGGAGGGCACCGTGGGCCTTATTACCTATATGCGTACCGACTCCCTGCGCCTGTCTGAGGAGGCCATCGCCGCCGCCAAGGGGTTCATCGAGAGCCGCTACGGCAAGGAGTACTATCCCCCCAAGGCCCGGCACTACAAGACCCGGGGCAACGCCCAGGACGCCCACGAGGCCATCCGTCCCTCGGACGTGACCCTGGTGCCGGAGGACATCAAAAAAGACCTGACCACCGAGCAGTTCCGCCTCTATAAGCTGATCTGGAGCCGGTTTCTGGCCTGCCAGATGGCCTCTGCCGTCTATGACAGCGTGTCCATCGAGACCCAGTCCGCCGGTTACGCCTTCCGGGCCAGCCGCTCGGAGCTGAAGTTCTCCGGCTTCACCGCCGTGTATGAGGAGGGCCGGGACGACGAGGAGGAGGCCCCCCAGTCCCCTCTGCCGGACCTGAGGGAGGGGGAGCCCCTGACGTTGAACGGCACCAAGGAGGAGCAGCACTTCACCCAGCCCCCCGCCCGCTACTCCGAGGCCACCCTCATCCGGGCCCTGGAGGAGAAGGGCATCGGCCGCCCCTCCACCTACGCCCCCACCATCTCCACCATCCTCAACCGGGA
>CALWWF010000119.1 GCA_944385165.1 uncultured Oscillospiraceae bacterium
TTCTCGCAGGCCCGCGGCAGTGATCTGCATGAACTGGGCCTTCTCCTGAAGCTCGTCAATGGTGTGGCAGCCGGTGTAGCCCATACCGGCCCGCAGGCCGCCCATCAGCTGATAGATGGTGTCGCTGGTGGATCCCTTATAGGGGACGCGGCCCTCCACGCCCTCGGGGACCAGCTTCTTGTTGCCCTCCTGGAAGTAGCGGTCCTTGGAGCCGTGGCTCATGGCGGCCAGGGAGCCCATGCCCCGGTAGGTCTTGAACTGGCGGCCCTGATAGATCTCGGTGTCGCCGGGGGACTCCTCGCAGCCGGCCAGCAGAGAACCGATCATGACCACGTTGCCGCCGGCGGCAATGGCCTTGACGATGTCGCCGGAGAACTTCACGCCGCCGTCGGCGATGAGGGGGACGCCGTACTCGGCGGCCACCCGGGCCGCGTCATAGATGGCGGTGATCTGGGGCACGCCGATACCGGCCACCACGCGGGTGGTGCAGATGGAGCCGGGGCCGATGCCCACCTTCACGCAGTCGGCGCCCGCCTCAATGAGGGCGCGGGTGCCGCCGGCGGTGGCCACATTGCCGGCGATGAGCTGCACGTCGGGGTAGAGGGCCTTGACCCGCTTCACCGACTCCAGGATGTGCTGCTCATGGCCGTGGGCGGAGTCCAGGCACAGCACGTCCACGCCGGCCTCCACCAGAGCGGCCACCCGGTCCAGCACGTCGGAGGTGGCGCCGATGGCGGCGCCCACCAGCAGGCGGCCCTTCTCGTCACGGGCGGAGTTGGGGTAGACCTCGGCCTTCTCGATGTCCTTGATGGTGATCAGACCCTTCAGGTGGAAGTCCTTGTCCACGATGGGCAGCTTCTCGATCTTATGCTTGCGCAGGATCTCCTTGGCCTCGGCCAGGGTGGTGCCCTCGGGGGCGGTGACCAGGTGGTCCTTGGTCATAACATTGTCGATGAGCTGGTTCATGTCCGTCTCAAACTTCATATCACGGTTGGTTATGATGCCGATGAGCTTTCCGTTGTCGCAGATGGGCACGCCGGAGATGCGGAACTTGGCCATCAGCTCATCCGCCTCGGCCAGGGTGTGGCCGGGGGCCAGCCAGAAGGGATTGGTGATGACGCCGTTTTCCGAGCGCTTGACCATATCCACCTGCTCGGCCTGCTGGCTGATGGACATATTCTTGTGGATGATTCCGATGCCGCCCTCCCGGGCGATGGCGATGGCCATGCGGTACTCGGTGACGGTATCCATGGCGGCGCTGATAAGGGGGATATTCAGCCGGATCTTCTTCGTCAGCTGGGTGTGCAGATCCACCTCGGCGGGGCGCACATCGCTGGCCGCGGGGATCAGCAGCACATCGTCAAAGGTGAGCCCCTGCTTGACGAACTTCTGGGCGGCGTCCTGATTGACCATAAGCTACAACTCCTTTTCCTTCCGCCCGCGCCGGGCGCGGGATTGGTTTTCCAAAAAAGTATGTTTAGATGTTCCATTGTACCCCCCATCTGGGCAGATTGTCAAGAAATCACTTCGCCAAAAATCAGCGCCGCGTCAAAGCGGGATTTGCCCGCTTCGTCGATTCCCTGGACATAGCAGGTCCCGTCCTCCCGGGCGGTGCGCAAAAGCAGGTCCTCTCCCGGGCGGCACTCGGCCAGATAGCCGATCTGCATGGAGGAGAGGAAGCGGTCCGGCCCAAGATGTTCCATCTCCAGGGCGTCGCAGGCGAAGTCGGCGTACCGGGTGTTGTTCACATGGCCGTTCAGATCCATGTCGCTGTAGCGCATCCGCCGCCGGCCCGCCAGTTCCAGGGTGTCGGGCAGGCGGAGCTTAGAGAGCTTTTTCTCCTTGCACAGCGGTCCTCCGTCCGTCCCGTCCAGCTCGGACAGGGCGCCGATGCGGAGGAGCTGCCGGTTTTCCAGGTCGGCCAGCACCCAGACGGAGACGCACTCCCCCACCAGCTCCCCCTGGACGAACAGGTCGTAGTCCCGGTACATGGAGGCCCCCTTGTTGCCCCGGTGCCAGGTGCGGATGGTCAGCCGCTCCTCCCACCGAAGGGGGCGGCGCAGCCGGTACCACACCCGGGTGAGCATCCAGAAGGCGTGGTAGCGCTCCAAGGTCAGCTCCCGGCCGAAGCCCCCCTGTTCGGCGGCCTGGGCGGCCGCCTCCTGGATGTGCCCCAGCAGGGCGGAGGCCTTGCAGAACCCGTTCCCGTCCACGTCCCGGGAGTCGATGGGCAGTGTCATCTCATAGTATAGGCTCATGTTATTCCCGCTCCTTTCCCCGGAGCAGCAGGGTGGTCTTGCAGCACAGATCGGCCAGGTCGTCGGCGGTGGCGGCGGGGATGCGCATCTGGGCCCCGCAGTGGGTACACATCAGGTCCACCGAGCTGTAGTTGACCTGGAAGGTCCAGTTTTTCGAGCCGCAGGTGCAGGAGCTCCCGCCCCGGGCGGCGATGTCCCGGATCTCAGATAAAACCTCCTCCATCACCACCGGGTCCAGGAAGGGGGCTTTTTCTGCGCCGTCCTCTTCGGAGGCGGGGTCCCCCAGCTTGTCCACCGCCTGCTCCAGCCGGGCGGTGGCGGCGTAGACCGGTCCCTCCTCCCCCACATAGCAGCAGTCCAGCCCGGAGGAGGCGCAGGAGAAGGCCAGGGCTTTCTCCCGCAGGAAGGCGTGGGTGGGGCAGGAGACCTGGTGTTCCCGGCCGCAGGCCACACAGGGGACCGTGAGGTGGACCCGCTGGGGCAAAAATTCTACCACCAGCTCCGACTTGCCGCAGGGGCATTTGATGTGGGCCGGAGCGGCCGCCAGGGAAAAGACGTCCTTTTCCACGATTACCGACTGGCGGCAGTGGGGACAGATATAGGAAAGAAATCGCGTTTTCTCCAATGTCATAGGAGTTCCTCCATTTTCCACATTCCGAACATTCCCGCCAAGGGGCAGGCGCGGCCCCTCCGGCGGGGAGAGCGGCGGGCCGGGGCCCGTCCTCCCAGGCATTATACCACAGATGCAGGCCGCGGGGGCCTGCCCGCCGGTAAAGGGGACGTAAAACCGGCGTAAAACCGGCGGGCGGGAGTGCCCGTGGGGCGCTATTCCATATTATACCGCAGTTTTTTCCCCTTGACCAGCCGGGATTTTCGCACCCCCGGCTGTCGGGACGCATAGTCTGGGTCAGATTTGGAGCCAATGGAGGGAAAAACAATGGGCAAATCCAATCAGATCCAATATTTCCTGGGGGCCAACTCGCCCCAGGGCTTCTATTCCCTGTACCCGGAGCTGCTCGCCCCGGAACAGGCCAGCGTCATCTACATCCTGAAGGGGGGACCGGGCTGCGGCAAGTCCACCCTCATGCGGCAGGTGGCCGCCCGGGCGGAGGAGGAGGGGGAGACGGTAGAGTACATCCTCTGCTCCGGCGACCCGGACTCCCTGGACGCGGTACTGCTGCCCGGGCGGCGGGCCGCCCTGGTGGATGGTACCGCGCCCCACGGGAGCGGATCGGAAGGACGCGGCCCATTTACGGGACAGGCCCTCCTGCTGACTGGAATTTTTGACAATTTTCTGAAAAATCCCTTTACACAGGGGGCGTTTTTGTTTATACTCATCCATAACTGGGACTATTTTTGGATATTACCTAAAGCACCATAAAAATTTTTAGACAAAATTCAGGGTAAGGTGAGGTATGTTTATATCAGAAGCCGCGGCCCGCTCCATCGTCCAGGAGATCAAGGAGATCACCGGCCATCACATCAACATTATGGACGGGGATGGGGTCATTTTCGCCAGCACCGACCCGGAGCGGGTGGGCCAGCGCCACGAGGGGGCCTGCCAGGTGCTGCGGGAGGGGCTGCCCCGCCTCACCGTCCGGGAGGACGGGCCCTCCGGCGGGGCCCGCCGGGGGGTGAACCTGCCCATTCAGATGGACGGGCAGACCGTGGGGGTCATCGGCATTACCGGCCCCCCGGAGGAGGTGGACACCCTGGGCAGCGTCATCAAGCGGATGACCGAGATCATGATCCAGGACATCCGCCGCCAGGAGCAGGAGGACCTGCTGGACAGCGCAAGGCAGTGCTTCATCGAGGCGTGGCTCTTCTCGGAGGAGCCGGACCCGCCGGAGCTGGAGCTGCGGGGGGACATGCTGGGCATCGACATCACCGCCCGGTGGACGGTGGTCATCCTGGAGGTGCAAGACTCGGGTGCCCACCAGGTTTCCCGGGAGATGCGCAACGCCCTGTACTTAAAGCACATCCGCCCCTACCTGAGCCGGTGGGAGCACAGCCTGTGCGCCGTCATCAACCAGCGCATCCTGTTGCTGTTTCAGGACCGGAACCGGTACGAGGTCCTCTCCCGGGTGGACCAGATCCGGGGGGAGCTGGAGAGCGCCTATCAGGCCCAGGTGTGGGGCGGGATGAGCACGGACGGCCGCCGGGGGCTGGAGGTCCGCCGGTGCTATCAGGAGGCCCGCACCGCCTGCCGCACGGCCCGGACTTCCGGCGGGCGGGTGCTGTTTTACGACGAGGTCTCCCTGGAATTTCTGGCGGACAGCATTCCGCCGGACATTCGCCGGGACCTGATGGAGCTGGTGTTCTCCGGCTGTACCGCCCAGGAGCGGGAGGAGGTCCGCAACACGGTGCTGCTCTACTTTCAGTGCCGCGGTGACGTCAAGGAGATGGCCCAGGCCCTGTATCTCCACAAAAATACCGTCCATTACCGCCTGGGGCGGATCCGGGAGATGACCGGGTACAGCGTCCGGGAGCCCAAGGGGGCCGTCCTGCTGTACTTTGCCAGCCTGTTTTCCGCCCAGGGGGAGGAAAGAGAATCACCCAGCGAAGGAATCTAAACAAGGAGGAATTACCATGTCCATTCATACTGATGCACAAACCGTCATCCAGCGCGCCCTGAAGGCCTGCCTGCCCGACCAGGCGGTCCGCCGCGCCCTGGAGGGGAAGGAGTTTGGCTCCGGCCGGGTCTTCCTGGTGGCCATCGGCAAGGCCGCCTGGCAGATGGCCAGCTGCGCCGCCGGGATCTTGGGGGACCGGCTGGAGGCCGGCGTGGTGGTCACCAAGCACGACCACAGCCAGGGGGACATCCCCCACTGCACCATCATCGAGGGGGGCCACCCGGTGCCCGACGAGGGCTCCTTCCGGGGGACCCGGGCGGCCATGGATCTGGTCCGGGACCTGAAGGCAGAGGACACGGTGGTCTTCCTGGTATCCGGCGGCGGCTCCGCCCTGTTTGAGAGCCCCCTGATCCCCGAGGAGGAGCTGGAGGCGCTGACCCAGGAGCTGCTGGGCTGCGGGGCGGACATCGTGGAGATGAACACCATCCGCAAGCGCATCTCCGCGGTGAAGGGGGGCCGCTTCGCCCAGCTGTGCGCCCCCGCCAAGGTGTACTCCATCGTTCTCTCCGACATCCTGGGGGACCCCCTGGACATGATCGCCTCCGGCCCCGCCTATCCCGACCAGTCCACCTGCCAGCAGGCGCTGGCCATCGCGGAGAAGTACCATCTGCACCTGAGCGATCAGGCCCGGGAGCTGCTGACCCACGAGACCCCCAAGACCCTGGACAATGTGGAGACGGTGATCACCGGGAGCGTGCGGGAGCTGTGCGCCGCCGCCGGCGAGGCCTGCCGGGAGCTGGGGTATGAGCCGGTGCTCCTCACCGACCAGCTGTGCTGCCAGGCCAAGGAGGCCGGCTCCTTCCTGGCCTCCATCGCCAAGACCCACCAGGACGACGGCCGCTCCCTGGCCTTCCTGGCCGGGGGCGAGACAGTGGTGCAGCTCACCGGCCACGGCAAGGGCGGCCGGAATCAGGAGCTGGCCCTGTCCGCCGCGGAGGGGATCTCCGGCCTTGCTGACACCCTGATCTTCTCCCTGGGATCCGACGGCACCGACGGCCCCACCGACGCCGCCGGCGGCATCGTGGACGGGACCACCAAGGCCCGCCTGGAGGAGGTGGGGCTGAAGATCCACCAGGTGCTGGCGGAGAACGACGCCTACCCCGCTCTGGAGAAAGTGGACGCCCTCATCCGCACCGGCCCCACTGGGACCAACGTCAACGACGTGGCGGTGGTGCTCATCAAGCGGTAAGAACAGAGAGAAAGACTTTAACGGCCCGCTCAGAGGGGAACCGATCCCCTCTGAGCGGGCCGTTTCATATCCTTCCCTCCGGCCACATAGGGTCTTGGGGGAGGGATATGTATGAAAGACACGCAGTTTCATGTGACCGAGGAATTCCACGCCGGCGGGCAGCCCGATTGGGAGGCGCTGCGGCGGGCGGTGGCTGGCTGGCTCCGGCGGGCCCTGGAGGAGCCGGAGGCGGGTGCACCTGGCAGCGGGGAGGGCTGAGGGGGTGCGCTGCGCCATCTATGTACGATTGAGCAAAGAGGACGGGGACCGGCATGGGAGGGAGTCGGAGAGCATCCAGAACCAGAAGGACCTTCTGATCCGGTACGCGGCGGACCGGGGCTGGGAGGTGGTGGGCATTTACTGCGACGAGGACTACTCCGGGGCGGACCGGCAGCGGCCGGATTTCAACCGGATGCTCCAGGCGGCCCAGGACGGGGAATTCCAGATCCTCCTGTGCAAGAGCCAGTCCCGGTTCACCCGGGATATGGAGCTGGTGGAGAAGTACCTCCACGGCCTGTTCCCCCTGTGGGGGGTGCGCTTTCTAGCGGTGGCGGACAACGCCGACACCCAGGTGAAGGGGAACAAGAAGGCCCGGCAGATCAACGGCCTGGTGAACGAGTGGTATCTGGAGGACCTGTCAGAGAATGTCCGTATGGTGCTGGACGGGAAGCGGCGGCAGGGGAAGTACATCGGCGGCGCGCCCCTCTACGGCTATCGGAAGGACCCGGCGGACAAAAACCGGCTGCTGGTGGACGGGGAGGCCGCCGGGGTGGTGCGGGACATCTTCCGCTGGTCCCTGGCGGGGGCGGGGAAGCAGGAGATTGCCCGGCGGCTCAACGCCCAGGGAGTTCCCGGCCCCGCCCGGTACAAGCGGGAGCGGGGGTGGGGCCCCGCCGGCCCGGCGGCGCGCCCCGGCGGGGAGTGGAGCAAGACCGCCGTGGGGCGCATCCTCCGCAACGAGATGTACACCGGGGTGATGGTCCAGGGGCGGCGGAGAAAGGTGAGCTATAAGTCCAAAGCCGTGGTGGACGTACCCCAGGGGCAGTGGTTCCGGGTGGAGGGCACCCACCAGGCCATCGTCAGCTGGGAAGTATTCCAGGCCGTCCAGCAGGGGCTGACGCTGCGCAGCAGGAGCAGCGGCAGGGGGAAGGCGCACCGGCTGTCCGGCCTGGTGAAATGCCTGGACTGCGGCAGCACCATGGGCCGCACGGAAAAGCGCCGGCGGGACGGGCCGGGGCTGCCCTACCTGCGCTGCCAGGGGTATGCGGCGGAGGGAAGCGGGCGGTGTACCCGCCATTCCATCCGGCTGGACCGGCTGCTGGAGCTGGTATCCCAGCGTGTCCGGGCCTATGTGCAGGAGCACTGCCCCCTGGAGGTGTTGGAGCTCTCCCCGCCCCGGGACTCCCGCACAGAAACTCTGGAGCGGGAGCAGCGGGCGCTGACGGCTCAATGGGAGAAACGAAGGCAGGCGCTGAGGGAGCTGTACCTGGATAAAACTTCCGGCGCAATCAGCGCGGAGCAGTTTGCGGCGCTGAACCGGGAGTTTCTGGCGGAGCAGGACCGCCTAGAGCGGCGGCTGGAGGGGCTGCGGGGGGAACTGGAGCAGGAGAGTGCCCATGGACAGCTCCCCTGGCGGGAGCGGGCCCGGGCTCTGCTCCGGCTGGAGGAGGTCCCCCGGGAGCTGATGGCCCTTTTGATCGAGAAGATTGAAATCGGGGAAAAGGACCCGGAGACCGGGGGGCAGGAGGTGCGCATCCGGTGGAGATTCTGAGAAAAACGCCATGGGGCGTCCTTAGGAGACGCTCTCCCACGTGGTAGAACCCAAGTACCCCGGCGTGGTGGAGGAGTACGTCAACCTGGGGGCGTGCTATGACCGGGCGGCCCTGGGGGCGGTGCGGGAGGAGCTCCAGTCCTGCATGACCGGCTACAAGGAGCACTATCAGCGCTGCTACCGCTGCCTGGGCGCGGCGGCGGAGATTTTAGAGGACATGCGGGCCACGCTGGTGACCCAGGAGCTGGAGGGGAAGCTGGCCAAGCGGGCCCGGGGCATCCTCTCCCGGGAACTGAGACCCAAGGGAAAGGCGGGCCCGGGCCAGGTGAAGCAGCGCTTTTTGGGGGCGGTGACCCACAAGGGGGTTTTGACCCTCTACGGCACCGTGGCCGCCCAGTGTACCCGGGTCTACGAGCTGTCCGACCGGTACGGCCTGGCCCATCTGCTGCTGGGCCACCTGCTGGCCGGGGCGGCGGCGGGGGGCTATGACGTGGTGGCCTGCCCGGACCCCATGGCCCCTCAGCGCCTGGCCCACCTGCTGGTGCCCGAGGCGGGGCTGGCCTTCGTCTCCACCACCCCCGGAAATCCCTACCCCGGAACCGTCTGCCGCCGCCTGCGGCTGGAGACTTTGACGGACGGGGAGCTGCTGCGCCGCTGCCGGTCCCGGCTGCGGTTTTCCCTGAAAGTATCCGGGGCCCTGGTGGAGGAGGCGGTGTCCTCCCTGGCCCAGGCCAAGGCCATGCACGACGATCTGGAGGCCCTCTATCACCCCTATGTGGACTTCGACCGGGGGGCCAGGATGGGGGAGGAAATTTCTGAGGAGATTTTGGAGGCATAACCAGACAAAAATACGGAGCCGGCTCTCGCCGGCTCCGTATTTTTAGGTTTATTCCGAAAAGTCCCGGAAGGCCAGGTTCAGGTCCACATTGCCCTGGATGCCCGGCACCGTGCCGGTGTGGGTGTACTGCCACATCTCAAAGTCGTAGTAGAAGTCCGGGCGGCTGCCGTACTCCGCCAGCCAGAAGGCGGAGGAGTCCAGCTGGTCAAGTTGGTAGAAGAGATAGCCCATATCCTGGTTGAAATAGACCATGGGAGTGTAGCCGGCGATGGAGATCAGCTCGCAGAAGGCGGAGGCGCACTGGGTGACCCCCTGGCCGTCCATGCCGTCGGTGCGGGGCTCGTTGGCGGTAACGAATTCCCAGTCAAAGACCACAGGGTACTGGATGGGGTAGCCGCGGATGGCCTCCAAAACAAAATCTGCCTCCGCCTCCGCCTCGGGGACCGTAGTGGCCTGGGAGAAGAAATAGACCCCTACGTCCAGCCCCGCCTCCAGCGCCCCCTCCATGTTGGCCTGGAAGCGCTCGTCCAGCTGAAGGGAGCCCTGGGAGTAGCCCCGGTAGCCCACCCGGATCATGGCAAAGTCGATCCCGGCGTCCGCCACCGCCTGCCAGTCGACCTCCCCCTGGTAAATGGAGACGTCCACCCCCTGGGCGGCCTGCTTCCCGTCTTTCTCATAGTGGATCCAGCCATGGCTGTCCGTAGTAAAGGCGTTTGGGTCATAGGTATTTTTGTCCACCCCATCCAGCACCAGCAGCTGCTGGTCCCGGTAGGTGATGTACTGGGGCTCCGGCTCTCCAAACAGGACCAGGACAAGCACTGCGCAAGACACCAGCAATGCCAAAATAGAGAAGACCAGAGACAATTTGCTCATCCAGCCGCCTTGGCGGCGGGAACGGCGGGGGTCCGGCCCCTCGTCCCGAGGGCGGCCTGGCCGAAGTTCATCCATACAAGAAAAGCCTCCAAATCCCTAAAACATCGGCCCGGAGGCCAGGAACAAAACCGCCCGTCTTGCCGGCAGCGGTTTTGTTGTATTGTAGCAGTATTTGCCGAAGGATGCAAGTCTTGCGGACCCAGTTTTCGTTTTCCCTATCCGTTTCCGGGGAAATCCCTGGCCGCTTTCCGAAAGCGCCGGGCCAAGCCGCGCCGGCAAGAAAGTCTTTTTTTGCCGGAGCAAGTGTGGTATGATGGGAGAAATGAGCGGGGAAGGGAGGAGCGCCGATGCTGAAGCTGATATTGGGACGGGCCGGGAGCGGCAAGACCACCCAGGTGCTCCGGCGCATCTGCCGCCCGGGCCAGGACAAGCGGCAGATCCTGATGGTGCCCGAGCAGCAGTCCCACGAGGCAGAGCGGGCCCTGTGCCGCTTTGGAGGGGACGGGGTCTCCCTGTACGCCGAGGTGCTCTCCTTCAGCCGCCTGGCCAACCGGGTGTTCCTGACGGCGGGTGGGATGGGAGAGCCGGAGCTGGACGCGGGCGGGCGCATCCTGCTGATGCACCGGGCGGTGCGGGCGGTGACCTCCCAGCTGACCGTGTATGCCCGCCCCTCCCGCCGGCCCGCCTTTTTAGAGGAACTGCTCTCCACCGTGGACGAGCTGAAAAGCTGCTGCGTCCGGCCGGAGGTCCTCCTCCAGGCGGGGGAGGAGGCCGGCGGGAGCGAGGGGGACAAGCTGCGGGATCTGGGGCTCATCTGTGCCGCCTACGAGGCCCTGTCCGCCCGCACCGCCCTGGACCCCCGGGACCGGCTGACCCGGACGGCGGAGAAGCTGAAAGAGCACCCCTGGGCCCAGGGGGCCCAGCTCTGGCTGGACGGCTTCACCGATTTCACCCCCCAGCAGCGGGAGGTGCTGCGGGAGCTGATGAAACAGGCGGACTGCCTCACCGTGACCCTCACCTGCGACCACCTGGAGGAGGACGAGAGGGGGACGGGGATCTTTTCCCCCGCCCGGCGCACCGCGGCCCGGCTGCTCCGGGTGGCGAAACAGGAACATATTCCATGTGAAGTAGAATTGCTTGATAGCCCTTCAACAGAAAAAGATGCCGCCCTCCTCCATGTGGAGCGGGAGCTGTTTTCCAACGCTCCGGCGGAGACGGTCTCCTGCGGCGGAGAAGTGGAGCTCTTCCGGGCCCTCACCCCCCGCTCCGAGGTGGAGTGGACCGCCTCCCGCATCCGGACCCTGGTGCGGGAGGAGGGGTACCGCTACCGGGAGATCGGGGTGGTGGCCCGGGACTTTGCGGCTTATCAGCCCCTGATCGAGTCCGTGTTCCCCCGGTATGAGATCCCGGTGTTCTCCTCCGCCATGACGGATATTTTGGAAAAGCCGGTGCTGACCCTGGTGACGGCGGCCCTGGATACGGTGGCCAACGGGTATCGCTATGACGATGTGTTCCGGTATCTGAAAACCGGCCTCACCGACCTTCCGGAGGAGGATCGGGACCTGCTGGAAAACTATGTCCTGAAGTGGAACCTGCGGGGCAGCCGGTGGACCCAGAAGAAGGCCTGGGCCATGCACCCGAGGGGGTATGGACAGACCTGGCAGGAGGAGGACCAGGCTCTGGTGGAGCGGCTGGACCATGCCCGGCGGCAGGTGGCCGGGCCGCTGGAGGTTTTGCGGAAAAATCCCAACCATACCGGAAGGGGACAGGCAATTGCCCTTTACACATTTTTGGAGCAGATCGGGCTGCCGGAGCGCCTGGAGGAGCGGGTGGAGGAGTTGCGCCGCCGGGAACAGCCCGCCCTGGCGGAGGAGTACCGGCAGCTGTGGTCCATCCTGTGCGGCGGCCTGGAGCAGTGCGCGGCGCAGCTGGAGGACGCCACCATGGAGCTGGATGAGTTCGCGGCCCTGTTTCGCCTGGTGCTCTCCCAGTACGACGTGGGGAGCATCCCGGTCTCTCTGGACCGGGTGACGGCAGGGGAGACCACCCGCCAGACCGGGCATCCGGTGAAGGTCCTCTTCCTGCTGGGGGCGGACGACCAGTCCATCCCCATGGTGAGCGCCGCCCCGGGGCTGCTCTCCGACGACGACCGCTCCCTGCTGGCCTCCTACGGCCTGGAGCTGAACCAGTCGGGGGAGGAGCTGTTGTACCGGGAGATGACCACCGTCTACCTCATTGCCTCCCGCCCCACTCGGAAGCTGGTGGTGAGCTGGCCCGGCCAGAGCCTGGCCGGGGAGGAGCGGCGGCCCAGCTTCTTGACCCAACGGCTCCAGCGGCTGTTCTCCGACCTGAAGGTCCAGCAGGAGGAAGACCTCCAGGGGCGCTTCCGGCTGCAGGCCCCTCTTCCCGCTCTGGAGCAGGCGGGGCGGAGCCGGGCGGCCCACGACGCCCTGGCCCGGCTGCCGGAGTACGCCCCGGCGGTGGCCCGCCTGGACCGGGCGGCCCGCTGGGAGCGGGGAAGGCTGTCCCGCCCGGCGGTGGACTGCCTGTACGGCCGGGCGGTGGCCATGTCCGCCTCCCGGATGGACAAATACAAATCCTGCCACTTCTCCTACTTCATGCGCTATGGCCTGGAGGCGGAACCCCGCAAGCCCGCTGGCTTTACAGCGCCGGAGTACGGCACCTTTGTCCACTATGTGCTGGAACAGGTGCTCCAGGACGAGATGTTCCAGCAGCTGGTCCTCCCCGGTTGGGAGGACCCCATCGGCGGGGCGGAGAACCGGCGGCGGCTGCGGGAGCTGACGAAGGCGGCGGTGGACCGGTACGTCCGGGAGGAGCTGGGGGGCCTGGAAAACCAGACCGAGCGCTTCCGGTATCTGTTCCGCCGGCTTTTGCGGTCGGTGCAGGCGGTGGTGGGCAACGTGGTGGAGGAACTGGCTGCGTCCAAGTTCCGGCCCATCTCCTTTGAACTGGGCTTCGGCTCCGGAAAGGACCTGCCGCCGGTGGAGTTCACGGTGGACGGGGTGACCCTGCGCATTACCGGCTTTGTGGACCGGGTGGACGGCTGGGTCCACGACGGGCGGCTGTATCTGCGGGTGGTGGACTATAAGACGGGCAAGAAGTCCTTTGACCTGACCGAGGTGTGGAACGGGCTGGGGCTGCAAATGCTGCTCTACCTCTTCACCCTGGAGGACCGGGGGGAGGTATACTACGGCCAGCCGGTGGAGGGGGCGGGCGTGCTCTATCTCCCCGCCCGGGACGCGGTGATCCGGGGGAACCGGACCATGAGCGACGAGGCCTGGCGCAGGCAGATGGACAAGGAGCTGACCCGCAGCGGCCTGGTGCTGGACGACCCGGCGGTGCTCTCCGCCATGGAGGAGCCGGGGGAGAAGGGTTACCGCTTCCTCCCCCTGAAGGTGTCCAAGACCACCGGCGCCATCTCCGGGGACGCCCTGGCCTCCGCCGAGCGGCTGGGCCGGCTGGGGGGGCACATTCAGAGTATTTTGCGGGACATCTGCCGGGAGATCGCAGAGGGGAACATCTCCGCCGACCCCTTCTGGCGGGGACCGGAGAAAAACGCCTGCTGCTACTGCGACTACGCCGCCGCCTGCCAGTTTGAGGACGGCCGGGGCGGCGACCGCCGCCGCTGGCTGCCTAACGTAAAGAGCGAGGAATTTTGGGAGAATGTGGAGCGGGAGGGGAACAAATGAACCAAGCGGTCTATAAGCTGGAGATCTTCCTGCCGGAGAGCCACTTCTCTGCCGTGGAGGAGGCCCTCTGGGCGGCAGACGCCGGGCACATCGGGGCCTACGACCACTGCCTGAGCTGGAGCCGGGTCCACAGCTGCTGGCGGCCACTGGAGGGGACGGACCCATTTTTAGGAAAACCGGGGGAGCTGTGCCAGACGGAGGAGATCAAAATCGAGGTCTGCTGCCGGGGGGAGCGGCTCCAAGAGACCTTGGCCGCCGTCCGGGCGGCCCATCCCTATGAGGAGCCGGTGATCAACGTGATCCCCCTGGCCGGCACCGGACTGGAGGGGAAGGGTGAAGACCCCTCTGAAAGGCGCACGTTCCAGTCAGAGCAGATAAGGCAAAACGAGAAAAGAAGGGAAACCCATGGAACAAAGTAAGAATATTTTGATCATCAACGACATGCCCGGCTACGGGAAAGTGGCCCTGGCCGCCATGCTGCCCATTTTGTCCAACTTCGGGCACAGCGTCTACAACCTGCCCACGGCCCTGGTGTCCAACACCCTGGACTACGGGAAGTTTACCATTCTGGATACCACCGAGTATATGAAACAGTCCATCGCCGTGTGGAAGGAGCTGAACTTCTCCTTCGACTGCATCACCACCGGCTTCCTGGCCTCCGCCCAGCAGGTGGACATCATCCGGGACTTTATCGCCAGTCAGAAGAAGGAGAACCTGCTGGTGATGACCGACCCCATTATGGCGGACGACGGCAAGCTCTATAACGGGGTGACGGAGAAAACTGTGGAGAATATGCGCCGCCTGATTGGAGTAGCGGATGTGATCGTCCCCAATCTCACCGAGGCGGCCTTCCTCACCGGGAAGTATGTGGGCCAGGAGAGCCTGACCAGGGAAGAGGCCCGGGAGGTGGTGGACAGGCTGCTGGACTTCGGTCCCCGGTCGGTGGTGGTGACCAGCGGTATGGAGGCGGAGACGGGCGGCCATGTGGTGTGGGGCTATAACCACAAAAACGGCGCCTACTTCACCATTCCCTATGAGTTCATCAAGGTCCATTTCCCAGGGACCGGGGACATGTTCTCCGCTGTGATGGTAGGGGAGCTGCTGGCAGGAAAACCTCTGGAGGCGGCGGTGCGCCGGGCCATGGACGTGCTGGAGACCCTGATCCTGCTGGAGCGGGACGAGCGGGAAAAGAACAAGGGCATCCGCATCGAGAAGTATTTAAGCGCCTTTAACCGGTAAATCAAAAGAGCAGGAGGAAGGACATGCCGCGTAAAGAGAAAGCCGATACCGCCGGCTATCAGCAGCTGAAAAAGGACCTGGCCGCCCAGAACCCGGGGAGACTCTATATCCTCCACGGGGAGGAGACCTATCTCCGGGACTACTACCTGGGCAGGCTGAAGGAGCAGCTTCTCACCGGAGGGATGGGGGAGTTCAACTTCCACGAGATCCCCGCCAGGGAGATGTCCCCCCGCCGCCTGGAGGAGGCGCTGGACTGCCTGCCCATGATGGCCCAGCGCACCCTGGTCCTGGTCACCGACTACGACCTGTTCAAGGCGGGAGAGAAGGACCGGGAGGGGTATATCAAGCTGCTGGGGGATCTGCCGGAGTATGTGTGCCTGGTATTCGTCTACGATCTGCTCCCCTATAAGGGGGACGCCCGCACCAAGCTGGCGGGGGCTATCAAGCAAAACGGCGTGGTGGCCAACTTTGTGCGCCAGGACCAGGGGGACCTGGTGGACTGGGTGCGCCGCCGGTTCCGGGCGCTGGGGAAGGACATCGACTCCAAGCTGGCCCTGGACCTGATCTTCCTGTGCGGGGACCTGATGACCAACCTCATCGGGGAGATCGAGAAGATCGGCGCCTACGCCAAGGGCCCCCGCATCACCCGGGGGGATGTGGACGCGGTGGCCACCCCCCAGCTGGACGCGGTGGTGTTCCGCATGACCGACGCCATCGGGGAGGGGAAATTTGACCGGGCGGCCCAGGTGCTAGGGGAGCTCTATCAGATGCAGGAGGCCCCCATCAAGATCATGTGGTCCCTGGGGCGGCAGATGCGGCAGCTCTACTCCGCCCGGCTGGCCCTGGAGCGGGGGAAAGGGGCGGCCTATGTGGCCTCCCTGTGGGGGATGAAACCCTATCCGGCGGAGAAGCTCCTGGGGGCGGCCAAGCGGTTCTCCCTGCCTTGGTGCCGCCGGGCGGTGGTCCGGTGCGGCGAGATCGACCTGGCTATGAAGTCTACCGGCCAGGACGGGCAGCAGCTGCTCACCTCCCTGCTGCTGGAGCTGGCCGCTCCCGCCCGGAGACCGGCTCTTCCCAAGCGGTGAGGGGAGGGCAGGAAGGATGCTGAAAATTCAGGAGGCCATCGTGGTGGAGGGGCGGTACGACAAAAATACCCTCTCCCAGGTGGTGGACACCCTGATCCTGGAGACCCGGGGCTTTGGGATCTTTAAAGACCCGGAGCGGATGGCCCTTCTCCGCCGGGCGGCGGAGAAGCGGGGACTCATCGTCCTCACCGACTCGGACGGAGCGGGGTTCGTCATCCGAAACCGCATCAAAAGCGCCATCCCCGGCCAATATCTGAAACACGCCTACATCCCCGACGTCTACGGCAAGGAGCGGCGCAAGCGCCAGCGGGGCAGGGAGGGCAAGCTGGGGGTGGAGGGGATGTCCCCCCAGGTGCTGGTGCAGGTCCTCCACCGGGCGGGGGCCACCTTCCTGGACGAAAATAGCCTGGAGCGGGAGGGCCCGGCGCTTACCAAGGCGGATTTGTTCGCCGCAGGACTGACCGGGCGAACAGACAGCGCCCAGCGGCGGCAGGCGCTGCTCCGACAGCTGGAACTGCCGGAGCACATGACCGCCAACGCCCTGTTGGAGGTGCTCAATACCTGCTATTCTGCCGGCGAAGCGGAGAAGCTGCTGGCCTGGGCCGCCTCCCTGGAACGGCCCAAGCCGTGACGACGAAAAGACATGCAAAAGCCGCCGGTGCTGCATCCCTTTTATGCAGCGCCGGCGGCCATTTCTTTTCTTATTTCTGAGCCGCCTGACGGAGCATCCGGCCGGTGGCAAAGCGGAAGCGGCGGTCCATCCAGCAGCCGATCCACCCGATGACCTTGCCCATGGTCAGGGCCGCCAGCACCGTGCCGATCCCCAGGCCGTCCAGATAGCCCAGAAAGAGGAGGGTGGCCGCCCCGGTGAGGATGAGACAGCACACGTCGAATCCGACCTTGATGCGGGAGTAGGGGACGTGGACGATCTGGGCCAGCTCCCGGGGAAAGAGGTCGGTGGGGACGATGGGCAGTCCGCACCGGTTGGATAGGGCGATGCCGGTGCAGATGAGGAGATAGCTGAGGAGGAAGTACAGCACGCACAGTCCGAAAGAGACGGGAAGGGTGTTGACCCGCACCTCGTACACGTCCAGCAGCTCGCTGAAGCAGAAACCTACCACAAAGCTGAACAGATAGGAGGGGACGAACTGCCGGCGCAGAAGCATCAGGCTGAGAATCAGCGCTCCCTGAAACAGATAGGTCCAGGTGCCCAGGCTCAGCCTGGGCAGCACTTCGGACAGGGCGTAGGGGACGCTGGAGATGGCAGAGATGCCCGCGCCGGAGTGGAGCATGAGCACCACGCCCAGAGAGTTGATCAGCACGGCGATGACCAGCGCAAGCTCTCCGCGGATCAGCGGACGAACCGGCCGGCGAGTCTGTGACCTCCGGGCGGTTTGAATGGAACGGACAGATGGTATCGGCTGCATGGAAGGTTTCCTCCTATTGACGGGTCCAAATTCCTTACTACAATAGCACGGCAGGTTGAAAAGAACAAATGAATGATTTTTATAAAATGATAGTTTTTTTCTATGATTCGTGCTATACTGAACGGAAGATAGACCGCTCGTTTGGGGGAGAAGGGGGAAATGGCCGTGAATCTGGATCATCTGCGCTACTTTGTCTGTCTGGCCCAGGTGCAGCACTACACCCGGGCGGCCCAGCAGCTTTGCATTTCACAGCCCAGCCTGAGCCACGCCATCCACCAGCTGGAGGCCGAACTGGGGGTGCCGCTGTTTGAAAAGACCGGCCGCAACACCACCCTCACCTGTTTCGGCGAAGAATTTCTCCGCAGCACCCGCCAGAGCCTGGCGGCTCTGGACGAGGGGGTGGAGGCCCTGCGCCGCAGCGCCCGGGGAGAGGGGCTGATCCGCCTGGGCTTTCTGCGGGTGCTGGGCTGCGACTACATTCCCCGGCTGGCGGCAGAATTTTTAGCCGCCCATCCGGGGGAGAACATCCGCTTCACCTTCCACAGCGACCGCACGCAGCCGCTGCTGGACTGTCTGACGGAGCAGCGCTGCGATCTGATCTTCTGCTCAAAACCGGCGCCGGAGCTCCCGTTTACCGCTGTCCCGGTCTTTCAGCAGGAGCTGGTGCTGATCGTTCCCCAGAATCACCCCTTGGCGGAGCGGAGTGAGGTGGATCTGACCGAGATCCTGCCCTATCCCATGGTGTACTTCTCCCGGGATTCAGGCCTGCGCCGGGTGGTGGACGGCCTGTTTGCCGCCATCGGCGCTGCCCCCCATATCGCCTGCGAGACCGAGGAGGACCAGGTGGTAGCGGGACTGGTGGCCCACGGCTTCGGGGCCGCGGTGCTGCCGGATATGGACCTGCTGGAGAAGCTGGACGTGGTCAAGCTGCGCCTGCACTCCCCGGACCACAGGCGAGACGTGTTCCTGGTCACAGACCGGGGGCGCTTCCTCTCCCCGGCGGCGGACCGCTTCCGGCGGTTCGTCCTGGAGCGCAGTAAAATCGGGGAGACACCTTGAAATCATCCACATCGGGCCGGATGGGGGGACATCCCCCCTCCGGCCCGATGTGATTGTTGGGCATTATGAAGTTGGGGTGAGCATGGCGGCAATTTCGTCGTACCACTCCGTCAGGTCCAGAAAGCCGGAGTACCGCAGAGCCAGCACCCGGTCCCCCTCCCAAGCGGCCACGTCCCAGTTCCGTCCCTCCCGGCGGACCCAAAATTCCTCCGTGCCGGGGACGGCTTCCCGCTGGAAGGGGAGCTGGCGGGGGAGGTAGGAAATCAGGTCGCCGTCGGGGCTTTGCAGGTCCTCTGTCAGGCCGGTCAGGAGCGTTTGGGCGCCGTCCGCCACAAAGTAGTGGATGGTCATGCTGGAGTCCCCGCTGGTGCCGTAGCCCGCCTGGTCGATGTCGTACCACATCCGCACCCCTTGGGCGGGGTCCTGGTACACGTCCGCCGCGTTGAAGCGGAGGGTCTGATCCATGACTTCCAGGTCGGTCTCCGGCGTCCAGCTGCCGTCCCCCTCCATCTCGGATAGGGTGAGCAGGTCAAAGTCGGGGTCGAACTGCTCCAGGGGCAGGTCACTGTTGATCCGGAACAGGGAGAGGACCAGGGCCAGAACCACGGCCAGGAGCCCCCAACGCAGGAGGGAGAGAAGGGAGGAGAACAGGCAGTTCACCGCGAACAGGGCGGGGGGAGGGGCGGGCCGCACCGTGTCCCTCTTTTGAATCTCCCGCCGGAGGGCCCGGACGGTGAGCCAGTCGGCCCCATCCAGAAGGAGGGAGACGATCCACTGGGCGGCCAGCAGCACCGCGGCGGCGGCAAAGATCCAGTTGGGCAGGAAGGAGAGCTGGCGGTCCAGAATTTGTAAGATATTCAATATCACCGCAGAGGCGAACAGCACCCCGCCCAGGATCAGGTCATTGAGCACGTCTTTCTTCGGGGGCCGGAGGGCCTCATAGAGGGAGTCCGGGTCGGTGTAGGGCTCCGGGGCGGCGGGGTCGTCGCTGTAGAACAGGTAGTAGGACACGCAGGAGGTGCCCCAGTACCGCAGGAACTGCCAGCCGGACTGGGCATACAGCTCCAGGGTCTCCTGGGAGGGCTCCGCCTCCTGGGGCCGGGTGGGGCACAGGCGGTACCGGCGCTCCGGCTTGGGGGTATCTTTTTGGAACACAACCACCCAGAGGGGGCCGGGGGCCAGCATACTCCACCGGGAGAAGTCGTGGAAGAACAGCCCCTGGGCGGCCATGTCCTCCAGCCAGGCCTCCGTGCGGGAAAGATCCGAGGCGTTTACCAGGGCCCATCTGCGCACCAGGGGGCCGGCAGTCGTATCTTTGGAATGGTTCATGTCCATTTCCCTCCTTTTCCTTGGCGGGGGCTGCCCCGCCGGTTACCCTTCCGCTGGCGTGAGCATGGCGGCGATCTCGTCAAACCACCCGGTCAGGTCCAGAGAGCCGTCATAGCGCAGGGAGAGGAGCCGGTCCCCCTGCCAAGCCAGGACGAACCAGGAGGGGAAGATGTTGTCCTCCGGGTCGAGGCCCACCGTGGCATACCAAAATTCCTCAGCCCCCGGAACCTCCACGGACTGATAGGTGAACCCATCGGCGGAGTCCAATTCCAGTTCCCGCTCCAGCCGCGCCTGGGCCGCCTGGGTATCCCGGGCCAGATAGTAGGAGATGGACAGGGAGGAGTCCCCGCTGTTCCCCGTGCCGTCCTGATTGATGGTGTACCAGATAGGAATGGGCTGATCGGGAGCCTCGTGCAGGTCCACCGTGTTATAACGGAGGGTGAAATCGGCTAATTCTGAGGTGAAGTCCTTGCTGGGGACCCAGCTTCCGTCCCCCTCCATCTCCGCCAGAGTGAGCAGGTCGAAGCCGGGGTCCCAGTCCTCTAGGGGGACGTCCTCCGTGACCTGCGCCTGAAGCGTTACGGCCTGGACCTCGTGCCGGGAATCCAGAAGCCGGTCCATCCGCCGGAAGAAGGAGCCGCCGGATACCAACAGCATCACCAGAAGCAGGACCCCCTGAATGACCGCGAAGACCCGCTGGACCGGCAGCAGCCACCGGGGCAGGGTGGGCCGGGTGGTGTGCTCCCGCTTGAGGCGGCGGCGGAGGAGGAAGTAGATCAGCCACTCCGTGCCGGTGCCGAAGAGAAATACAGGCACGGAGAAGAGCAAAAGGGCGTATATCCGCAAAAGCTCCGGGGAGACCAGTCCCGCCGCCCCTTGGCTCTCCCAGGTTTGGTAGAGCAGAAAACCCACGAGAAAAACAAGAACGATCCAGCTGAAATTATAAATCAAGAAATTCCGGATGGGGAAACGCAGGGCGCGGTAGAGCTCGTCCGGGCTGGCGTAGGGCTCCACCGCGGCGGGGTCGTCGGTGGTGAAGAGAAAGTAGGCCACGCAGGTGCTGTAGATGTAATCCACATAGGTCCAGCCGTACTGCCGGTACTCCTCCAGCAGGTCCGCGGGGGGCTCGGTGAGCATCTCCGGGGCGGGGTGCAGGCGGTAGCGGCGGTTGGGGTCGGGGGTTTTCACCTGGAAGCGGACCAGGCTGAAGGCGCCTAAGGAGAAAGCGAGGACCTTGTTGGAGTACCAGTGGTAGAACAGCCCCTGGCGGGCCATCTGGTTCAGCCAGTCCTGAAACCGGGGCATATCCATCAGGTTCACCGGGCTGAGCTTCCATTTATACGAGGCGCTTTTGGGTGTTTTCATGGATTTGCGCTCCTTTCTGATTTTGTCATACTTGGGCGGCCACCCGCTCTGCCAGCAGTTCCAGAGCCCCCTCCGGTTCCGGGCCCTGGAGGTTCAGAACGAATACCTGTTCCCCCAGCTGGCCGATGCAGATGTTCCGGGGAAACGTCCCGTGGAGGAATTGATAGGAGATCCAGGTGAGCCGGTCCAGACCGGGGTAGGGGACTTCCTCCAACTGGAGGGTCTCAAACGTGCCTGGGGAGTCCTCCTGATACTCGGTCAAAGCGGACCACTCCTCCGTGACTTTTCCGGAATACACCTGGTCCGCCAGGAAGGGGGTGAGGGCGCGGACATAGTCCAGTTCCAAGACGCACTGCCGGGAGGTCCCGTCCGGCAGGCGGGCCAGGCCGGCCTGCCGGGTGTCATACTGCTCCGGGGCCAGCCGGGAGTGGGAAAAGGTGCTGCGGTTGAAAAATTCCCAGTTGTCCCCCGTCTGGACCAGCTCCGTCCCCGTCGGGAGGGTTTCGGAGAGAAGCACATGGGGAAAGCCCCACTCCTCCGGGCCGGCCAGCGCCCGCGTGGTGCCGCCGGTCCCCAGGGCCAGGACTGCCAGCAGGAGAAACACCGCCAGCCCGGCGCAGTTTGCCAGTGTACGGCGCAGTTCCGGGTAGGTGGGCCGCCGGGGGGACGGCTTCTCCCCCCGGAGCAGCTTCCTTCGGATGCGGGTGAGAGAGACGGTCTGATACAACACACCGGCCACCGCGCCGCCAACATACAGGAGCAGAAAGAGATAGAACGGGGCGGCGTAGTCAAAATTTAAGATGAAATAGGAGAAAATCTGTCCTGGAGTCGTAAACAGGGGAAAGGATTGGCTCCATAGATAGATTGCGGCCAACAGCAGAAGGAGAGGAAAGGAAAGCCACTTCCGCCGGATGAGCCGCTTCATGGCGTACCCCAGGCTCTCCGGGTCGGTGTACAGGTCGGGGGCCGACGGGTCGTCACAGCGGTAGACGGCGTATAGGTTGCCAATCTGCTCCACAAAGCGCCAGCCCAGCTCCCGGTAGTTGGCCGCCCGCTCCCGCAGCTCCTCCGTCCCCTTTCCAATTGGGTCCAGGCGGTAGCGGGCGTGCCCGGCCTTCGGGTCCTCCCGAAATCGGACTTTGCCCCAGAAGGAGCCGGACCACTTCTCCAGCTCATAGCCCTCTGCGGCCAGCCGGTTGAGCCACAATTCGATGCCTGCCATATCCCACAGCGGGTAGGGGAGCCAAGCTTTCATAGCAAAGACCTCCAAAATCAAAATGAATGCAGCAAAATGACCACAAGGACGGTGCAGAGCAGCCAGAGGAACAGGGCGGACAGCTCCACCGCTCCCTTCAGCAGCCCCAGCTTCCGGGCCGGAGGGAGGGGATTAGCCTCTCCCTCCTCCAGCCGGCGGCAGGTGCGCTCCATCCCCCGCC
>CALWWF010000120.1 GCA_944385165.1 uncultured Oscillospiraceae bacterium
TCACCGCCATCCAGATGGACCTGAAGAACGACGGCCTCACCCACGAGATCATCAAGGAGGCCCTGGAGATCACCCGGGACGCCCGGTACGCCATCCTGGACGAGGTGATGCTCCCCTGCATCTCCGCTCCCCGTCCCGAGGTGAGCAAGTACGCCCCCAAGATGATCACCATGAAGATCGACCCGGACAAGATCCGGGAGGTCATCGGCAAGGGCGGCTCCGTCATCCAGAAGATCACCGCCGAGTCCGGCGCCACCGTGGACATTGAGGACGACGGCACCATCCACATTGCCTCCCCCAACGCCGAGGCCTGCGACGCCGCCAAGAAGATGATCGACACCATCGTCTTCGTCCCCCAGGTGGGCGAGCTGTACTACGGCAAGGTGGTGCGCATCCTCCAGTTCGGCGCCTTCGTAGAGCTGGCCCCCGGCAAGGACGGCATGGTCCACATCTCCAAGCTGGCCGACCACCGGGTGGAGAAGGTAGAGGACGTGGTCAACGTGGGCGACATGATCTGGGTCAAGGTCACCGACATCGACGACAAGGGCCGGGTCAACCTGTCCTACCGCGACGCGGTGAAGGAGATCAAGGCCCGCAAGGCCGCCGGCCAGAGCGTGAAGTAAGCGCCCCTTTTTCTGAAATAGCCGCCGCCCTGAACCGGCAAAACGGTTCGGGGCGGCGTTTTTTGCCCTGACAGATGGGGGAGCCTTACCAAACACGCGCTTGAAACTTGGCAGGGCGGCCCGGGTGTGCCGCCCATCAAGGCTTTCCCCTACAAGGGGGAAGCTTGCGGGCGCATGGTATGCGCCCCTACAAACCAGCGGGGAACGGCGGGCGGGTCTAGGACCCGCCCCTACGAAATCATCGGAACCGGTTTAGATTTGCGTAGGGGAAGCCCAAGGGACTCCCGCCGTCATCCGCACCGGGAGCGATGGCTCGGCAAACCCAGGCGCATTTGTTGAAGTGCAACAGGGACAAATTTTGCAAACCCAGGGCCCCTGTGGGACCGGGTTGAATTGCAGGCAAGCACTCCTGATTTTGCGCGCCAGAAGGGCACTTCCTACCTAAAGGGGTATCCCCCGTAATGGGGGTTCTAGGGGGACGGCGAATATGAGCGCGAAGCACTCATCTGAGCCATCCCCCTAGCGTCTTTTGGTTCCTTTTCCACGCGGAAAAGGAACCCGCCCCGCAGGGCGGAACCCTCCGCAAAAAACGGAATCCAACGAAAAAACAGGGCGGGACTGAAAATTCGGTTGTCCTAAGTCCAGGAAGAGGCGAAACGGAGTTTCGCACAAAGTCCTTTTGCCTACTTTTCTTTCAAGAAAAGTAGGCCGCAGGGCGAACCCCCTTTTTAAAAAACGCCCACCCCTCCGAGTGTGTTCTTTCCTGTTTACTCCCGGGGGATTTTGCGGTAAAATGGGGAAGCGAACCGAAACCAGAAAACCAGAGAGGAGGGGAAGGCCGATGGCCCAGCTGCTGACGCCGGGGAGCATCCTGGCCATGAGCGACCAGGCGGCGGACCGGCTCATTAAATTGGACAGCGGGGACGCGGCCCTGCTGTACCTGCACCTGCTGCGGCGGGGGAGCCTGGAGGGGCTGCGTTGGCCGGAGGAGCGGAAACAGGCGGCCTTGAAGCAGCTCCAGCAGCAGGGGCTGGCCGCCGCCGGCCTCACCGCCGCCCCGGCCCCTCCCGCCGAGCCCCCGGAGGCCCCGCCCCCGGAGTACGCCCTGGAGGACATCACTGCCGCCCTCAGCGACAAGGCCTCCGCCTTCCCGGCCCTGGCCGACGAGGTGGAGCGGCGGCTGGGCAAGAAGCTCACCGCCAACGACCTGAAGGTGCTCTACACCCTGTACGACCACCTGGCCCTCCCCGCCGAGGTGATCTTCCTGCTGGTGAACTGGTGCATCGAGGAGACCGAGCGCAAGTACGGCCCGGGCCGGAAGCCCTTCCTCTCCCAGATCCGCCGGGAGGGGTTCCTCTGGGCCCGGCAGGGCATCGACACGGTGGAGGCGGCGGAGCGCCACCTCCAGCGCCTGGCCCGCCTGCGCAGCCGGGGGGCGGAAGTGCTGCGGCTGCTGGACATCCAGCCCCGCCCCCTGGTGGAGCGGGAGAAGCACTACATCGACGCCTGGGACCAGATGGGCTTTGATAACGAGGCCCTGCGGGCGGCATACGAGCGGACCATTTTGAAAAAGCACTCCCTGGACTGGAGCTACATGAACGGCATCCTCCGCCGCTGGCACGAGAAGGGGCTGCACACCCTCCCGGAGATCCAGGCCGGGGACCGGGACCCCCGCCCCGTCCAGGCCGTCCCCCAGCAGCCCTCCGCTGCCGCCAGCCGGGAGGACCAGCGGGCCCGGGAGGACATGGAGCGCATCCGCCGCCTGATGGAACAGATGAAGCAGGAGGGGTAAGCAGATGGCATACGATCCCAACATTATTCGCCGGGCCTCCGCCCGGCTGGAGGAGCAGAAGCGCGGCCGGGAGGAGCGGCTGGAAGCCCTCCGGCGGCGGGCCTATGCCCGGGAGCCCCGGCTGGAGCAGCTGGACCGGAAACTCCAGAGCACCATGGCCGAGCTGGTGGCCACCGCCCTGCGCCGGGGGGAGAACGCCGGGGAGGCGGTGTGGGCCATTCGGGACCGGAACCTGGACATCCAGCGGGAGCGGGCGGTGCTGCTGGGGGCCATGGGGATGCCCGAGGACGCCCTGGACGACAAGCCCGCCTGCCCTCTGTGCGGGGACACCGGCTGGCGGGGGGCCCAGATGTGCCAGTGCCTGAAGAAGCTGTGCGCCCAGGAGCAGATCAAGGAGCTGTCCAAGCTGCTGGACCTGGGGGAGCAGTCCTTCGACTCCTTCCGCCTGGACTACTACAGCGAGGCGGTGTGGCCCGGCCGGTCCTCCTCCCCCCGGGCCAACATGGACCTGATTTATGAGGTGTGCCTGAACTACGCCCAGAAGTTCGGCCGCTTTCAGTTCAAAAACCTGTTCCTCACCGGGGCGCCGGGGCTGGGAAAGACCTTCCTGTCCGCCTGCATCGCCCGCAGCGTGTCTGAGCAGGGGTTTTCCGTGGTGTACGACACCGCCGGGAACATCTTCGCCCAGTTTGAAAACCGGAAGTTCCAGCGGGACGCGGAGGGGGTCCAGGCCGCCCGGGACGAGACCAGGCGGTATTTAAACTGCGATCTGCTGATTTTGGACGATCTGGGCAGCGAGCTGACCACCCAGTTCGTCCAGTCCGCTCTGTATGAGCTGCTGAACACCCGCCTGATGAGCGGCAAACAGATGGTCATCTCCTCCAACCTGAATCCGGAGGACGTGGGGCGGCGGTACTCCCCCCAGATCGCCTCCCGCCTCATCGGGGAGTTCTATGTGCTCCACTTTTTCGGCGACGACATCCGTATGCTGAGAAAGAAGCAGTGACTCCCGTGTTCCTTTTCTTGTAAGAAAAGGAACCAAAAGAACACCCTGCGAAGCTGCGCTTCGCCTCTGGGGAGGATTCGTGCGGGCGCATATTGTGCGGCCTCGCGGGCAAATCGAAACATTCCAGAGCGGGCGGGTCTAGGACCCGCCCTTACGAAAACCCTGAAACGGTTCCAAAATCGATGTAGGGGCCGGTCCCAGACCGGACCGTGGTTCCCGCTTTTCCGTACACGCTCTTGAAAAACCGTAGGGGCGACCCTTGCGGTCGCCCGTTAGGATACGGATTGCGTTTCAAGGGCGCACCCTCATCCGTCACGGCTTTGCCGTGCCACCTTCCCCCTTGGAGGGGGAAGGCTTATGGTGCGTTTATACGAAAAGAACGCAAAACCTGGTACCGTTCCCCTCACCCGCCACACTGCGTTCGGCACCTGTCCCTATCCCTTTTGTCCCTTCGGGACATTTCCCTATCCCCTCTGTCTCGCTGCGCTCGACATCTCCCCTTGATAAGGGGAGTCGGCCCCCTGACAGGGGGAATCGGCCTTACCCCATGAGAAGGCTTTTCAGACGAGGTATTCCAAAATTCTCTCCCAGAGGCGAAACGAAGTTTCGCAGAAAGTTCTTTTGCCTACTTTTCTTTCAAGAAAAGTAGGTCGCCCCGCAGGGCGAAACCCCAAAATTGTCAATTGTCCATTGTCAATTCAGAAAGAAAGATGGTGTCCCATGGCAGAGATGACCCCCATGATGAAGCAGTATCTGGAGATGAAGGAGCGCAATCCGGACTCCATTTTATTTTTCCGTCTGGGTGATTTTTACGAGATGTTTTTTGACGACGCCAAGCTGGCGTCCAAGGAGCTGGACCTGACCCTCACCACCCGGGACCGGAACAAGCCGGCGGAGGAGCGCACGCCCATGTGCGGAGTGCCCTACCACTCCTGCGACAGCTACATCGCCCGGCTCATCGCCAAGGGGTACAAGGTGGCCATCTGCGAGCAGACGGAGGACCCGGCCACCGCCAAGGGGTTAGTGGACCGGGACATTGTCCGGGTCATCACCCCGGGCACCGTCATGTCCGCCTCCATGCTGGAGGAGGGGAAGAACAACTTCCTGTGCGCCGTCTACGCCGACCCCGCCGCCATCGGGCTGTGCCTGTGCGATCTGTCCACCGGCGAGGTGTTCGGCACCTCCTTCCCCGCCGGGGAGGAGGCCCGGGACCACCTGGAAAACGAGCTGGGCCGCTTCCACCCCACCGAGGCGGTGCTCTCCGACGGGGCAACCTACCTGGAGGGGCTCACCGGCTTTTTGAAGGACAAACTGGACTGTATGTGCGAAAACGGCGGGGAGGGCCGCTTCCGCTACGACGCGGCCCTGCCCCTGGTGCAAAAGCAGTTCCGGGAGGGGCTCGACTCCATCCCGGAGGGGGACCGGGCCGCCGTCCAGGCGGCGGGGGGCCTGCTCACCTACCTGTACGAGACGCAAAAGACCGATCTGAGCCACATCGCCGTCTTCTCCTACTACACCACGGGGCAGTTCATGGAGCTGGACCTGACCGCCCGGCAGACCCTGGAGCTCACCGGCACCATGCGCTCCAAGGAGAAGAAGGGGTCTCTCCTGTGGGTGCTGGACCGGACCAAGACCGCCATGGGCGGGCGGCTGCTCCGGGGGTGGATCGAGCGGCCCCTCCTCTCCCCGGTGCAGATCGCCCGGCGGCAGCAGGCGGTGAGCGACCTCTTTGAGGACATCATCACCCGGGAGGAGCTCTCGGCGGTCCTAAAGGAGGTCACCGACCTGGAGCGGCTCATCGGCCGGGTGGTGTACGGCTCCGCCGGAGGCCGGGATCTGGTGGCCCTGGCTAACGGCCTGGGGAAGCTGCCCCGCATCCGGGAACTGCTGGAGGGGTGCTCCTCCGCCCTCCTCCAGTCCCTGCGGGAGGAGCTGGACGACCTGCCCCAGGTGCGGGAGCTCTTACAGCGGGCCCTGGTGGACGATCCCCCCTTCTCCGTGCGGGAGGGCAAGTTCATCCGGGAGGGTTACAGTGAAGAGGTGGACCGGCTGCGGAACATCATCGACCACGGGGCCGAGCTGGTGGCCGGCCTGGAGACCCGCACCAAGGAGCAGACCGGCATCAAGAACATGAAGGTGCGCTACAACAAGGTTTTCGGCTATTACATCGAGGTGGCCAAGTCCCAGACCGGCCTGGTGCCGGAGGACTGGGTGCGCAAGCAGACCACCGTCAACGCCGAGCGCTACATCTCCCAGGAGCTGAAGGATTTGGAGCACACCATCCTCTCCGCCCAGGACCAGGTCACCGCCCTGGAGTACCAGCTCTTCTGTGAGCTGAAGGAGACGGTCTGCGCCCATGTGGCTCAGATCCAGGCCTCCGCCGCCGCCGTGGCCCAGGTGGACGTGCTCGCCTCCTTTGCCGCCGTGGCTGCCGCCAACGGCTACTGTATGCCCCTGGTGGACAACTCCACGGTGCTCCACATCACCGAGGGCCGCCACCCGGTGGTGGAGAAGATGCTCAAAGGGACCCCCTTCGTCCCCAACGACGCCCACATGGACAACGGGGAGAATCTGTGCGCCATCATCACCGGCCCCAACATGGCGGGCAAGTCCACCTATATGCGCCAGGTGGCCCTCATCGTCCTCATGGCCCAGATGGGCTCCTTCGTCCCCGCCCAGAGCGCCCACATCGGCATCGTGGACCGGGTGTTCACCCGCATCGGGGCCAGCGACGATCTGTCCGCCGGGGCGTCCACCTTCATGGTGGAGATGACCGAGGTGGCCCAGCTGCTGAAAAACGCCACGAAGAAGTCCCTGCTCATCCTGGACGAGATCGGCCGGGGCACCTCCACCTACGACGGCATGGCCATCGCCCGGGCGGTGCTGGAGTACTGCGCCGACCCAAAGCGCCTGGGCTGCAAGACCCTGTTCGCCACCCACTACCACGAGCTCACCGTGCTGGAGGGGGAGATCCCCGGGGTGAAGAACTACAACATCGCCGCCAA
>CALWWF010000121.1 GCA_944385165.1 uncultured Oscillospiraceae bacterium
CCCACGGTGGGCGGGTCCACCTCATATCCGATGGAGAGGCCCCGGAGGAGGGTGGTGTTCCCCTCCTCGTCGGTGCGGGTGTTGGTCATGGACTGAATGGTGACAGGGGCCCCGCCGCCTACCGGCACGCCCCCTATCTTGATCTGTTTGGTCATTGCCGCCCCCTCCTTCTCCAACGGTCAAAATCCTACGATCTTTCCCACGTCGCTGAACGCCACCAGCAGGGACAGGCCCAGGAGGGCGGCCAGCCCCACAAAGTGGATATAGCCCTCGTACTCCGCGGGAATCCGCCTGCGGAACAACGCGTACAAAATCCCGTTGAGTACCAGGAAGAACACCCGTCCCCCGTCCAGGGCGGGCAGGGGCAGCAGATTCAGCACCGCCAGGTTCACGGCGATGAGGGCCGTCAGGGTCAGCAAGTTATAGGCCGCATCTGCCGCCGTGGGGGAGGCGCTGCCCACCTGGGACATGGTGTCTACAATGCCCACCGGGCCGGACAGGTCCCGCAGGCCCACCGCCCCGGTGACCAGATCCCCCAGGCTGATCCATACCAGGCGCACATAGTCCACGGCAGTGTTCCAGGCATAGAGGAGCTTATTGCCCACGGTGGGCGGGTCCACCTCATATCCGATGGAGAGGCCCCGGAGGAGGGTGGTGTTCCCCTCCTCGTCGGTGCGCTCCTGGTAGGGGATGTGCACGCTGTTCAACTCCAGGCGCTCCCCGTCCCGTTCCACCACGAAGTCCACGTCGTCCCCCGCCCGGCTCAGGTACAAGGACACGTTGCTGTACACCAAAATGGCGTGGCCGTCCACTGAGAGGAACCGATCCCCCGGCTGAAGGCCGCAGTCCTCGATCCCGTATCCCTCCAGGGGGCCACTGTACACGGGGATCCGAAAGCCCTCTACCCCCGCGTACAGGCACAAAATGATGAGCAGGCCGGTGAGGAAGTTCATAAACGCCCCGGCCACTAGGACGACAGCCTGCTTCCATTTGGCGGCGTTTCCAAAGGCCCGGGGGTCGTCGGAGTCGTCGTCCTCCCCCTCCATGGCGCAGTAGCCCCCCACCGGGAACAGGCGGAGACTGTAAAGGGTATCCCCTTTCTGCTTCTTGAGCAGGGCGGGCCCCATGCCGATAGAGAACTCGTTGACCTGGATGCCGAAGAGCTTGGCCGCCGCGAAGTGGCCGAACTCGTGGACAGCGATCAGCAGGCCGAACATGATCAGGGCTAAGATGATGTAGAGCATAGAACCTCCCGGGTTTTGTGATGTGCTGTATTTGTCAACCGGCCAGAACGGCTTCCCTGGCCGCCTGGTCCGCCTCCAAAATCTCCGTCATAGTGGGGTCCTGGACCACCTTCACCTGGTCCAGCGCCCGCTCCACCCGGCCGGCGATGTCCAGAAATCCGATTTTGTCCGCCAGGAAGAGGGCCACCGCGGCCTCGTTGGCCCCATTCAGAATGGCCCCCGCCGTGCCGCCGGTGCGGGCCGCCCGCAGGGCCAGGGCCAGGCACTGGAAGGTGTCCAGATCTGGCTTAGCAAAGGTCAGAGAACCACAAGAACACAAGTCCAAGGGCGTGGCCGGGCCTTCCACCCGCCTCGGCCAGGTGAGGGCGTACTGGATGGGCAGGCGCATGTCCGGCGTGCCCAGCTGTGCAATGACTGCATTATCACAGTATTCCACCAGGGAGTGGATGATACTCTCCCGGTGGATGACAATGGAAATTTTCTCCGGGGGCATCCGGTACAGGTGCATGGCCTCGATAAACTCAAGCCCCTTATTCATCAAGGTGGCGGAGTCGATGGTGATCTTGGCCCCCATAGACCAATTTGGATGCTGTAAGGCGTCTTTCCTTGTCACATATTTCAGCTCCTCCCGGGTCTTGCCGAAGAAAGGACCGCCGGAACAGGTGAGGATAAGGCGCTTGATCTCCTTCCGGTCTTTGCAGCCCTGGAGGGACTGAAACAAGGCCGAGTGCTCCGAGTCCACGGGGATGATCTCCGCCCCCCAGTCCCGGGCCTCCTCCTGGACCAGCTGCCCGGCGCACACCAGAGTCTCCTTGTTGGCTAGGGCGATGCGCTTCCCCTCCCGGATGGCGGCCATGGTGGGCCTTAAGCCGATCATGCCTACCACGGCGGTGATCACCGTATCGGTGGAGGGGAGCTCCGCCGCCTCCAGCAGCCCCTCCATCCCGGAGGCCACCCGGGTCTTGGTGTCCGCCAGCCGGACCTTCAAATCAGCGGCGGCCTTCTCGTCCATCATCACCGCCAGCTCCGGCTGAAACTGCCGGACCTGCTCCTCCATGCGCTCCACACTGGAATTGGCCGTCAACGCCCCCACAGTCATGCCGCAGGCGGCAATCACCTCCAGTGACTGCCGCCCAATGGACCCTGTGGAGCCTAAAATCGAAATGCGTCTGCTCATACGCACCTTCCTTCCTCTTCTTTTCTTGAAAGAAAAGAAGCAAAAGAACTTTCTGCAAAACTTCGTTTTGCCTCTTTTTATACTTGTAGGGACAGATTCCAATCCCGCCCGTAAACTTTCCTGCCATTGAAAATCAAACTGTCTCTTAGGTTCTGACCAAAGACTTGACCCACAGAGGCGAAACGAAGTTTCGCAGAAAATTTCTTTGCCTACTTTCTTTTTCAAAGAAAGTAGGTCAGAAAGGAGGGAAGAGTTTGACCAGGAGCAGCAGGGTGGGGGCGGCAAAGACCATGGAGTCAAAGCGGTCCAGCATCCCGCCGTGTCCGGGCAGAAGGTTGCCGTAGTCCTTCACGCCGAACTGGCGCTTCACAAAGGAGAAGGACAGGTCCCCCACCTCGGTGACCGCGCTGCCCACCAGGCCGTAGATGGCCAGCACCGGCAGGGAGGGGTCCAGCCCGGCAAACTGCTTCAGCAGTACGCCGTAGAGCAGCAGGAAGACCGCCCCGGACAAAATGCCGCCGATATAGCCCTCGATGGACTTGTTAGGGCTCACCCGGGTGACCCCCCGGTGCTTGCCCAGGAAAACTCCGGCGAAATAGGCCCCGCCGTCGGTGAGAAAGGCGCAGATGACCGGCAGGAGCACCAGAA
The DNA here is from genome assembly GCA_944385165.1 of uncultured Oscillospiraceae bacterium. Taxonomy (GTDB): domain Bacteria; phylum Bacillota; class Clostridia; order Oscillospirales; family Oscillospiraceae; genus Lawsonibacter. The sequence goes on from CALWWF010000121.1 coordinate 3,070, forward strand.
ACTGCCCCTGCTCCATCCCCTTCAGCTCCACCAGGGTAGAGAGCGCCCACGGGATCATCAGCCCGCCGAACAGGCACAGTAGCACATCCTCAAAGCGCACCGCCTTCTCCCGGTCGTAAAGCCGGATGGCGATCCAGAAGGTGACAATCATCAGCAGCAGCGCCGCCGCCTGGGTGACCTGGCTTCCGTACCCCAGCCACACCCCCAGGGGAATGGCCGCCGCCGCCAGAGCCGTGCAGATATACATGCCATTGTGGTGGGCCACGCCGGTGGCCCGGAGCAGTTCAAAGGACGCCAAAGCGCAGATGGCGGCCATCAGCACCGCCAGCCACACCGGGTCCAGAAAAAAGAGTACGACAAAGAACAGCGGCGCCAGCACCACCGCCACCAGGATTCGTTGCAGCAACGCTAAACCCCTCCAAACCGCCGGGAGCGGCCCTGGAAGGCCGCAATCGCCCGGTGCAGCTCCTCCTTGGAAAAGTCGGGCCACAGCACGTCGGTAAAATAAAATTCCGCATAGGCGGACTGCCACAGCAGGAAATTGGACAGACGCAACTCCCCGCTGGGGCGGATGACCAGATCCGGGTCGGGCACCCCCCGGGAGAACAGGTATCCGGCAAAGTGCTCCATGGTCAGGTGGTTGGGGTCGGCCCTGCCCTCCAGGCAGTCCTGGGCAAAGGCCCGGGCCGCCCGGAGGATCTCGTCCCGGCCGCCGTAGTTGAGGCAGACGTTTACCTGGCACCCATCGTAGCCCTTGGAGATCTCCCGGGTGCGCTGGCACAGATCCTGAAGCTCCTGGGGCAGGGGGGACAGATCCCCGAAAAACTCCATTTTCACCCTGTCCCGCTCCATCCGGCCAATGGCCTCCAGCAGATACTTCTTCAAAAGGCCCATAATGGCCTTCACTTCCTCCGCCGGACGCTTCCAGTTCTCCGTGGAGAAGGCGTAGACGGTGAGGTACTCCAGGCCGATCTCCTTGCAGTAGGTGGCGATGGTGCGGAAATTTTCCGCCCCGGCGGCGTGCCCCGCCGTGCGGGGCAGCCCCCGCTTCTGGGCCCAGCGGCCGTTCCCGTCCATAATAATGGCGATATGCCGGGGCAGCCGGTCAAAATCCACCGCTGGGACCGGTTCCCGCTCCTTCGTCTTAAAAAAGGGCATCCAACAACATCCTTACCTGAGTTTCTTTCTCTGCCGGGCGAAGCCGCCCAGGCCCTCCCGGGTCCAGGCGGCTCCTGCGGCGGTCAGACCGCCATCAGCTCCTGTTCCTTCTTGACGGTCAGCTCGTCAATTTCCTTGCAGCGCTTGTCGGTCAGGTCCTGAAGCTCCTTCTCCAGCTGCTTCAGGTCGTCCTCGGTCAGCTCGGAGGCCTTCTTCTTTTTCTTGAAATCTTCCATGGCGTCCCGGCGGATGTTGCGCAGGGCCACCTTGCCCTCCTCGCCGTACTTGCGCACCTGCTTGGTCAGGTCTTTCCGGCGCTCCTCCGTGAGCTGGGGGAAAGCCAGACGGATGACCTTGCCGTCGTTCTGGGGGTTGATGCCCAGATCGGAGGTCTGGATGGCCTTCTCAATGGCCTTGAGCAGCGTCGCGTCCCAGGGCTGGATGGTCAGGGTCCGGGGGTCCGGGGAGGAGATGGCCGCCACCTGGTTCAGGGGGGTGGGGGTGCCATAGTACTCCACAGTGATGCGGTCCAGCACGCCGGCGTTGGCCCGGCCGGCCCGGACCGAGGCAAAGTTGGATTTGACGACCTCGATGGTCTTGGTCATTTTCTGATCATAAGCTTTTGTCTCGGGACTCATGGTGTGATCTTCCTTTCCGTTTTGTTCTCTCGCCCGGCCGCGTCAGCCCTGGACGATGGTTCCGATCTTCTCTCCCATCACGGCCCGCAGAATGTTTTCTGGGTCCTTCAGCGCGAACAGCAGCACCGGGATCTTATTGTCCATGGACAGGGATGTGGCGGTGGAGTCCATGACCTGCAGGCGCTGGGCCAGCACGTCGGAGTAGGTAATAGAGTCGTACTTCACCGCGTCGGGCACCTTTTTGGGGTCGGCGGAGTACACGCCGTCGATGTTTTTGGCCAGCAGGATCACGTCCGCGTCGATCTCCGCCGCCCGGAGCACCGCCGCCGTATCCGTGGAGAAGAAGGGATTTCCGGTGCCGCAGCCGAAAATCACCACCCGGCCCTTCTCCAGATGCCGGATGGCCCGGGAGCGGATGTAGGGCTCGGCCACAGAGCGCATCTCGATGGCGGTCTGTACCCGGACCTCCACCCCCTTCTGCTCCAGCACGTCGGCCACAGCCAGGGCGTTGATGGCGGTGGCCAGCATCCCCATGTGGTCGGCCCGGACGCGGACCATCCGGTCGCCGCCGTCCTTGACGCCCCGCCAGAAGTTGCCGCCGCCCACGACGATGCCCACCTGGACGCCCAGCTGCACGCAGCGCTTCACCACGTCGCACACCTGGCCGATCACGTTGAAGTCCAGGCCGCGGGACGCCTCGCCCGCCAGGGCCTCGCCGCTGATTTTTAACAGAACTCGTTTGTAAACTGGATTCTCCATTCGGATTCCTCCTTGTCCGTTGTTGCAAAAACGTTCGTCCTTATTTTAATATAATTATCCCCTTTTGCCTAGTGCTTCTTGTAAAATTTTTTAACATAAGCCCGCCCGCCCCGTCACCCGCCCCCATCCCGCCTCATAGTCTGATACGGCACACATTGATTACAGCGGCGCGGGGCCTGTCCAACCGCCTCCCGCCGGGAAAGGAACACCGTCTTGACACAAGCACTTCTCTGGGCCGCTGGCGGCACCGGCTTTACCTTTTTCATGACCGCCCTGGGCGCGGCCACCGTCTTCCTGTTTCGGGGGCCCGTCCGCGCTGGGCTGCACCGGGTGATGCTGGGCTTTGCCGCGGGGGTGATGATCGCTGCCAGTACATGGTCCCTGCTCATTCCCGCCATCGAAGAGGCGGAAGCCCTTGGAATCCCGGGCTGGCTCCCCGCCGCCGGCGGCTCCGCCCTGGGCATCTTGTTTTTAGCGGCCATGGACGCCCTCCTGCCCCATTTGACGCCGGAATTTCTCCGCCGGACCCAGGGGGAGGCCGGGGGGCGCTGCGCCCTGCTGGTTTTGGCCATCGCCATGCACAACATCCCGGAGGGCATGGCAGTAGGCATCTCCTTTTCCCTGGCCGCCCAGACCGATCCCACCCTCCTGCCCGCCTCCCTGGCTTTGGCCATGGGCATCGGCATCCAAAACTTCCCGGAGGGGGCCGCCATCTCCCTCCCTCTGCGCCAGGCCGGCGTGAGCCGCGGCCGCTCCTTCCTGGTGGGCGCCGCCTCCGGCGCGGTGGAGCCTGCGGCCGCCCTGGCCACGGTCCTGGCCGCCGGGGCCATCCAGCCCCTGATGCCGTGGCTTCTCTCCTTCGCCGCCGGCGCCATGCTCTATGTGGTGGTGGAGGAGCTGATCCCGGAGGCCAACCTCCGCCGGGGCGGAGAGGCCGGCGGGGGCACCTTCGGAGTCATGGCGGGATTTCTCATCATGATGATCCTGGACGTGGCACTGGGGTGAGCCCTCTGCCTCTCTCCTTCTCGCCCGGACAAAAAAACGGCGGACCGGCTTTCTGAGCCGGTCCGCCGAAGCTATGGAAAGACAGCGTACTCTTTGTCAGGTCACTGTATATCCGCCCCGGACCAACACCTTCACGGTGCCGCCCCCGGCGGTGATGTAGTGGTCGGTCATGGTGGCCATGTAGAGGTGGTTTTGCACCAGGGCCTCGCCGCTGTTGAGATTCCCGCCGCTGGTCACGTCCACCAGGGCCGGATTCACCGCCGCCCCTGCTGTGGCGCTGCCCACCCGCAGCAGCACCTCGCTGCCCAGGTCCAGGTCCAGACGCTGGCCGACGCTGAGGGTGACCACCGTGTAGGAGGCGCTGCTGCTCCCCCCGCCGGAGCCCATCTGGGCGATGGTCTGGTCAAACTGCGCGGTCAGCTCCGCCTGCTTCTGGGCGGCCTTGGCCTCCACGTCGCTCTCCAGCTTGGGGAGCACCGTCTCATTGAGGTAGCTCAGGGTGATGAGGGGGTCGCTCTCGCTCCCCGCCCCCGCCGCCAGGGCCACCCCTGTGCCCAGGCAAAGAGCTGTGAGACAGAAAGCCCCCAGGCGGATATTCCATTTTTTGTTCTGTTTCATTTCTGTACTCCTTTGGGCCGCCGCCCAATCTCTGTATGTAAACCGCCCCGAAGGGGCGGCCGCCCGGGTTCAGACCATGGTCTCCGGGTGGAGGCCGAAGCTGACCGCGATGGCGTTGTCGACTTTTTTCATGGCGGTTTCATCCAGCTTCCCCATGTGCTCCCGCAGCCGGCGCTTATCCAGGGTGCGGATCTGCTCCAGCAGGACGATGGAGTCCTTGGGCAGTCCGCAGCTGAGGGCGGACAGAGAGATATGGGTGGGAAGCCGGGCTTTCCCGGTCTGGGAGGTGATGGCCGCCGCGATGACGGTGGGACTGTGGCGGTTCCCAGTGTCGTTCTGGACGATCAATACCGGGCGCACGCCCCCCTGTTCGCTGCCCACCACCGGGCTGAGGTCGGCGTAGAAAATGTCTCCACGTTTTACGCTGTTGTCCACATACATTCACACTCCGCTGGAAAATAGTAGGCGTTACGAGGCCACGGGGGTCTTATGTAACGCTGTACTATGAGTTTCCCACGGGGCGGCGGGGATTATACGCCGCCGGAGCGAAAAAGTAATCTCCCGGCGCTCCGATTCCTTCTGCCGCAGGCGCCAGAGCCTGCCGCTCCAGACCATTCTATGCGCCCGCCACAGAGGGGGTCACCGGCTGTCCAGCGTGTGTTCCGTTTTAAAAGTAGATGCGGGGCACCCGGGGGCTCACGGCGCACATGAGCTCATAGGGGATGGTGCCGGCCAGCTGGGCGGCCCGCTCCATCAGGGGGCCGTCGTACACCACCGCCACGTCTCCGGCCTGCACGCCGGGCACATCGGTGACGTCCGCCATGCACATGTCCATGCACACCCGGCCCACGATGGGGCACTCCGCCCCACGGATCTTCAGGACCATCTGGTTGGACAGCCGCCGGGGGTAGCCGTCCCCATACCCGATGGGCACCACCGCCAGAAGGGAATCCCGCTCCAGCCGGGCGGTGCGGCCATAGCTCACATAGGTCCCCTTGGGCAGGGCGCGCACCGCCGCGATGCGGCTTTTCACCGTCATCACCGGTTCCAGGCCCGGGCCGTCCAGCCCCTTCAGGGACTCGTCCGGATAGTAGCCGTACAGGGCCAGGCCGGGCCGCACCATGTCCAGATGGGTACAAGGGTAGTGTAGCACAGCGGCGCTGGAGGCACAATGGCAAATTTGAAAGGTGACGCCCCGTTTCTCCAGGGCCTGCCTGGCGTCCAGGAACTTGGTGAGCTGCTCCATGGTGTATTCCTCGCTGCCGTCAGCGTCGGAGAAGTGGGTGAACAGCCCCTCCGCCTCCAGGCCGGGCAGGCGGCACAGCTGGGCAATCTCCCCGGCGATCTCATCCGCCCGGTCCGCCTGCCAGAAAAAGCCCAGGCGGCTCATGCCGGTGTCCAGCTTCACATGGATGGTCACGCTCTTCCCCGCCGCCTGGGCGGCCTGGGACAGCTTCCGCCCCGTCTCCAGATCCTCCACCATCTGGGTGATGCGGTACTCCATCAAAAGGGGGAAACACTCCTCCGGGGTCTCCCCCAAGCACAGGATGGGAGCGGTCACGCCGCTTTGACGCAGCTCCATGGCCTCGCTGACGCAGGCCACCGCCAGCATCTCCGCCCCCAGCTCCTCCAGCTTTTTCCCGATCACCGCCGCCCCGTGTCCGTAGGCGTTGGCCTTGCACAGCCCCAAAAAGCGGCACCCCGGGGCCAGCATGGCCCGCAGCGTCCGGTAGTTGTGCTCCAGGGCGGACAGATCAATCTCCGCCCAGGTCCTCATCTTAGTGGTATCCAAGCTCCTCGCTTCCTCTCTGTTTATCCCATGGTAAATTCCGATATGGTACATGCAATGACCCGCACTCCGTCCACGCTAATCTCCCCCCGCGTGAGGGCGTGGGAATCCGGGTGGAACCAGAGGGTGGTCTCGGTCCCCTCCCCCGGGTTCTGCTCCGGGTCGGCGCAGCACACCCGAAGAAGGCTCCCTCCGTCCTCCCCCTCCTCCAGGACGCACTGGGTCATGTACCCCGACCGGGCCGCCTCCAGAAGTTCCGGAAAGGCGGTGGCCGGGGACAGCTCCGCCCCATCCAGGGAGCCGGCCTCCAAGATCAGGCCGTCGTACTCCAGCTGGCCGCTCTCTCCGTCCAGGCGGGCGGTGAGGCCCGCCGCCCACTCGGGCTGCGTCAACGTGAGCACGGTCTCCTCCCCGTCCACGGCGGCGGTAAGGGCGAAGTCATACACCCGCTGACCGTAGTCCGCCGTGATCTCCACGTTGGCGGACAGCTTCTCCAGGGCCAGGTACTCCCCCCGGATGGTCAGGGCCAGCTCCTCCGCCTGGTTTGTGTTTCCCTCTCCGCCGCAGGAGGGAAGCAGCAGGAGAGAGAGTATCATTGGTGCGAAAAATTTTTTGGATTTTCGCACGGGGTTACTTCCTTTCTGAACATTTTTGCTGGGGGAGCGCCGTCATCTTCATCTTTCCGTACCCATGTAGGGCGGAGGCTTGCCCCCGCCGCCCCGGGAGTTTCTGCCCGGCTCTTTAAAATCCGTTCTGGATTCGGATTTTCTTTGTAGGGGCGGCCCCATGTGGCCGCGCGTTTTGGAGGGTTTTCGCAGGGGTGTTTCGCCGCCTGCGGGCGGCGAGTTCCTTTGCCCATGGCGGCAAAGGAACCAAAACGCCCCCGGGGACGCGTCCGATGGGCTACGGCTCCACTTTGTTCCGCCTAAGCCCATAGGCCGCTTTCCCCGGACCCCATTACGGGGGACGCCCTCCTGAAACGCTGTGCGTCATTTTCGGCGCGCAAAATCTGAGTGACTTTCCGCAATTCCATCCGGCCCCACTGGGGGCCTGGGTTTGCAAAACCTGTTCTCGATGCGGTTTCACAACAGCGCCTGTCGTTTCCGAGCCAGCGCACCGGGTGCGAATTCTGTCAAGCCTTCCCCCTTCTAGGGGGAAGGTGCCCCAGTGCGCACACTGGGGCGGATGAGGGTGCGTCCTTGAAACGCAGTCCGTATCCCAGCGGGAGCCCCAAGGGGCTCCCCTATGAAAACCACGAGACCGCTTCGCCTTTCGCCGTAGGGGCGGCTATCAGCCGCCCGCCTACTGCTCCCGTTCCTTCAAGGTCTCCGGAATACAGGCGATCAAGTCCTCCGGGGTCATGCCGTATTCCCCGAATTTCTGGGCCGCTCTATCTCCGGATAAGCCGTGGAGGTACACCGCCGCGGCAGCCAGCGCCGCCGGGAATTCCAACGCCCGCGCCAGCTGCTTCTGGCTCAGGAAGGAGGTGATAAGCCCCGCCAAAGCGTCCCCGCTGCCCCCCTTTGCCATGCCCGGGTTGCCGGTGGTGTTGATCCAGGCCCGACCATCTGGGGCAGCGGTAATGGTCCGGTGGCCTTTCAGCACCAGGACACAGTGGTGTTCCTGAGCGAAGGTCCGGGCGGCCTCCAGCCGGTCCCGGATGGGCAGGGCGGCCCCGGTGAGCCGGGCAAACTCCCCGTCGTGGGGGGTGAGCACCGTCACAGCCTTCCGCCCGTCCAGTATATTGATATGCCCCGCCAGGGCATTTATGCCGTCGGCGTCCAGCACCACAGGGATATCCAGGTCCTCCAGCAGAGAGAGGGCCAGCTTCTCCGTTTTCGGCGCCCGGCCCAGGCCGGGGCCAATCAGGGCCGCGTCACAGGAGTGGGCCTTCTCCAAGATGTCCTCATATTTCTCCGGCAGGGGGAAGGGCATGGCGGAGGAGCACTTCACCGCCACGATGGGGTAGATCTCCCTTGGGACCCCCAAAAACACCAGCCCCGCCCCGCTGCGCACGGCAGCGGAGGCGGCCAGCACCGGCGCGCCGGTATAGCCCTCGCTCCCCGCCAGGAGAAACAGCTTCCCGTAGTCCCCCTTGTGGCTGTTGGGCTTCCGGCGGGGGATGTTGAAGGTCCCCTCCACCGCCTCCACCGGGAAGCGCTCCCGGGCCTCCGGGCCGAACAGCAGTTCATCGGGGACGCCGATGTCCCGGATGCGCAGCTCCCCCGTATAGTCCGCCCCGTCCCCCAGGTAGTGGCCGGGCTTAGGCAGGGTGAAGGTGACTGTCACTCCCGCGCGGACCGCCGCTCCCAGCACCTCCCCGGTGTCCGCGTGGATGCCAGAGGGGATGTCGCAGGAGACCACCCGCCGGAAATGGGGCTGGTCCTGCATCTCCCGCACCGCATAGAGGAAGTCCCCTTCGATGGGCCGGGACAGGCCCACCCCGAACAGGGCGTCCACCAGGCAGTCGCACTGGGACAGCCAGAGGGACTGCTCCCGATCCAAGGGCAGGTAGTCCTCCAGCGCCCCGCCGGCCTCTTTCAGTTTCTCCTCCATGGCCCGCTCGTCCGCTGTCATTTTACCGCGGTCCCCCACCAGGAAGGCCCGGATCCGGCAGCCCATGCCCATGAGGATGCGGGCGGCGGCCACCCCGTCCCCGCCGTTGTTGCCCGGGCCACACAGCACCCCTACCCAGGGGACTTTGCTCTTGGCCTTCTCCTCCGCCAGGGCGTTGGCCAGGTCCTGGAGCCGCTCCTGCTCCCGCCGGGCCTCCTCCCGGTCCGGCCCGCCCACCAGGACGGCAATGGGTCCGTCGGCCCCGCCGATGACCCCGTCTTCCCCGTCCTCCCGGCCCACCAGACTCCAGACCGCGCTGGCCACCCCCAGGGCGGCCCGCTCCATCAGGTCCAGGGATGGGATGTGATATTCCTCAATGGCCTGCCGGTCCAGCTCCTTCATCTGGGCCGCCGTGGCTACCGTCATGCCCATGTTCATTCCCTCCTTTCCAATCCTTGGGCAGCAGCTCCGCCAGGGGGACCAGCTCCACCGCCCGGGCTGCCGCCTCCTTGGAGGGGTAGAGCTTCAGCTCCTGGGCCGGTTCCCATATCTCCCGCCAGTCCTCCCCCGCCAGCAGGCGGCGGGCAAAGCTGCTCCGGTCTCTGGTCACCTGGAACGGCTCCCCCGACCGGGTGATGTAATAGACCTCCTCCTCCAAACTGTCCGCCATGCCAAACCATCCGCCCTCCCGGTCTTGGGCAAAGAGCTCCAAGTGGGGTACCGCAAAAAACGGGGCCTCCGGCACCTCCCGGTCCGAGAAGAAAAGAGAGATACCGTATTTCTCTTCAATCTCCCCACACTGAGGGGTTCGCTCCCGCTCCCGGGCGGACAACACATTGAAGGTGGTCCCAGCGGGGACGATGTTCGCTTCACTGCTGCTAATTCCAAAGATACCGCTGTTCCGGGGCAGCTCATTGATGTCAAAAAAGACGGTCCGCACATTCTCTCCCTCCCAACCGACGATTTTTCGGTATTGTACCACACTTCCCGCAAAAAAGAAAGAGAGGCCGAACCGGCCTCTCCTTACAGTTGGAACAAAGCTTACTTCAAAAATCCCTTGACGATCTGCTCCTCGGCCTCCTTCTCGGTGAGACCCAGGGTCATCAGCTTGGTGAGCTGCTCCCCGGCGATCTTGCCGATGGCGGCCTCGTGGACCAGACTGGCGTCCACACAGTTGGCGGTGACCTCCGGGATAGCGGCCACTACGCCGTGGTCCATGATGATGGCGTCGCACTCAGAGTGGCCGTAGCAGCGGTTGTTGCCGTTGATGCGGGCCATGAACACCTGCTTGGAGTCCTCCCGGGCCACGGAGCGGGAGATCACGTTGGTGTGGCAGTCCTCCCCGTCCAGGTCCACGGTGAAGTCGGACTTGGCCAGCTGCTTGCCGTGAGTCATCACCTTCTCCTTGATGATGAGGGTGGCCCGGTCCCCCAACTTGGCCTGGGTGGTGCGGACGGTGGAGTCCACCCCCTTGATCTGGGTGGTCTCCATCTCCATATAGCTGTCCTCGTCCATGTCCACCACGGTGGTGGGGTTCATGATATTCTCCCCCCGGCCGTCGCCCTCGCCGTAGTGGCGCTCCACATAGCGCACCCGGGAGCGCTTGCCCACGTGGAAGGTGTGAACGCCGTCGTGCTCCGAGTTCTGCACCCCGCAGTTGTGAATGCCGCACCCGGCCACGATGGTCACGTCGCAGTCGTCGCCGATGAAGAAGTCGTTATACACCGTCTCTTGAAGGCCGCTCTCGCTGAGGACCACGGGGATGTGGACGCTCTCGTTCTTGGTGCCCGGCTTGATGATGATGTCAATGCCGTCCTTGTCCGTTTTGGACACGATGTCGATGTGGGCGGTGGTGTTCCGGGCGGCGGCCTTGCCGTTGGCCCGGATATTGTAAGCCCCTTCGGGCACGTCATGCAGTTCCGCTACCTGCTCCAGCAGGCTCATTTGAATGGCATCCATAGTGATTTTCTCCTTTATTTCAACGCTGCCGCAGATTTTATCTGACTTTATCGCTCAGGGCGCTGCACACCCCGCCGGTCTCCCCCAGAAGGCCGGGGAGCACGTCCTTCCGGGCGCCGTCCTGCTGCACCCGTCCGTCAGCCAGGACGATGATCCGGTCGGCGATGTTCAGGATGCGCTCCTGGTGGGAGATGATGAGGATGGAACCGTTGATCTTCTCATGGAGGTGCTCAAACACCTGGATCAGGTTGGAGAAGGACCACAGGTCGATGCCCGCCTCCGGCTCGTCAAAGACGGACAGTTTCGTCCCGCGGGCCATGATCATGGCGATTTCAATGCGTTTGAGCTCGCCGCCGGACAGGGAGGCGTCCACCTCCCGGTCGATGTAGTCCTTGGCGCACAGCCCCACCTCAGAGAGGTAGTCGCAGGCCTCGGACACCCCGATGTGCTTGCCGCTGGCCAGGGTGATTAGGTCCTTCACAGTCAGGCCCTTGAAGCGCACCGGCTGCTGGAATGCGAAGCTGATGCCCTTGTGGGCCCGCTCCGTAATGTTCAGTTTGGTGATGTCCTCCCCGTCCAGGATGATCCGCCCGGTGGTGGGGGTATAGATGCCGGCGATGATTTTGGCCAGGGTGGACTTGCCGCCCCCGTTGGGGCCGGTAATGGCCACGAACCGCTCGCCGATCTTCAAATTCACGTCGTGCAGGATGCCCTTGTCCTCGCCGTCCTGCTCTACCTCATAGCTGATGTGCTGAAGCTCCAGCATATTGCTCTCCTCCTCTATCACATACGGCCCGGAAAGGCCGCTGGAGTGTCCAGGCCTTGTTTGAAAATTGGAAATATGCCCAACGGCGAGGGATTTTTTCGCCAGACAAGGCGATTTGACGCAGCAATCCTTGCTGGATTGCAAGGAAAATCAACGCAGTATGGCGGAAAAAGACCCGTTGTCGGGGCATGTTGACATTTTTCAAACAAGGCCTAGTCTCCCCGGAATCCAGGCCTCCCAAACCAAAAACAGGGACGCCCCTCTCCAGGGCGTCCCTATTCTACCATACGCGGAAGATTTTGTCCATCCTTATTTCCTATTATTTTGATAGGATTTCCCACGTCCTGTACACCGCAAACCGTTCAAGATGCCAGTGGCTCCCATGTGATGGTTTTTTCTTCCACATCAAACACGCACCGGCAGTCGCCATAGTCCCTGACTGTCCCGGCGGCGTAGTCCAGCACCTCCTTTACCGGGGTAATGAAGGTCACATACCGTCCGGTCTCATCCACCTGGATGTCCCGGGGGGCAAAGTAGGAGACCGGATAGGCGGGAAGCATACCGGAAACATACCATGCGTCCCCCGAATCATAGACCTGCACCATTTCGGTGCTGCCCCCGTGGGGCGTGCCTGCGTAATAAGCTACAAAGAGGACCCCACGGGCGTTGGGGAACTCCTCCCATCCGGAGTTGACAGGCCCCACAACGGCGATCCAATCCCGCACGTTCGCCTTGAGTTCATTCAGCTTTGCCACCATCGGGTCCCCCGATGGATTTTCCGGGTCTTCGGGCGGCAGCACCGGCTCCCAGGTCAGTTCCCCGGTCTCTACGTCAAACGTGAAGCGATAGTCGGCAGAATCATCCGCCAGCCCGGTCCCGTTGTCCATCCCTCCTCTGATGACGGCATAGAACGTGATATAACGCCCCGCCTCATCCGCCTGAATGTTCCGGGGTGCAAAATCGGAGGCCAAATCGCCGGGCAGCCGCCCGATAAGATCCACCTGCTCCCCGGTGCGGGAGACCTGGACCATCTTGGTCGTACTGCCTCGGGTCGTGCCGCTGTAATGGCCCACAAACAAAGTCCCCTGTTCATTGGGATACATTTCCCAGTAGGAGTTTCCGTCCGTAACCGCCATCCACTCCTCCACATCCGCCTTCAGTTCAGCCAACGCGGCCTCCATAGGGTCCTTCGTCAAAGCAGGTGCGACTGTCTGGCTCTCCTCCTTTCCCGACAGGCTGGCCACATCGCCGAAATACAAAACCATCTCGTCCCCATCCTGCATCCCCTGAACCTGGTTGAAATCAAAACAGAGCTCCGGCCTTCCGTCGGTCAGTTTTCCAAACCAGAGATTTCCCTCCACCGGCTGGCCGTTCTTCCTGACCTGAAACACCTGGGCGATCTCCTGGAGCTGCTCCGGCGTCTTCTCCACCGGGCCCAGCTCCGGTTGGATCTCCCGCAGGCGGTCATAGGACGCCCCATAGCTGCGGTTTAAGAACAGGCTGGAGGGATAAAACGAACAGGACAGGCTGTTTCGATCCATCCAAACGTCCTCCAGGCCGCCGGTGCTCCCCTGCGCCGACATGGTCACTGCGCCGTCCCGGCAAAGGGCCCGGACGGTGAGCTGAATATCCCCCGCGTCCGCGTTCGGGTCCTTCGCCGCTTCACTGTCAAAGTCCACTTCCGCGCTCCAGGGCTGGGTGAGGGTCAGGGAGGCCTCCCGGGAAACGCCGTCCCAGGACATCGCTCCCGCCCGGCTCAGCTCGGAGAAGCGGATGGCGGTCTCGCCGTTGAGGGCAAAGCCCTCCACCTCCTCCCCCTGGACGTAAGTCTTGATGTCGGTACAGTAGATGTCCCCGGACACCGTCCCCACAGCGGGGGTCTCCACAGGGACCTGATAGGACCCAGATATTGGCACAGACAGGTCCCGCTCCACGGTGAGGGTGCGCTTCTCCCCGTCCCAGACCACGGAGAAGCCATATTCCCGTAAATCCTCCGCCACCACGGCGGTCTCCCCGCCGATGTTGTAGGAGCGCAGGGGCCGATCGTCGATCCAGGCAGTGATGTCGGTGGAATATGTATGGCCCACTATGTCCCCCACGGACAGTGCCGAAGCGGATGGGATCAGTGACAGCGCCAGGGCGGCGCTGAGGGCCAGGCAGGAAATCCGTTTCATGGAGTGCATCTCCTCTCTATGCTAAAAACGCCTCTATCTTGATACTGCATACTGCACTTACCACCGCTTCGGCTTACCCCTCTTCCGGCACACCGACCCAGAGGGTCAGCACGTCCCCTTCCGACAGGGAGATGGGCTGGTCATAGGTAAAATTCAGGTCCGTGTGGTTGTTGCCCTGGCCCCACCACAGGTTGCCGGTCACCGGCACGCCGTTTTTCTCCAGGCGGAACCACTGCCCGGCCTGTTCCCGCTGCTGGGGCGTGTTCTCCTGGGTGAAGTTCTCCTGGGTCACTCTGGGCAGGTTCAAATCTTCAAGGGCGTTGTAGGCCTGTCCATAGGGGGCCAGCCTCCAGCTCCCGTCTCCGCCGAAATCAAAATAGCCCACGCTGTGGTTGATGATAACTTCGGTATCGTACACCGACACACTGATGTCCCCCGAAGGCACATTCTCCTGCTCCACTGACGCCTCATAGGCCCCCGGGGCCCGGGTGACCGTCATGGTCAAGGGCTTGTCCGGGGCAATCGTGCCGGCGCTGCCTCCGCCGTTTACCGACCAGTTCTCCAGGGGGACGCCCAGGCGGGTCACCTGGAGCGACTGGGTGAGGGTGTCCACCGTGCATAGGCACTCCCCCCAGTCCTGGTTCTCTCCGTTGACCGTGGCCTTAATGGGCGTGATAAAGGAGAAACCGTAGTAACCATCAAACTGAATGTCCCGGGGCAGGAGGTAGTAACCAGGCCCAAAGCCGTAGGACGGCAGAAGGCCGGTGACCGAGAAGGACGCCCCGGTTTCCGACACATAGACCAGATTGCAGGCGCTTCCGTGGGGCGTCCCCCCCTGAACGCCCACCGCCACTGTCCCGTGGGGGCCCGGGTAGCGCTCAAAGGTATAGGAGAGCCCCGACTCCTTCAGCTGGTTTTCCAGCCGCTCCAGGGTAAACTCCATGGGGTCCTCCGTCAAGGTCAGGGAGGCCGTCCTCGTCTCCCCATCCCAGGCCAGCGTCCCCGCCCGCTCCAGATCGGAGAGGCGGATGGCAGTCTCGCCGCCGATGTTGAAGCTCTCTACCTCCTGTCCCTGGACATAGGTCTTGATGTCGGTGTACAGTACGTTCCCGGCCACCGTCCCCACCTTTTGGGCCGTCGCCTGGGGCTGATAGGAGCCGGTCACCGCGGCGGACGTATCCCGCTCCACCTCCAGGGTGCGATCCCCCATATTCCAGACCGCCCGGAACCCGTACTGCCGCAGGTCCTCCGCCACCACGGCGGTCTCCCCGCCGATGTTGTAGGAGCGCAGGGGGTGGCCGTTGATCTGTGCCGTAATGTCCGTATAGTAGGTGTGTCCCACCACGTCGCCGATCTGAGCCGCGGCGGCGGGGGCCGCCAGGGACAGAGTCAGGGCGGCACTCAATGCTGTACACATAAACCGTTTCATGGGTTTCCCTCCGTTTCTATGGATTGTTTCTTTTCTTCCTTATACTATTACTATAACGTATTATATCACAGGTTTGTCCCACTGCCTGGGATACTTTTTGAAGTTTTTCTTAAATTTCCCCCCTAGGCCTTGTTTGAAAACTGTCAACGCGCCCAAACGACGGTTCTTTTTCCGCCATACTACGTTGATTTTCCTTGCAATACACAAAGTATTGCCGCATCAAATCGCCTTGTCTGGCGAAAAAATCCCTCGCCGTTGGGCACATTTCCAATTTTCAAACAAGGCCTGGTGTGCTCCACCTGGATTTCAGGCTTGCAATTTTCCTCTTGATATGATATAAATACGGGTAGTATAAATGTGCAGAGTGGGAAAATAGCGGGTTTGCAGATTACAGAGAGGGGTGGCCATCGGCTGGGAGCCGCCCTAATCTGTGCCGCTTGGTTCGCCCAGGAGCGGCCCCGGAGACGGGGACGGGTGCTCTTCCGCCGTTATCCGGAAGAAAAGTGCGTGTGACTTTCCGGTCACACGAATGCGGGTGGTACCGCGGAAGGCTGGCCTTTCGTCCCTGACAGCTGGGACGGAGGGCTTTTTTCGTGGTTAGAGTGAAGAGTTGAGAGTGAAGAGTAAAGATATTGTGTCCGGCGCAGCCGGACGATTTGAAACCATTCGCCCTCGGCGAATTCCATATCTCCACTCTCTGCTCTCCACTCTTCACTCTCTACAATTTAAAAAGGGAGTTTTACTATGAAAGAACAGTTAGCAAAGATCCGAGCCGAGGCGCTCTCCGCCATGGAGGGGGCCCAGACCGCCGCGGAGCTGGACGCTCTGCGGGTGCAGTACCTGGGCAAGAAGGGGGAACTTACCGCCGTCTTGAAGATGATGGGCAAGCTCTCCCCGGAGGAGCGCCCCGCCATGGGCCAGCTGGCCAACGAGGTGCGCGCCGCTCTCGAGAGCGCCCTGGAGGAGCAGGGCAAGCGTCTGGAGGCCAAGGCCCTGGAGGAGCGTCTGGCCGCCGAGGCGGTGGACGTGACCATTCCGGGGAAAGCCCCCAAGCTGGGCCACAAGCACCCCATGTACCTGGCCCTGGACGAGCTGAAGGACATCTTCATCGGCATGGGCTTCACCGTGCTGGACGGCCCCGAGGTGGAGCTGGCGGAGTACAACTTCGACAAGCTCAACGCCGGGGAGGGCCACCCCTCCCGGGACTGGTCGGACACCTTCTACTTTGACAAGGACAGCCGGGTGATGCTCCGCAGCCAGACCTCCCCCATGCAGGTGCGGG
>CALWWF010000122.1 GCA_944385165.1 uncultured Oscillospiraceae bacterium
AGCTGGACGACAGCAGCCCCGCCGTGGTCCGGGACCCCAGCAAATGCATCCTGTGCGGCGACTGCGTGCGCATGTGCGGCGAGACCATCGGCATGGACATCATCGACTTCGCCCAGCGGGGCTATAATATGCGGGTGTCCCCCGCCTTCGGCCGCACCCTGTCCCAGACCCACTGCATCAGCTGCGGCCAGTGCGCCGCCGTCTGCCCCACCGGGGCCATCACCATCTACAACCAGATCGGCAAGGCCTGGCGGGCCATCCACGACCCCAAGGTGCGCACCGTGGTGCAGATCGCTCCCGCCGTGCGGGTGGCGGTGGGAGAGGCCTTCGGCCTGCCCGCGGGCACCAATGTGCTGGACCAGCTGGTCACTGCCCTGAAATATATGGGGGTGGACGAGATCTACGACACCACCTTCGGCGCCGACTTCACCACCATCGAGGAGGCGGAGGAGTTCCTGGCCCGGCTGGAGGCGGGCGGTCCCTTCCCCATGTTCACCTCCTGCTGCCCGGCCTGGGTGAAGTATCTGGAGCTGGAGAACCCCAAGTATTTAAAGCACATCTCCTCCTGCAAGTCCCCCATGGAGATGTTCGCCTCCATCGTGCGCAAGCACTACCAGGAGAAGGATGCCCAGGACGGAAAGACCACCTTCCACATCGCTATCATGCCCTGCACCGCCAAGAAGATGGAGGCCGCCCGGCCCCAGTTCCAGCACGACGGCAAGCCCGACGTGGATCTGGTGCTCACCACCCAGGAGATCATCAACATGATCAAGGAGTCCGGCATCCAGCTGCCCCAGCTGGACCTGGAGGCCCCTGACCTGCCCTTCGGCCTGGGCTCCGGTGCGGGCACCATCTACGGCACCACCGGCGGCGTGGCAGAGGCGGTGGTCCGCCACTGTATGCCGGACAAGTCCCGGAACACCCTCCGGGCCCTGGAGTACTCCCCCCTGCGGGGCAACGAGTCCATTCGGGAGGCCACCATCCCCCTGGGGGACCGGGAGATCAAGCTGGCGGTGGTCCACGGCCTCATCAACGCCCAGAAGCTCTTAAAAGAGATCGACGAGGGCAACGCCTACTACGACCTAGTGGAGGTCATGACCTGTCCCAACGGCTGCGTGGGCGGCGCGGGGCAGCCCTACGGCCTCAAGGCCAAGAAGCAGGCCCGCTCCGCCGGGCTGTACGCCACCGACCGCTCCGCCCCCTTCAAGCGGGCGGAGTACAACCCCGGCGTCACCGCCATTCTGGGCTCCCTCACCCACGAGCAGCGCCACGAGCTGCTCCACGTCAGCTATCAAAGCCAGGAGAAGTGACCCTCTCCCTCCTCTCCTTTTGCCGGGCCGCCCCTTGGGCGGTCCGGCATTTTTACGTTTTTCCCGATTTTGCAAGATTTTCCTTGCCTTACGGAGTAAAACCCGATATGATATAAAAAGTCGCCTTTTCGACCATGTTAAAGATACAAAAATGCGCCGCAAACAGCGGCGCGGGGAGGTTTGCCTGTATGCGGACACGACAGCTCTTCGTCTCCGGCTTTGCCCTGTTCGCCATGTTTTTCGGCGCCGGGAACCTGATCTTTCCGCCCTTTCTGGGAAAGGCCGGCGGCCAGGACTGGTTTTTGGGCTTCTTGTGCTTCTTTTTGGTGGAATTCCTCGCCTGCACCGGCATTTACGCCATGATCCACGGGGGCGGGAGCATCCGGGCCATGGAGCGCTCTGTGGGGAGCGGGCCGGGGACAGTGCTGAACACCGCCGCCATCTTATGTACCGGCGTGTTCATCGCCCCGCCCCGCACCGCGGCCACTACCTATGAGATGGCCGTGCGCCCCCTCTTTGACGCTCTGCCCCTGCTCCCCTTCTCCATTTTGTTCTTCGCGGTGGTATTTCTCCTGACCATCCGGCCCAGCCGGGTGGTGGACATCATCGGGAAATTTTTGACCCCTGTGCTCATCGCGGGGATCCTGGTGCTCATTGTGGTGGGCGTCCTCCACCCCATCGGGGAGATCGGCCCGGCTACCTCCCCCAACATCGCCCAGGAGGGCCTAGCGGCGGGGTACCAGGCCATGGACATCCTCTCGGTGGCCGGCTTTGCCATCATCATCCAGGACAGCCTCACCCAGTCCGGCCTGACGTCCTGGAAGGAGCAGCGCCCCCAGGTGCTGGGCTCCACCGGGGTGGCCGCGGCTTTGCTGGCGGTGGTCTACGGCGGACTGACCTATCTGGGGGCCACCACCAGCACCGCCTTTGGGGACGGCCTGGACCAGGCGGGGCTGATCGTGGCTATCACCCGGGCGCTGCTGGGCCAGGCCGGGGTGGTCATCCTGGCCGTGGTGGTGGCGCTGGCCTGCCTGACCACCGCCATCGGCCTGTTCGGCGCCACCGCCTCCTACTTCCAGCGCCTCACCGGCGGGCGGCTGTCCTACCGCGCGGGAATCGTCCTGCTCACCGTGATCAGCTGCGCCATCTGCAACCTGGGGCTGTCCGCCATCATCGAACTGGCCAGCCCGGTGCTGTCGGTGATCTGCCCCCCCTTTATGACCACTGTGGTCCTGCTGCTGTTCCAGCGCATTTTCCGCCGCCCCGGTCTCTACAAGGGGGCGGCCCTGGGAGCCACCCTGGCCGCCCTGGTCCTCACCCTTCAGGACTACCTGGGCCTGTTCCCCCTGGCCCAGCAGCTCCCCTTCTACCACTACGGCTTCGGCTGGCTGCTCCCCGCCGCAGTGGGCGGGGCCATCGGCGCGGCACTGTCCAAGCCCCTCCCCCCTGAGGAATAACGAAAGCCGGACGCACACAAAACGGTGCGTCCGGCTTTTTTTAGCCTTACTTTACTTTTGTTACTGCTTCCCGTGCTTCCGGGCGGCGTACAGGGTGTTCTCCATGAGCATGGCACGGGTCATGGGGCCCACGCCCCCGGGGACGGGGGTGATGTAAGAGGCCTTCTCTGCCGCGGCGGCAAAGTCCACGTCCCCGCACAGCTTGCCCGCCTCATTGCGGTTCATGGCCACGTCGATGACCACGGCCCCCTCCTTCACCATATCCCCGGTGATGAGGCCGGCCCGTCCGGCGGCGGCCACCAGGATGTCCGCCCGCAGGCACTCCGCCTTCAGGTCCCGGGTCTTGGTGTGGCAGATGGTGACGGTGGCGTTCTTCCGCAGCATGAGCATGGCCTGGGGTTTCCCCACGATGTTGGACCGGCCCACGATGACGCAGTGCTTCCCCGCCGGGTCCACCCCGTACTCCTGGAGCATCCGCATCACCCCGGCGGGGGTGCAGGGCTGGAAACCGTTCTCCCCAATCATCAGCTCCCCCACGTTGAAGGGGTGAAAGCAGTCCGCGTCCTTGTCCGGCTGGATGGCCAGCAGGACCTCCTTCTCATTGAGGTGCTTGGGCAGGGGGAGCTGGACCAGGATGCCGTCGATGTCCTCCCGGCCGTTCAGGGTCTCCACCAGCTCCAGCAGCTCCTGCTGGGTGGTTTCCGCCGGGAGGGCGTACTCCTCGCTGTAGATGCCGCACTCCCCGCAGTCCCGCTTCTTCCCGTTTACATACACCCTGGAAGCGGGGTCGTCCCCCACCAGCACCACGGCCAGACCGGGCTTCCGGGCCATCTGGGCCACCTGGGCCCCCACTTCGCTTTTTACCTTGGCCGCCAGGGCCTTTCCGTCCATGATTACCGCAGACACGATTTACTTCTCCTCCTCTTGTCCTTCCGCCCCGGCCTCTTCCGCCTGGGCGCTCTTTTGATTCACATACAGCCTGGCCGGGTCGTGGGGCCGGAACCGGTTGTAGAGCAGCACCGCCCCCGCGGCCACAAAGCACACCGCCGCCACCAGCTGGGACACCCGGATGGGGACGCCGAAGAGCTCCAGGCCGAACAGGTATAAGCTGTCGGTGCGCAGCCCCTCGATCCAGGCCCGGCCCAGGCCGTACCAGCACAGATAGAACAAAAAGCACTCCCCGTCGTACTTCCGGGCGTACCGCCCGATGAGGTACACCAGGATCAGACCCACGAAATTCCAAGCCGACTCGTAGAAAAAGGTGGGGTGGACCCCCAGGGTCCCGTCCAAAATGGCCTGATAGCCCGCCTGGTCCACATAGCCGTGGGAGAGCATGTACTCCGCGATGGACTCCCCGCACATCCGCCAGGGCAGGCCGGTCACAGAGCCGAAGGCCTCCACGTTCATAAAGTTCCCCCACCGGCCGATGCACTGTCCCAGAAACAGCCCGTGGACCCCCAGGTCCGCAAAGGCCAGGAAGGAGACCTTCCGTACATGGCAGAAGATGAGCAGCACGATAGCGGAGGAGAGAATGGCCCCGTAGATGGCCAGCCCCCCGTCGCTGTACCGGAGGATGGCCGCCCAGTCCAGGGAGCCGTCCGGGTTTTTGTACAATTCCAGATTGAAGATCACATAGTAGGCCCGGATGGCCACCAGGGCCGCCGGCACCGCAAAGAGCATCATGTCGATGATCTGGTCGGGGATGATCCCAAACCGGGGGGCCCACCGGGAGCACAGGTACACCGCCAGCAGCAGCCCGCAGGCGATGATGATCCCGTACCAGTACACCGGGCGGCCCAAAATCTCAAAGGCCACCCGGTTCAGGGCGAATTCCAGCCCCAGGCCGGGGAAGGATACCACATGGATCATGCCTTCTCCTCCCCCTTGGGCCGGATGACGGACAGAGCGGTGCGGGCGGGGGTGACCCACCGGGCGATGAGGGCCTCCACGTCCTCCTTCCGGATGTCCGCAAACAGCTCCGGGAAGCGGAGGAACTCCCGTCCGGCGAAGAAGTTCTGGGCCTGGCCGATGCACAGGTTCTCAAAGGAGTTAAGCGAACGCACCCGCCCGCCGTACACCCCCTTCTTCACCTGTTCCCACAGCTGGGGGTCCACCCCCTCCGCTTCGATGCGGCGGGCCTCCGACTCCACGGCGTCCCGCACCGCCTCCGGGTCCCGGGACTCTCCGCCTGCGGCCAGGAAGGCGCAGCCGGGCACGCTGTCATAGCCGTAACTGAAGTTCCGGTTGATGAGCCCCTCCCGGTACAGCCGGGCGTACAGGGGGGTGGAGTTGCCCAACAGCACCTCGCAGGCCAGCTCCCCCAGAAGCTGCTCCCGCAATCCCGCCTCCCCGGTCTCGGGGGCGTCCCCCTTATAGCCCAGCTGGAAGATGGGGCAGGACACCGCCATCCGCTCCTCCCGCAAACTCTGGCAGGCCGCCTCCGGCTCCTGGGGTCCGTAGTCCTTCTGGGCCACCGTCCCCGGCTCTCGGGGCAGCACCTCCCGGGCGATCTGGCACACCCGCTCCGGCTCCACGTCCCCCGCTACGCACAAAACCATGTTGGCCGGGCAGTAGAAGGCCTTGTGGCAGTCGTACAGGGTTTTCGGGGTGATGCGGGAGACGGACTCCACCGAACCGGCCACACTGATGCGGATGGGGTGGTGGGCGTAGAGGGCCCCCATCAGGTTGGTAAACACCTTCCAGTCCGGGTCGTCCTCGATCATGCCGATCTCCTGACCGATGATCCCCTGCTCCTTGTCCACGCTCTCTTGAGTGAAGTAGGGCACGGACACGAAGGAGAGGAGGGTTTTCAGATTCTCCTCAAACTGCTGGGTACACTCAAAATAGTACCCGGTGATGGCGTTGCTGGTAAAGGCGTTGGGGGAGGCCCCGTTGGCCGTCAGCTTTTGCAGGGCGTTGCCCTCCGGGGTGTCGAACATCTTGTGCTCCAGATAGTGGGCCACCCCGGCGGGGGTGTCGTGCCAGGTCCCGTCCAGGCAGAAGCGCACGTCCATGCCGCCGTAGTTGGCTGCAAAAAAGGCGTAGCTCTTTTGAAAGCCGGGCTTGGGGAACACGAACACATGCAGTCCGTTCTCCAGTGTCTCCCGGTACATCCGCTCCCCCACCTTGGGGAAATCCACATACTCCATGGGTTCAGCCCTCCAATCCATTCAGGAAGTAGACGGTGTCCAGCTCCAGCTTCCGGGCCGCGGCGGCCACCTGCTCCCGGGTGACGGCCCGGAAGCTCTCCGCCAGCTCCTCCACGCCGGTCTCCAGGCCCGCCGCCGCCTGGCCCAGCCAGAACTCCTCCAGCCGGCTCTGGTCGTCCAAAGTGGACAGGTGCCCGCCGATCAGGGTGCGGCGGGCCCCCTCCAGCTCCCAGTCTTCGATCTCTCCCCGGCGCACCGCCTCCAGCTGGGCCAAAATCTCGTCTTTAGCCTGCTGGTACTGGTCAAACTCGATGCCGGAGGACACCAGCAGCAGCCCCTTCATCTTCTCCAGGGTGGAGGAGGCGTAGTAGCACAAAGAGCGTTTCTCCCGCACATTCAAAAACAGCTTGGACAGCGGGGTGGCCCCGAAGATGGCGTTGCACAGCACCAGGGCGGGGTACTCCTCCTCCCAGCAGGTGATCCCGCCGGTGCGGAAGCCCAGGGCCAGCTTCCCCTGGGTCACATCCATCCGGTCCTCCATGATCTGGGGCTCCGGGACGGCGTGGAGACGCACCTCACAGTCGGGGATCACCCGCTCCTCCCCCTGGGGCAGCCCCTCCAGGGCGGCCCGGAAGGCCCCCTCCACCCGCTCGGGGGAGGCGGAGCCGCAGTAGTAGAGCTCCAGCGCCCCGGTGCGCAGCAGCTGCTGGTACTGCCTCCACAGTTTTCTTGGGGTGAGGGCGGCGGCGCTTGCCTCGTCCCCCAGTTTGTCCACCCCGAAGGCCTCCTCCCGGCACATGAGCTGGGTGAGGCGGGAGAGGGCGTAGCGCCGCTTGTCGTTCACCTGAGCCCGGATGCGGTCGATGAGATTGGCCCGCTCCCCGGCGGTGTAGTCGGGGCAGAAGGCCCCGTTTTGGGTATAGGGCTTCAGCAGCAGCTCCCCCAGCAGGGCGGCGGCCCGCTCCAGGATGGGCTCCCCCTCTAAGGTATAGGCGTCGTCCAGGAAACTGGCCAGAAACCCCACGCACTGGCTCTCCCCCTTCTTGCGCATCACCGGTTCGATTGCCCCGCCGTAGAGCTGGTCCAGGGCGGCGGACAGGGACTCCAGGTCCGGGTGGACCGCCGTCCCCCGCCGGAGCACCGAGGGGATCAGCGCGTTGGCCGCCGCGGTCTCCTGCTTAAGGGGGACCAGGAAGGTCATGGACAGATAGGAGCTTTTGAATTTATGGGTGTGGACGCTCCGCAGCCACACTCCGGGCAGCAATTCCCGCCGTACTACTTCCATCATGGAGGGATTCCTTTCCTTGGGATATACTCCCAATGCAAAATTATCTGTATTATATCACAATGTTCCGCCCTGCGTAAAGCGCCGGGATCTTGTCCTCCAGTTTCCCCGCCCCATGGTGGAATATACCAAAGGGCCGCCCCCTTCCTCCCTCCAATTTCGGATTGACAAACAGGAGCGGATGTGGTATCATTGCGTTTGTAAAGTTTTTCAGCTTTACAAAGAGCAGAGAGGAGGGCGTGGAACATGAAGAGCCAGGCATACCGGATGGCCCTTCTGTACGATTTTTACGGGGACGTGCTCACCGACCGTCAGAAGGAGTTCTACGACCTCTACTATAACGAGGACCTGTCTCTGGCTGAGATCGCCGAGAACTACGGCATCACCCGCCAGGGGGTCCGGGACGTGATCGTCCGGGCGGAGGGCATCCTCACCGACCTGGAGGACAAGACCGGCCTCATTAAGCGTTTCCACGCCATGCAAAAGCAGCTCCAGCAGGTGGAGGACGCGGCCCGGGAGATTTTGGCGCGCAGCGCCCGGTACGACGACCCACAGCTGGAGGCCCAGGCCCGCAAGATCCTGGACTTGGCCCAGCAGATGGAGAAGGAGTGACCCATGGCATTTGAGGGACTGACCGAAAAGCTCTCCGCCGCGTTTAAAAAACTGCGGGGCAAGGGGCGGCTGTCTGAGGCCGACGTGAAGGAGGCCATGCGGGAGATCCGTCTGGCCCTGCTGGAGGCGGACGTGAGCTACAAGGTGGTCAAGCAGTTCGTGGCCCAGGTCACCGAGAAGGCGGTGGGCGCCGACGTGCTGGAGGCCCTCTCCCCCGCCCAGCAGATCGTGAAGATCGTCAACCAGGAGCTCACCGAGCTCATGGGGGGCACCAGCACCAAGCTGACCATCGCGTCGAAACCGCCCACAGTGGTGATGATGGTGGGCCTTCAGGGCGCGGGCAAGACCACCAACTGCGCCAAACTGGCGGGTCTGATGAAGCGCAAGGAGGGCAAGCGCCCCCTGCTGGCGGCCTGCGACATCTACCGCCCCGCCGCCATCGACCAGTTGGAAGTGGTGGGCAGGCAGCTGGACATCCCCGTGTTCCAGATGGGCCAGACCGACCCGGTGGAGATCGCCAAGGCGGCCATCGCCCACGCCAAGGAGCACGGAAACGACCTGGTGTTTCTGGACACCGCCGGCCGGCTCCATGTGGACGAGGAGCTGATGGACGAGCTGCGCCGCATCAAGGCCGCGGTGGAGCCCACGGAGATCCTTCTGGTGGTGGACGCCATGATCGGCCAGGACGCGGTGAACGCGGCCAAGGCCTTTGACGACGCTCTGGACATCGACGGGGTGGTGCTCACCAAGCTGGACGGCGACGCAAGAGGCGGCGCGGCCCTCTCCATCAAAGCGGTCACCGGAAAGCCCATCAAGTTTGTGGGCGTGGGGGAGAAGCTGGACCAGATCGAGGTCTTCCACCCCGACCGGATGGCAAGCCGCATCCTGGGCATGGGGGATATGCTCTCCCTCATTGAGAAGGCGGAGCAGAACTTCGACCAGAAGAAGGCCCTGGAGTTTCAGGAGAAGCTGCGGAAAAACAAGTTTACTTTGACTGATTTCTATGAGCAGATGGCTCAGATCCAAAATATGGGCTCCCTGTCCGAGCTGGCGGGGATGCTCCCGGGGGTAAAGGCCTCCGACCTGGAGGGGGTGGACCTGAACGGCGGTATGTTCAAGCAGATGTCCGCCATCATCCAGTCCATGACCCCCTACGAGCGGGAGAACCCCGGCGCGCTCAACTCCAGCCGGAAAAAGCGCATCGCCGCCGGTTCCGGCACCCAGGTGGTGGACGTGAACCGCCTTTTGAAGCAGTTTGAGATGATCCAGTCCTTTACCAAGCAGTTCTCCGGCGGCAAGCTGCCCCGGAGCCTGCGCAAGCGGATGGGCAAGAAGGGCGGAATGCCCGGTATGGGCGGCGGAATGCCCGGGATGCCTTTTTAATCAAGCTGGCAAAGCGCCCGCGGGCGTTTTCCATAAATTGAATTTATTCATTTGGAGGTGAATCTAAATGGTCAAAATCAGACTGCGCCGCATGGGCGCCAAGAAGGCCCCCTTCTACCGCATCGTCGTGGCCGACTCCCGCTATCCCCGGGATGGCCGTTTCATCGAGGAGATCGGCACTTACAACCCCGTCGTCAACCCCGCTGAGCTGAAGGTGGACGTGGACCGCGCCCAGGCTTGGATCAAGACCGGCGCTCAGCCCACGGAGACCGTCCGTGATCTGCTGAAAAAAGCCGGCGCACTCTAAGGTTGGAGGTCTGTGCACAATGAAAGAGCTTCTGACCTATGTGGCTCAGAATCTGGTGGACCACCCGGAGCAGGTCTCGGTCACCGAGGTCCAGTCCGACGGCGGGACCGTTCTGGAGCTGCGCGTCGCCCCGGAGGACACCGGAAAGGTGATCGGCCGCCAGGGCCGCATCGCCAAAGAGATCCGCACCTTGATTCGCTCCGTGGCCCAGCGGTCCGGAAAGCGCGTCTCGGTGGAGATCGTCGACTGACCCCTTTCACAAGAGTCTCCTGCCCGCGCCGTGGCGCCGCAGGAGATTTTTTGTAGCCACGCAACGATAGTTTTGGGACAGCCAGGAGGTTTTTAATCATGAAACAGCAATATCTGGAGGTGGGGAAGATCACCAACGTCCACGGTCTCATGGGCGAGGTGCGGGTGCAGCCCTGGGCGGACTCCCCGGAGTTTCTGTGCCGCTTTCCCACCCTGTATGTGGACAAGACCCACTGGCCCATCAAAGTGGAGCGGGCCCGGGTCCACAATAACATGGTGATTTTGAAGCTGGAGGGCGTCACCGACGTGAACAGCGCCCTGGCCATGCGCAACGCCGTGCTGTACATCGACCGGAAGGACGCCAACCTGCCCGAGGGCAGTTTCTTCCTGGCCGATCTCATGGGGATGGAGGTCCGGGACGCCGAAAGTGGAGCGGTCCTGGGCAAGATCGCCGACGTGCTCACCCTGCCCGCCAACAACGTGTATGTGGTCCGGGGGGGCGAGCGGGAGTGGATGATCCCCGCAGTGGACGAATTTATCGCCGAGATCAATCTGGACGAGGACTATATGCGGGTCAACCTGATGGAAGGGCTTTGACCCTCTGATCCCGCTGGGCGCACAGAGCGGTTCCCGCCTTTGCGTCCAGTTTCCCTTTTCCCCGGTTGGAGGTGTGTCATGCTTCGTGCTTTTCAGCGCTTCTCCCTGGAGAAGCAGATTTTTGTCAGCTTTGTGGGTTTTGCCACGGTGCTGCTCCTGCTCACCATGGGGGTGAGCCTGGTGCTGGACATCAGCCGGCAGCTGCGCTCCACCGACGATCTCATCCGCTCCACCGCCTCCTACATCTCCTCCTTGGACTCGGTGAAGGCGATGCTCAAGCAGGGCTACCCCGACCCGGCGGTGACCCGGCAGCTGGACTCCCTCAACGAGAGTTTGGAGGGCCTGCATGTGATCGTGGTGTGCGACGCCAACAGCCTGCGCTTTTACCACACCAGCCGCCAGGAGGGGGGCGACTCCTTCGTGGAGGGGGACCAGGAGGCCATCCTCCAGGGCAGCGAGCCCTATATCACTACCGGCTACGGCACCTACGGCACCCAGCGCCGGGCCTTCCACGGGGTAGAGGACAGCGACGGGACCATTCTGGGCTTTGTGATGACCTCGGTGTTCACCGCGGACATCTCCGCCCACATCCAGAGCCTGATTTTGTACTGTATGCTCCTCTTTGCCGCCGCCCTGGTGGTGGCCCTGGGGCTGTCCCGGGGGCTGGTGGCCCTGCTGCGCCGCTCCCTGCTGGGCTATCACCCCACCGAACTGCTGGAGCTCTACTTACAGCAGGGGGAGGTGCTCAACGCGGTGGAGGACGGCCTGGTGGCCACCGACTCCAAGGGGAAGGTGGTCTTTGCCAACCAGGCCGCCTGCCAGCTGCTCCAGAGGGAGGAGAAGGCCCTGAAGGGCCGGCGGCTGGACCAGGTGTTTCGGGAGAGCTCCTGCGTCCAGGTGGCCCACACCGGCCAGCCGGTGCACAACCGCTCCTGCGTCATCGGCAACCACCAGGTGCTGGCCAGCGAGGTGCCCATCCCGGGCCAGTCCGGGTACAGCGGAGTGCTGAACATCTTCCACGACAAGACCGAGCTGCAAAAGCTCTCCGACGAGCTCTCCGGCGCCCGGTACATGCTGGACACCCTGCGCTTTTTCAACCACGAGTTTATGAACAAGCTCCACGTGATCCTGGGCTACCTCCAGACGGGGGAGCCGGAGAAGGCCGCCTCCTTTATTATGAACACCAGCCTGGTGTCCAGCCAGTCCATCCGGGCCACCGCCGACTGCATCCGGGTCTCCTCCATCTGCGCCCTGGTCATCGGCAAGATGATGCACGCCGCCGAGTTGGGCATCCGCCTGACGGTGGCCCCGGACAGCTACTGCCGTCAGGAGGACCTGCTGCTGCCCGAGGAGGACTTCGTCACCATCGTGGGCAACCTGCTGGAAAACGCGGTGGAGGAGCTCTCCCGGGGGGAGCACGAGGTCAAGGAGATCCGCCTTTCCCTCTACTGCCGGCCGGACTGCAACGTGATCGTCTGTGAGGACACCGGCGGCGGCATCCCGCCCCAGCTCCAGCCCCACATCTTTGAAAAAGGGGTGTCCTCTAAAGGGGAGGGCCGGGGCCTGGGGCTGTGCCTGATCCACCAGCTGGTGGAGGAGCGCCACGGGACCATCGACGTGATGACCGAGGCGGGGGCGGGCACCTGCTTTACCCTGACCTTCACCTCCCCCGCCCCCTCCCCCGACCCTTCCCCCAACTCTCCCGATGAAACGGAGGCATGACTTGTGGCATATTCGGTTTTGATTGTGGAAGACGACCCCATGGTGGCCGCCATTGACCGGCAGTATGTGGAAAGCGACTCCCGCTTTCAGGTGCTCCATGTGCTGAAAAGCGGCCAGGAGGCCCTGGGGGTGCTGGAGCAGTGCCGGCCGGACCTAATCATCCTGGACTACTACACCCCCGCCATGGACGGAATGGAATTTGTGGACCGCCTCCACGCCAGGGGGCAGTACCCCTCCATCATCATGGTCACCTCCGCCAACGACCGGGAGATCGTCCAGGGGCTGCTGTCCCGGGGGGTGCTGGACTATCTGGTCAAGCCCTTCGCCTTCGCCCGCTTCCGCCAGGCCCTGGACAAGTTCATCCAGCTGAAGACCACCCTCCCGGATAACCAGGACAGCCTGGACCAGCAGGCCATCGACCGTCTCCTGCGCCGCACCGAGCGCCCTGAGGCGGGGGGCGTCCAGATGAGCAAGGGGCTCAACGCCGCCACCCTGGAGCGGGTGCGGGGCTTCCTCTCCGCCAATCGGGGGCAAGCCCTCACCAGCGAGGAGATCGCCGAGCAGGTCCATCTCTCCCGCATCACCATCCGGCGGTATGTGAACTATATGGTAGAGACCGGGGAGCTGACCAGCTCCATCGACTACCAGACCGGCGGGCGGCCCTCCATCCGCTACCGCTACGCCGGGGCGCTGGGCGGATAGTCCTCCGGCCAAAACTAACAAAATGTACTGTCGTTTTCTGTGCTTTTTGCTGACGATCCTGCAAAGAAGCGCCGCCTGTGTGCAAATTTCCAGCATACAGGCGGCGTTTCTGTTGCCCTCTCTCCCTTTTTCACAGGGCTGCTATGGTTACTTTACGTACAAAAGTCATTCCATAGGTACTAAAATTGACTTTGATTTCCGGCCGCGCTACACTTTTTTATAGAGATACGAGCCGGGCGCGGCGTACAGGGCGGCTCAGGGTTGGGAGGCTCTTCCGCCGGAAACATGCACGCCGTACCGGAAAACGGTCACGATCTATTTTGAACGTGCCGGACCCTATATTCCTGCGGCCCGGCGGAAAGGAAGTGTATGTTGTATGTTGGAGATCTCCTTTGACGTGATGCAAAGCGCCGCCATCGCCGCACTGGTCGCCATGGCGGGACGTGCCGTCGTCAAACGGGTGAAGTTCTTCCAGACCTACTGCATCCCCGGCGTCATTGTGGCCGGCCTTGTGGTGAGCTTCGTCCTGGGCATCCTGCGGGGCGTCAACGTCCTCCAGGTCAACTTTGATACGGCCGTTCTGCGGGAGTGGTTCATGGACATCTTCTTCACCGGCGTGGGCCTGACCGCCTCCTGGAAGCTCATCAAGCAGGGCGGCAAGGTGTGTATCGGCATCGCCATCACCACCATCGGCCTGATTTTGGGCCAGGACGTCCTTGGCGTGGCCCTGTCCCAGGTGTTCGGGATGCATCCCCTGCAGGGCATCGGCCTGGGTTCCCTGTCCCTGATGGGCGGCGTAGGCACCTCCGGCGCCATCGCCCCCACCTATGAAGATCTGGGCGCTACGAACGCCACGACCCTGGCCGTGATGTGTGCCACCTTCGGCATGGTGTTTGCCAGCCTCACCGGCGGCCCTGTGGCCCGCCTGCTGTGCAAGCGCCACAACCTGAAGGGCGAGCTGACTCCCGAGTACGGCGGGGGCACCGAGGTGGACCCGGACGCTGCCGCTCCCAAGGAGGAAGTCTTCCCCCTGAACAGCAAGAACTTCCTCTCCAGCGTGTGCCTGATCATCATCGCCGCCGGTCTCGGCTCCTACATCGCCATTGCCGCCGGCTACATCCCCATGATTGAGTTCCCCTACTTCATCGGCTGCATGATCGGCGGTATCATCCTGCGCAACATCCTGGACGCCGTCCATGTGGAGGTGCGCACCGAGGAGCTGGACGCCTTCGGCGACATCTGCCTGGAAATCTTCCTGGGCATGACCATGATGACCATCGACGTGACCGCTCTGGCCGACGTTATCGGTCCCTTCGTGGTGATCTTCGCCGCCCAGGTCATCTTCACCTGCCTGTGGGCCTACTTTATCACCTTCAACACCTGCGGCCGCAACTATGACGCCGCCGTCATCGCCGCCGGCCACATCGGCATGGGCCTGGGCAACGGCCCCAACACCATGGCCAACGAGCGGGCCCTGATGCGGGAGTTCGGCTTCTCCAAGATCGGCTGGGTGGTCTATCCCCCCTTCGGGCTGCTGGTGCTGGACATCTTCAACCCCATCTTCTGCTCCATGATCGCGGAGCCCCTGACCAGGGCCTTTGGACTGATATAAGTTCGTTCTCAGATAACTTCTTCCTTACCTTTACTGGGACGGAGCCCCTTCGGAAAGAAGGGGCTCCGTCCTGTTTTATCTGCCGGAGAACGCAAAATTCCGGGGCCCGAAGGGATCGGGTCCCGGAATTTTGCTTGTGTTCCGATGAAAAAATTACAGCTTCATGATCCAGCCGTGGGGATCGGGCAGGCGGCCCCACTGGATACCGGTGAGCTCGTCGTACAGGCGCTGAGTGACGGGGCCGATCTGGTTGTTGCTGACGGTGACCTTCTTGTCGCCCTCGGCCAGCTCGCCGATGGGGGACACCACGGCGGCGGTGCCGGTGCCCCAGGCCTCCTCCAGCTCGCCCTTCTCGGCGGCCTCGA
>CALWWF010000123.1 GCA_944385165.1 uncultured Oscillospiraceae bacterium
TTGCCCTGTTCGAGAGGACAGGCCCCTTCCAAAAGGCGGCATAGCTCAGTTGGCTAGAGCACTCGGTTCATACCCGAGTTGTCCCCGGTTCGAATCCAGGTGCCGCTACCACTTACCAAGTTCGGACGCCCGTCCGTTCCATATAAAACGGCCCGGTGGTCAAGCGGTTAAGACTCCGCCCTTTCACGGCGGCAACACGGGTTCGAGTCCCGTCCGGGTCACCACCTTATCTAAGCCGTTTCCAATATGGAGGCATAGCTCAGCCGGTAGAGCGCTCGCCTCACACGCGAGAGGTCACAGATTCGAGTTCTGTTGTCTCCACCAAAAAGAAAGACACGCTGAAAAGCGTGTCTTTCTTTTTTGGTTGCGCCGCCGGTCAGCGGCTCCGGGTTCCCGCAAATGTCCTTGAAGCTTCCGCAAAGGCTTCCCCCTTGAAGGGGGAAGCTGTCAGCCGTAAGGCTGACTGATGAGGGTGCGTATCCAGATTCTATCTCCTTTTGACAACCGCACCCTCATCCGCCCCCTTCGGGGGCACCTTCCCCCTTGGAGGGGGAAGGCTATGGATGTGTCTATCAGGAACGGCTGCGAAACCTGTGCCGCTTCCCCATCCGGTCTCTGCGGCCTGTCAGCTCTCCCGCAAGCGAACGCCGCCAAGTCCCAAAGATGCGAAACGAAGTTTCGCACAAAGTTCTTTTGCCTACTTTTCTTTCAAGAAAAGTAGGGCGGAGGCGACGGTGGCCAGCTCCTCCCGGGTGACGAAGGCCTGGGGGCGGCTGATGCCGCCGTCCGCGCCGGTCATCACCCCTCCGGCCACCGCCGAGTGAATATAGGGCTTTGCCCAATCGCTGGCAGGGCGCTGGCCCCGGCGGGCCAGGTAGTCCTCCAGCATGGCGTCAAACTGTTCCTGGGTCACAGGTTCCACCTCCAGTTCCGCTTGAAATCGCTCCCACGCCCCGGAATCGTCCACCCAGGGGGCGGGACACCGTTTTCCCGTCACGTCGAAGTGCCTCAGGACGTTTTCCCGGGGCACCCCATATTGGACCATCAGCGCCCGCACCAGGGCCGCTGTGCGGCTCTGAACGGCCTGGGGCACCCCATCCGCGCTGTCGCACATCTCGATGCCGATGCTGTTGGCGTTGCGGCAGAGGGGGTGCACGGGGGTTTTCGTCCCGCAGTGCCACGCCGTGTCCGTATCCCGCACCGACTGCCAGATTGTATCCTGGTCCACAAAGTAGTGGGCGCTGGTGCCGGTGGTCTCCCGGGCGAAGTAGCGGGCGTTGTTTTCCGCCGTGTCCCCCCGGTTGCTGGTGTAGTGGACGACAAGATAGGAAATAGGGGCGGTCCGGCCCGGGGCGTAATTGCCCGGGGCCGCCGCCAAAAAGGGAATTTCCATGGCCTGCCTCTCTCCTTTCCCGCTGTTAGGAGGCGCCGCCGGAGTTTCCGGAGCGCCTCTCTGCCTGGGTGCCGAAATAGAATGCAATGACCACGGTGAAAACCGTCAGGAACTGGTCGGCGGTGACCCCGCCGGTGCAGGTCAGATAGGAAAACACCCCCGTCAGGGTCAGGGTGACCAGGCTCTTCACCGTCAGCAGATGTTCCATGCGCGCTTTCAACTGTTCCACGGGTTACCTCCCCTCTGTCTTCAGGTCGCGGATGTCGTGCTGGACCTCCAGCATCTGTCCCTCCAGCTTATAGGTACGCTCCACCAGGTTGTTGTGTGCGGCCACCTTGCGCTCCAGCTGCTCGATGCGGTAGGCCGTCAGCTTGTTGGAGACCAGGATGCCCCCGAAGGTTCCCGCCAGCGTCCCCACCAGGGACAAGCCCGCCGCCGCCAAAGTGGTATAGTCCATCATACGCCCTGGACCTCCTCCACGCTCCCCAGGCCGCTCCAGGCGGCGGGAAGCTGGGAGGGGGGATAGGCGGTGCCATCCTGGATGCAGCGCCACACCTGGCCGTTTTCCGTGCAGCACTCACCACTCTGCCACAGCCCCCGGGTCCCCTGGGGGGCGGTATAGGGGGTGGCGCGCTCCGGGTCGGTGGTGTGGCAGATGTCCCACAGGCTCACCGCCTGGTCGGGGGACCAGTCCGGCTGGGCGGTGGCGTCATGCTGCTGCCACAGCTTGTATACCAGCCCCTGCCACTTGTAGGGGGTCCCCACAGGGACAGCGGAGTAATCCCGCTGCCGCCAGGTGGGGATGGTGTCCTGGCTGGCGATGAGCTGGGTGCCGTCCGCCTCCCCGGATACCGCCTGGGCGGCCAGAGCCGCCGCGTCCGCCTTTCCCCGGGCCTTCAGTTCCTCTTTTGCCAGGGTGATGATCTCAGCCATTGCTCTCCACTCCTTCCGTATAGGCCTCCTTCAATTCCTCCTCCAGCTCTGCCGCCGTGCCAGCCTCCTCCAGTTCCTCAATGGCCGCCGCCTGGGACTGGATGGTGGCCGCCTGCTGGGCGATGGTGTCCTCCTGCTCCTCCAGGACGGCGGCCTGGGCCTGGAGCTGCGCCTCTTTGGACTGGATGGTCCCGGCCTGCTGTGTGACGGTCTCCTGAAGCTGTGTTACCTGCTCCTGATAGCCGGTCACGTCCCCCAGGTACTGCTTTCCCACCTGGAGGACCACCGTGTAACTGCGGGTGGCGGCGGCGTACTGGATGTCCGTCACGGTAAAGCCGTACCCGCTGGGCAGGATGCACGCCCCCACGATCACGGGAGGGTCCCACTGGATGGCCTCGATCTCCTCCAGGGAGGCGTGCTCCCGCTCAAATACCACCCGGTACTCCCCGTTTGTGCTCCCCCGCAGGACCGGCCCGCAGGGGACGCCGCCGATCTGGACGCTGCTTGCGTATAAACTCATGCCTGAACGCTCCTCTCTGACAGGTTGTAGGGAGACGCAAAACCCCGCCTTGCCTGCCTTGACAAAGGGGGGGAAGTTTTCTATAATGAAACCAGAAAAGGGCGCTGTTACAGACAACCAGCCCTGTCAGCTATGCAAGATTATCTCGCTAGCCGTTCGGGTTCCGGCCGAGCGGCTAGCACGCTTTTATGGTCATGATGTACGCCAAAATGGCGAAACACACCAAAAACCTCAGAAATTGCTTTCCTCGGTGTCCCATATCCGCATCACCTCCCTTGGCAGGGAAGTGGCTGGCCGCCTTTTATGTAACAGCGCCCGCCTCTTGCGAGGCAGTCCTATTTTATCAGAAAACTGCCGTCTTTGTCAAAGTTTGCCGTCCCGCGCTCCGGGGCGGTTTTTTGCTGGAAAGCCGCCGCCGCGAACGTGCTCCGGGGCGCATCTCCCAGAGGGGGAAGTAAACCCCTCCATAAAGGGGAGAAAACCGTCCCCTTCGTTGTCCGGGGACGTACACCCAGGAGACGGGAAGTGTTGCGGCTGGGGGGCTTGCGGCGGGGGCGGGGAAGGGACTATAATAAGGCGGAGAAACGGTTCCGCCTGCTGCGGAAGAGAGGAGAGACACGGGCGCGTTGGCGCGCCTGGAGAGACGCCATGAAACTGTTTGCATACGCCGTTCGGGAATTTGACGAGAAACCGCTGTTTGACAAGTGGTGCGGAAAGCTGGGGGTGGAGTACGCCTACAGCACCGAGTACCCCACCCCGGAGAACCTGGAGCTGGCCCGTGGGTACGACGCCATCAGCACCACCCCCTACGCCCTGGGGCCGGAGGCCATCCGCCGCCTGCACCAGCTGGGGGTCAGGTACCTGGGGGCCCGGGCCATCGGGTACGACCACTTCGACCTGCCCACCGCCAAGGAGCTGGGGATGCCGGTGGTGAACGTGTTCTATCCCCCCAACGGGGTGGCCAACTACGCCATCATGCTCATGCTCATGTGCTGCCGGAAGATGCGGCAGATCATGGAGCGCAACGTGGTCCAGGACTTTACCCTGGAGGGGAAGATGGGCCGGGAGCTGTCCAACTGCACCGTGGCGGTGCTGGGGGCCGGGCGGATCGGCGCCACCGTCATCCGGCACCTGTCCGGCTTTGGCTGCCGCCTGCTGGCCTATGACCTGCGTCCCAACCCGGAGGTGGCCAAGCTGGCGGAGTACGCGGACCTGGAGACCATCTGGCGGGAGGCGGACGTGATCACCCTCCACATGCCCGCCAACCCGGCGGACCACCACCTCATCAACCGGGAGAGCCTGGCCAAGATGAAGGACGGGGTCATCCTCATCAACACCGCCCGGGGGGACCTGATCGACACCGCCGCCCTCATCGAGGCCATCGAGAGCCGGAAGGTGGGGGCCGCCGCCCTGGACGTGCTGGAGCAGGA
>CALWWF010000124.1 GCA_944385165.1 uncultured Oscillospiraceae bacterium
ACTCCTTGGATGACTTCGCCAGACAGCTCGCTGTCCACAACCGCCGCTCTAACAACTTCCCTATGAGGCCCTTAAACTACTGCACTCCTTCCCAGTTCGCCGTCCAATATGTTTGACAAACCTACAAAGCGGCATGGAAAAAAGCGCTCCCTCTCCGCATCAGAGGGAGCGCACGCTCACACAAGCCGGGCGGTTTTTCCGTAAGGAACCCAGTCCCGGCTTGTGGTTCTCTCCTCGAAAAAGTGGCTTTGCCGCTTTTTCGACGGCGTTAGGGTTCCTCCCCTCCGTTTTGCCCCTGGAGGACCTCATCCGGCAAGGCCTGGTCCAGCAGGGCCTCCTCCGCCTTCATGGTCTGGTGGCTGCGGGAGTGGTAGGTGTGCCCGGCGGACTGGATCTGCACCGTGTCCACCCCCTCCACCTGGCTGAGGGTGAGCACCAGGCAGTAGTCTGCCAGGGTGAGGGAGACGTCCGCCAGCCCCCCGTACTGCTCGGAAAAGTTCAGGGTAAGCAGGCCGTCCTCCAGCTCCCAGCTCTGGAGGGAGAGCCCCTGGGGGAAGGGGGAGACCAGCCCCCACTGGGTGGGGCCGGCCAGAAGGGCGTCCACCAGCTCCTCCACCCCGGGGCTGGAGAGGCCGGTGTAGGGCTGGCTCTGGAGGGCGGGGCCGTGCTCCGTCTCCGGCGCGGTGCAGAAGTAGAGGAGTACCCCGGTGTCCGAACCGCCGGAGCCGCAGCCCGGCAGCAGCAGGGTGCCCAGCAGGGTCAGAAGCAGCAGACTGCGTCTCATATTCCGTCACCTCCCACCTCCGGCGTCTCACAGGGGAAGCCCACGGTGAACACGCTGCCCTCGGGCTCCCGGCGCTGGGCGGTGACCCAGCCCCCGTGGCGGCGCACCGTGTCCCGCACGATGGACAGTCCCAGGCCGGTGCCCCCCGCCGCCCGGGAGCGGGCCTTGTCCACCCGATAGAAGCGGTTGAACACCTTGGGCAGCTCCTCCTCGGGGATGCCGATGCCGGTGTCCGCCACCTCCAGGAGCACCTGGTCCCCGTCCCGCCGGGAGGAGACGTACACGCTGCCCCCGGGCAGGTTGTACTTGATGGCGTTTTCGATCAGGTTGTAGCAGATCTGATACAGATCGTCCTCGGTGCACCGGAGGGTGCAGCCGCTTCTCCAGCTGGTCTCCACGGTCACCTGGGCCGCCTCGGCCACCGGCAGGAGCATGGACACCGCCCGCCGGGCCACGGCGGACAGGTCCACCACGTGGGTCTCCCCCACCGGGAGGCTATCCAGCCGGGTGAGGGAGAGCAGGTGCTCGGTGATGCGGGTGAGGCGCTCGGCCTCGTCCCCGATGTCGCTGACAAAGTCCTGGATGGTCTCCCGGTCCATCTCCTGGTTTTGCAGGATGGAGTCGGCCAGCAGGCGGATGGAGGCCAGGGGGGTCTTCAGCTCGTGGGAGGCGTCGGAGACGAAGCGGCGGCGGACCTCCTCGGTGGTCTGGAGCCGGTCGGTGAGCTGATTGAACTCCTCCGCCAGGTGGGCCAGCTCGTCCTTCCCCGCCGGCTGGAGCCGGTGTCCGTACTCCCCCTCGCCCACGATGCGGATGGCCCGCAGAAGAGCCCCGATGCGGGAGGTGAGCATTTTGGAGAAGAAGAAGCTGATGGCCAGGGCGATGACCACCAACACCAGGGAGATGGTGCGCAGGTTCTGCTGTAAATTCATCAGCAGCTCCCCCTGGGTGTTGTCCCAGTCGCAGACATAGATGGCCCCGATGGTCACCCCACGGTAGACGATGGGGGAGGCGGCGGTGGCCAGGAACACCCCGTCGTCATAGCGGCAGTAAAACACGTCGTTGCCCTGGAGGGAGAGCACCACCTCCTGAAACAGGGCGTACTGATAGGAGGGAGCGTCTCCGCTTGGGCCGCCTCCTTGGTCCGGCGGCTGGGAGGTGTCCTCCGTCTCCCCGTCCGGGCTCTGGGTCAGGCTGTCGTACAAAATCAGGCCGGAGGGGTCGGTGACCAGGATGCGCTCTAAGCCCATGCTGTCCAGCATGTTCATCACCCGGGCCACCTGGTCGGCGGAGAGGGACTCCAGCTCCATCAGGGCGGAGGCCATCACCGCCGTCTGGCTGCGCAGGGAGTCCTGCTTGGAGGAGACCAGCAGGTCCTGGGAGGCCAGCAGGGGGTAGGTGTTCAGCAGCACCAGCACCACCGCCAAAATGGCCAGGTAGCTCAGGGCGTACTTCACCTGCAGGTGGGAGAAAAAGGGAATTTTTTGTTTTTCCTTGGCGGCAGAATCCGGCATGGCGGGTCTCATCCTCTCTTCCGGCGGGGTCACTTGGCGGAGGAATCAGAGGAGGCGCCCCGGCTGCTGAGATAGTAGCCAACCCCCCACTTGGTGCGGATATACTGGGGGTTGGCCGGGTCCAGCTCCAGCTTCTCCCGCAGGCGGCGGATGTGCACGTCCACCGTGCGGTAGTCCCCGATATACTCATATCCCCACACCACGTTGAGCAGGTTCTCCCGGCTGTACACCCGGCCAGGGTTGCGCATGAGCAGCTCCATCAGGTCAAACTCCTTGGCGGTCAGGTCCACAGGCTGGCCGTTTTTCCAGGCGGAGCGCTCGTTGGGGTCCAGGCGGATGTGGCCCACCGTGAGCACCCCCTTCCCCGGCTGCCGCTGGCCCGCCGCCCCGGAGCGGCGCAGCAGGGCCCGCACCCGGGCCTTCAGCTCCAGGATGTTGAAGGGCTTTGTGATATAGTCGTCCGCCCCGCACTCAAAGCCGATGATCTTGTCCGTGTCCTCGCTGCGGGCGGTGAGCATGATGATGGGGACGTTGGAGAACTCCCGGATGCGCATACAGGCCTGGAGGCCGTCGATCTTGGGCATCATCAGGTCCAGGATGATGAGATCGAAATTCCCCTCCCGGGCCAGCTCCACGGCCTCCTCGCCGTCGTAGCCGGTCTCCACCTGATAGCCCTCATTCTTTAAATTGAAGGTGATTCCCTTGACTAAGACCCGTTCGTCATCTACTACCAGTATTTTTGCCATATAATAAAACTCCTTGTTTCCTTTGGGCGGCGGCTCGCCGCCCCTGCGTCAACGGCGGAAGCTCCCGCCTATCCCGAAGACCCCGGAGGCGGGGGTCACCCGCCAACCGTCACATAGGGCCGCAGGTTATCCAGGGTGACCTCCCCGATGCCGGACACGTCCAGCAGCTCCTCCACGCTCTGAAAGGGGCCGTGCTCCTCCCGATAGGCCAGGATGGCCTCCGCCTTGGCCGGGCCGATGCCGGGCAGCCGGTCCAGGTCGTAGGAATCGGCAGTGTTCACGTCGATGACCTCCCCCTCCAGCAGACTATCCGGCCGCTCGCCCTCTTGGGCGTCGCTGGCCTGGGCCGCCTCTTCCACGGCGGGGTCGGGGGCGGAGGGCTCCGCCGGGGCGGCCTCCGCAGTGACGGTATAGGGCTCCGGCTCACCTTGGCCCGCCAGAAAGTAGCCCCCGGTGAACAGCACAAAGCCGGCGGTGAGAAGCAAGATCCACTTTTCAAACCGGGAAATTCCGGCCATTTTTCTTCCTCCTGACGCTTGCGGGGATAGACATGGTTTGTTATAATGAGGTTTACAAAACATGTTTTCCCGTGTTTTTGACACGAGATTCCATATTCCGCCCCAGCGGCGGGCCATGCCGCCTGTCTGTCCTGTGGGGCCGGTGACCTTATTATATCATACATAGGGAGAATTGCCCAATGAAAAAATGCCGCTTTCCCGCCCTGTTTGCGGCGGTGACCGTCCTGATGACCCTGTTCCTGCCTCTCACGGCCGCCGCCGTGGAGGACCCGGGGCTGACCTGCCGCAACGCCATCCTGCTGGACGCCACCTACGACGAGGTGCTCTATGACAAGGGGGCCTATGACAAGGTGTACCCCGCCAGCATCACCAAGGTGATGACCGCCCTGCTGGTGCTGGAGGCGGTGGACGCCGGAGAGTTGACTTTGGACACCCCCATCACCGCCACGGCGCAGGCCCTGGAGGTGCCGGAGGGCAGCTCCACCGCCGGCATCCAGGAGGGGGACACCTACACCTTGGAGCAGTATCTCTACTGCCTGCTGCTCCCATCGGGCAACGAGGTGGCCCAGATTTTGGCCATCGCTGTGGACGGGGACGTTCCCACCTTTGTGGAACACATGAACCAGCGGGTGCAGGAGCTGGGCTGTGAGGGCACCCACTTTGCCAATCCCCACGGCTACCACGACCCGGACCACTACACCACCGCCTACGACATCACCCGCTTTATGAAGGCGGCCATGGAGTACGATCTGTTCCAGACCATCCTCACCAGTCCCAACTACACCCTCCCCGCCAACGGCGTGTCGGAGGAGCGGATCATCCGCAACACCAACGCCCTCACCTCCAACTGGACCTACACCGGCTACCTCTACGGCCCGGGCACCGGGGGCAAGACGGGCACCACCGACGAGGCGGGCTACTGCCTGGTGGAGACCGCCCGGGACGGGGATATGTACCTGATCTCCGTGATCCTGGGGGCGGAGGAGGTGGAGATGCCCGACGGCTCCATCGACCACCGCCAGTTCAGCGAGACCATCCAGCTGCTGGACTGGGGCTTTGA
The DNA here is from genome assembly GCA_944385165.1 of uncultured Oscillospiraceae bacterium. Taxonomy (GTDB): domain Bacteria; phylum Bacillota; class Clostridia; order Oscillospirales; family Oscillospiraceae; genus Lawsonibacter. The sequence goes on from CALWWF010000124.1 coordinate 4,623, forward strand.
CAACTTCCAGCGCATCACCCTGGCCCCGGAGGACACCCTAGTGGCCAAGGTCCAGGTGAACCTGTCCACCCAGGCCGACGAGGTGAACGTAAAGCCCCTGGGCTCCATCACCCGTACCCTGCCCACGGACGTGGACCTGGACCGGGTGGAGATGACGCCGGAGCTGTACAGCGAGAGCGTGGACGCGCCGGTGGAGGCCGGACAGGTGCTGGGTACCCTGTCCATCAGCTATGAAGGGACGGTATACGGTACCCTGGACCTGGTGGCGGACACGTCGGTGGAGCGCTCCGACCTCCTCTATTATAAGCACCAGGTGGAAACCTTCTTCCAGAACGCCGGGGTCCGGCTGATCCTGGCAGTGGTGCTGGTGCTGGTGGTGGTCGTCCTGCTGCGGGTGCTGGTGTTCAGCAAGCGCCGGCGCTACCGCTCCAGCGCGGGGATCGGAACGGGCCGCCGGGGCCGCTACACCGGCCGGAGAAGACGATAAAAAATGGACCGCGCTAACGGCGCGGTCCATTTTTTTCAGGCTTGGGCGGCCTTTAACGCCTGGGCGATCTGGTCGGGGCAGGAGGTAGGCTTTCCGCCGCAGCGGATGCCCTCCAGCCGCTTGATTGCCTCCTCCACCGGCATCCCCTGGAGCAGATGGGAGATGCCCTGGAGGTTGCCGTTGCAGCCCCCAATTACCTGGACAGACTGGATCACCCCGTCCTCCACCTGAATGGTAAAGGCCCGGGAGCATACCCCCCGGGGTGTGTACTGAATGGTCATGAGAATGCGCCTCCTTGCTTCTGCCGGCCAGACAGGGCCGGACCGTAATGATTATAGTGGAAAACGGATAAAAAAACAAGGCGGCTCCGGAGAAGTTCCTTCCGGTCCGCCTTTTTATAAAACTGTGTACAAGGGGGTCCTCTTTTCTCTTCCGGGCCCAGGTTCCAGGGCCGGAGCGTGGGGTGAAAATGGGAGCTCATCCCTCCCGCTGCTGGAGCTGGAGACGGTCGGCGATCATGGCGATGAACTCGCTGTTGGTGGGCTTGCCTTTTACGTTGGAGACGGTATAGCCGAAGTATTTTTGCAGTGTCTCCAGATCGCCCCGGTCCCAAGCTACCTCGATGGCGTGGCGGATGGCCCGCTCCACTCGGGAGGCGGTGGTGCCAAAGCGCTTGGCCACCTCGGGGTAGAGCACCTTGGTCACCGCGTTGATGACCTCCATGTCCTCCACCGCGATGAGGATGGCCTCCCGCAGATACTGATAGCCCTTGATGTGGGCGGGTACGCCCACCTCGTGGATGATGGAGGTGACCTGCGTCTCCAGGTTGTGGGAGCGGACTTTGTCCGCCTCAATGGCGTCAAAAGAGGTCAGCTGCCGGATGCGGGTGCAGATGGTGCTGAATTTACAGGGTTTGACCATAAAGTGGTCGGCGCCGCTGGCGGCGGCCAGGTCTGCGATGGCCCCGTGGACATAGCTGGAGAGCACCAAAATGCGGGGGCGGTGCTCCAGATTCAGCTTGCCCAGCTGGTCCAACACCTCGATGCCGTCCATGCCGGAGAGGACCATCTCCATAATCACCGCGTCAGGCTGGAGGGTTCGGACCAGCTCCACCAGCTGTGGGCCGTCCCCGGTCTCGCCCACGACCTCCAGATCTGATTCGTTCTCAAGCGCCTCGATCAAATGGTGGCGAAATTCATCGCTGGTATCTGCTACCAGCAGCCTTTTTGCATACTCCATATGAGCAGATCTCCTCCTGGAAAATGATATGACCGGCCATCCGGGCTCTCCCGGCACAGCCAAATAAAATGTAGCATAATCAGACAGGATGTGCAAGGCGTTTTTGGCAAAAAATGGAACAAAAAAGTTCGACAGTATCCGACAAACTCCATAAAAATTAGGAGGAATCCAGAAAAAAACGGTACTTTTGTGGAAAATACAGCAGATGAGATAGATAGAAAAATGCGGCGCGGTCTCTAAAGGACCGCGCCGCGCCAGTTGACAGGAATGGAATTTTGTAAGTTAGATCACGCCGGCCAGCACCAGGGCAAAGACCACGAAGGTGGCAAGCAAAGCCAGGGAGAACAGCAGGAATCCGGCGCTGAACTTCTTCCCCTGGTGGCTCTGGGAGGGTGGGACCACGCCGGAGCGGCGCAGCGCCCCCACCACCGGGGGATAGAGCAGTAGGGTGGCCGCCATGTTCATGCCGCCCTTAGCCAAGTTGAAGGGGAGAAACAGAGTGGGCAGCAGGGCGGCCACGTCCGCCCGGGAGAAGCCGGTCATATACAAAGGGGTGATGAGGTAGTTCCACAGCAGCATCACCGCCACTAGACAGATTACCCCGCAGGCCAGGCCGATCACGGCGCCCATCTTGGAGTGCATCTTTTTGTAGAGGAAGGAGGCGGTGCAGCAGAAGGCGCAGGTGGCCAGGGCGTTCATCACAAAGCCGATGGGGCCGGTGGTGCTGATGGTGATCATCTCGATAAAGGCCACCAGGATGGAGATGATAGCGGCAGCGAAGGGGCCGAAGGTGAACCCGCCGATGCAGATGATCACGTCCTTGAAATCAAAGTCCAGGAACATGACGCTGGGCATCATCTTGGACAGCAGCATCACGATATAGGCGATGCCGGTGAGCATGGCCAGGCTGACGATGGTTTTGGTGTCCATCCGGTCTTGGGAGGGGGTTCGGGTCATAGAAGGTGCGGACATAAAAAACACTCCTTTATTGTTTTTGGCACACCTGAAAGCCCATGTCTTCCAGGAGCCAAAACAACATAAGGAGGTGCGCGATTGTTTTGCCACACATCTTCTTCCATCCGGACTATACCGTTGGTCCCGGAGTTCCACCGGGTCAGCGGGCGCTTTTCCAAACTTTGAAACAGCGCCCGGTCGCGGACTATACCGCCAGTGGGGAATTTCACCCCGCCCTGAAGACTGTTCATTCAGTTGCCTGCACTCTATTATACACGCTTTCTTGGAAAACGCAACCCCCAGTTTCAGCCAAAAAGGGGACTGGAACAAAGATTCGATTCTCATTGACTTCCCGGGGGTTTTATACTACAATGGCGGTACTTGAGAGAAAGGAGGGTCCCCATGGCGCTGGAAGACACCTGCTGCTTTACCGGGCACCGGCCCGATAAGCTGCCCTGGGGGACCCGGGAGGAGGACCCCCGCTGCCTGGCGCTGAAAAAGCGCATCGGCCTGGCCCTGGAGGCGGAGTACGCCGCCGGGGTGCGGCACTTCATCTCCGGCATGGCCCGGGGTGCGGACCTGTACTTTGCCGAGGCGGTGCTGGCCCTGCGGGAGCGCCATCCGGACGTGAAGCTGGAGTGCGCCCGCCCCTGTGAGAGCCAGGCGGACCGCTGGCCGGAGGCGGAGCGGTGCCGGTATCAGTCCATCCTGGAGCGGTGCGACTATGAGACCCTGGTCCAGCACCACTACGACCGCTGGTGCATGATGCGCCGCAACCGGTATATGGTGGACCGCTCCGCCCGCCTGGTGGCGGTGTACGACGGGACCCCCAAAGGGGGGACCGCCCAGACCCTGGCCTACGCCCTGCGGAAGGGGCGGCATGTTACCATTTTAGAGCTGGAGTGAGAACACGCTTATGAATACGTTGATGCACATCTGCTGCGCCCCCTGCGCCAACCGGCCCATCGACCTGCTCCGGGGCGAGGGGACCTCGGTCACGGGGTTCTGGTTCAATCCCAACATCCACCCCTATACCGAGTACCAGGCCCGGAAGCACACCCTGGAGGGCTACGCCAAGGAGATTGGCATGAAGCTGATCATCGGCGGCACCTACGATCTGCGCACCTTCATCACCAACGTGGCGGACAACATCGACGGCCGGTGCGCCTACTGCTACCTGGTGCGGATGGAGGAGACGGCCAAATACGCCGCCCAGAACGGCTACGACTCCTTTACCACCTCCCTGCTCATCTCCCCCTACCAGAACCACGAGGCCATCCGCGCCACCGCCCAGGCCATGGGGGAGAAGTATGGAGTGGCGTTTCTCTACCGGGATTTCCGCCCTCTCTTCCAGGCGGGCCAGCAGTTCGCCCGGGAGCACGGCTTCTATATGCAGAAGTACTGCGGCTGCATCTTCAGCGAGGAGGACCGGTATATGGCCGCCAAGCGCCGGAAGAAAGCCGCCGCTGCCACCAACCACCCCTGACCTCCTTTTTCTTGAAAGAAAAAGGAGGCAAGAAGAACTCTATGCCGCTGCTCTTGAAGTTGGGCAGAAAACGCAAAACTGGGCCCCGCCGGATGGCGGGGCCCAGTTGGTTTTCAGAGAGAAAAGTGGCCGTGTCCGTGTTACAGCTCAGAGACGGCGGACTCCAGCAGGCTGTTCAGCAGGTCCATCACGTCCACCACGGCGGACCCGGCGGGGGGCTCGGCGGTGGGGGCGGTATCGGTGGACTCATAGAGGCCGTCCATGGTCATGGTCATCGTCGAAGAGGAGCCCGCCACATCGGTGGCCATCTCCATGGTCATATCCATTTTGTCGCCCTGCATGGTGATGGTCATGGACAATTCCATCCCCAGAGTGGGGTCGGTGGAGGACATCTCCATGCCGTAGCCGGTGACCGCGTCCCCGTTGGTGTAGAGGATGAAGCTCATGGAGGCGCCGTCCGCGCTGGTCACGCTGGTGTAGGTGTTCCCGGACTTCTGGAAGCTGCTGTCGCCCAGAAGGGCATTGAGAACGTCCAGGTAGTCCGAGGTGGTGTTGGTGCTGGTGAGGGGTATGGTGTCGCTCTTCAAGATCTCCTCCAGAGCCTGGGAGAAGGTCATGCCGGCCCCCGCCTTGGACAGGGCCATCAGGTCATCGTAGTAGCCGGGCATGGCCTCGTCCAGCAGGCCCTTCATGTCCAGGGAGTACCAGGCGTCGGTGTCCTCCGCGCCCAGGGCCTGGGACAGGGCCACGGACTGGAAGTACAGCTTGCCGGTGTCCAGGTCCCCCCGCAGGTCCACGTCGATGGTGGAGGGGGCGATGGGCTGGCCGGACAGGGTGCCGCCCATCTCCATCTCGGTGTCGAACTGGAAGGCGGTCTGGTTGACCAGCATAGTGTAGTCCCCGGCGATGGTCTGGTCCATGTCCACGTTGACCTCGGTGATGGTGCCGTCCTCCTCCTCATAGGAGCCGCTGGAGGAGCTGGAGGAGGTCATGTCGTAGGAGCCGGTGACCTGGTAATTCCCCTCGTTGTACTTCTGGGCGTAAGCCATGTACCGGTCCATCAGGTCATAGGTCTCGGTGTTGGCGGCCAGGATGGCGTCCACGTCGTCGATGATGACGGTGTAGGTGTCCGCGTCCCAGCCCACCCGGTAGCCCAGGGCGTCGGCCACCAGGCCCACGGGGATGTAAGTGCGGCTGGTGGCGGCGTCAATGTAGGGGGCCACGTCGGTGGTGATGGCGACAGAAGCGGCGGCGTCCGCCCCGCGGGTGACGGTGATCTTGTTCTCACCGATGGTCAGGGAGACGGTCACATTGTCCTTGACAGCGGTGACGGTGCGGGCAGCGCCGTCCCAGGTCATATCCTCCTCCGGGAAGCCCAGGGCCTCGAAGGTGGCCACCATGGGCAGGAAGGAGCGGTTGTCCTTCAGCTTGGGAGCCGCGTCGGTAAAGGTCACCGCATCCCCGTTCACCAGCAGGTCGAAGTCCCCCTGGGGCTCCGCCGCCAGGGCGGGGGTGCACAGCAGGGCAGCCAGCATGCCGCCGCATACGATGGGTTTCAGAAATGTTTTCATCAGATTCACTCCTTCATTTCAGCCCGGCCCCAGGGAAAGGGAGCGGTGCGATCCGCAGGAGGCGGAAAATACTCCCAAAAAACGAGGGGCCAAAATCCGAAATTTGTTAAAAATATCATACGATGATCGGACATAAAAAGCAAGGGATTTCCCAAATTTAATCCTTTCTTAAGAAAAGCACGGAGGGAGTGTGGCTGGATGCAAGAGACGGGTCCAGCCGCTGGAGCGGGGAGGCGGATTTCCGCAAAACGCCGGCCTCCTGTGAAAATCGACAAAAAGCCGGCGGTTTTGACGGGGAAAATCTACGCTCCGGCCGCGGATTGCCGTTGCATCCCCCAGAACCCTGTGTTAAAATGTACCACAGTGCAACTACAAATGCCCGCGATACGCGGACAAAGGTCGATACAGGAGGGAAGAACTGCCATGAGCCAGCCGTCGGGTTATTTCATCGTGGAGGCGTCCGCCATGCCGGAGATCTTCCGAAAGGTGGCGGAGGCCAAGCGCCTGCTGGAGACCGGCGAGGAGACCACGGTGAACGGCGCGGCCCGGGCGGTGGGGATCAGCCGCAGCGCTTTCTATAAATACAAGGATGCGGTGCGGCCCTTTAACGATATGCTCCACGGGCGGATCGTCACCTTCCAGACCCTGCTCCGGGACGAGCCGGGAATCCTCTCCGGACTGCTCAACGTCTTTGCCGGGACGGGGGTCAATATTCTGACCATCAATCAGAATATCCCCACCAACGGCTGCGCGGTGGTGACCATTACGGCGGAGACCTCCGCCCTGCGCCGCACCCTGGAGGAGATGCTGGAGGCCGCCGCCTCCAGTCCCGGCGTACTCAAGTGTGAGATCCTGGCGGGGTAAGAGAGAACCTGTGCGACTGTGGAATGATGAGGTGAATGGAATGACAAACGTAGCGATTTTAGGCTTTGGCACCGTGGGTTCCGGTGTGGCGGACGTGCTCACCCAGAACAGCGCGGTGATCGGCCAGCGGGTGGACGGACAGATCCGCCTGAAATACATTCTGGATGTGCGGGACTTCCCGGACAGCCCCTATAAGGACTGCTTCGTCAAGGACTTCGGGATCATTGAAAGCGACCCGGAGGTGGACGTGGTGGTGGAGACCATCGGCGGCGTGAAGGCGGCCCTGGACTTTACCCAGCGGGCCCTGAAGGCGGGGAAGAACGTGGTCTCTTCCAACAAGGAGCTGGTGGCTACCCACGGCTATGACCTGCTCCAGCTGGCCAAGGAGCACAAGGTCAGCTATCTGTTCGAGGCCAGCGTGGGCGGGGGCATCCCCATCCTGCGTCCCCTCAACGCCTGCCTGGCGGCCAACGAGATCGACCAGATCACCGGCATCCTCAACGGCACCACCAACTACATCCTCACCCGGATGATCAAGGCGGGCCTCACCTTTGACCAGGCCTTAAAGGAGGCCCAGGCCAACGGCTACGCCGAGCAGGACCCCACCGCCGACGTGGATGGCCACGACGCCTGCCGGAAGATCTGCATCCTGGCAGCACTGGCCTTCGGCCAGCACATCTATCCCGACCAGGTGCCCACCCAGGGCATCCGGGGGGTGACCCTGGCCGACGTGGCCTACGCCGACTCCTGCGGCTATAAGATCAAGCTGCTGGGCCGCGCCATCCGGGAGCCGGAGGGCAAGGTGTGCGCCTTTGTGGCTCCCCACCTGGTCTCCTGTGAGAACCCCCTGGCCGGGGTGGAGGACGTGTTCAACGCCATCGCCGTCACCGGCAACGCGGTGGGCGACGTGATGTTCTACGGCCGGGGCGCGGGCAAGCTGCCCACCGCCTCCGCCGTGGTGGCCGACGTCATCGACATCGCCAAGGACACCAAGCGGGA
>CALWWF010000125.1 GCA_944385165.1 uncultured Oscillospiraceae bacterium
CGGCCTTCACGTCCACAATCTTGGCGGCCTCGGGGGCGTTCTTGGCCTCCTCCTCGGTCAGCGCATAGGGACGGATGGTGGCGTGGGGGCAGACGAAGGAGCACTGGTTGCACTGGATGCACTTGGCAGAATCCCAGGTGGGGACAGACACGGCCACGCCGCGCTTCTCATAAGCGGCGGCGCCCAGCTCGAAGGTGCCGTCCACATGATCCACGAAGGCGGACACGGGCAGGCTGTCGCCGTCCATGCGGTCCACGGGGTCCAGGATGGACTCCACCATCTTCACCAGCTTCTCGGGGCCGGTGAGGGTGCTCTCCTTCTTCACGTCCTCGGCGTCAGCCCAGGAGGCGGGGACCTCCACCTTCTTGTAAGCGGAAGCGCCCAGATCGATGGCCTTGTGGTTCATGTCCACAATGTCCTGGCCCTTCTTCAGGTAGGAGTGGGTGGCCGCGTCCTTCATATACTGGATGGCCTCGGCCTCAGGCAGGATCTTGGCCAGGGAGAAGAAGGCGGACTGGAGGATGGTATTGGTGCGCTTGCCCATACCGATCTCGATGGCCAGGTCGATGGCGTTGATGGTGTACAGCTGGATGTTGTTCTTGGCGATGTAGCGCTTGGAAGCGGCATCCAGGTGGTGCTCCAGCTCCTCGAAGGACCACTGGCAGTTGATCAGGAAGGTGCCGCCGGGCTTTACGTCGCGGACGATGGGGAAGCCCTTGGTGATATAGCTGGGCACGTGGCAGGCCACGAAGTCAGCCTTATTGATGTAGTAGGGAGCGCGGATGGGGTGATCACCGAAGCGCAGGTGGCTGATGGTCACGCCGCCGGTCTTCTTGGAGTCGTACTGGAAGTAAGCCTGTACGTACTTGTCGGTGTGGTCGCCGATGATCTTGATGGAGTTCTTGTTGGCGCCCACGGTGCCGTCGCCGCCCAGACCCCAGAACTTGCACTCGATGGTGCCTTCCGCGGCGGTGTTGGGGGCGTCCTTCTCCTCCAGGGAGGAGTTGGTCACGTCGTCCACGATACCGATGGTGAAGTGGTTCTTGGGGGCATCCTGAGCCAGATTCTCGTACACGGCGAACACGCTCTTGGGAGGCGTATCCTTGGAGCCCAGGCCGTAGCGGCCGGCCACAACGGTCTTATCCGTGATGCCGGCGCCCGCCAGAGCGGTGATCACGTCCAGATACAGAGGATCGCCCAGAGCGCCGGGCTCCTTGGTGCGGTCCAGCACCGCAATCTTCTTGGCGGTGGCGGGGATGGCGGCGATGAGCTTGTCGGCCCGGAAGGGGCGGTACAGGCGGACCTTGATGAGACCGACCTTCTCACCCTTGGCGTTGAGGTAGTCGATGACCTCCTCAGCCACGTCGCAGATAGAACCCATGGCGATGATGACCCGGTCGGCGTCGGGAGCGCCGTAGTAGTTGAACAGCTGGTAGTCGGTGCCCAGCTTGGCGTTGATCTTGCCCATGTACTCTTCCACGATCTCGGGCAGGGCCTCATAGTACTTGTTGGAGGCCTCACGGTGCTGGAAGAAAATATCGCCGTTCTCGTGAGAGCCGCGCATGGTGGGGTGCTCGGGGTTCAGGGCGCGCTTGCGGAAGGCCTCCACCGCGTCCATATCCACCATCTCGGCCAGATCCTTATAGTCCCAAATGGCGACCTTCTGGATCTCGTGGGAGGTACGGAAGCCGTCGAAGAAGTTGATGAAGGGGACACGGCCCTTGATGGCGGCCAGATGCGCCACGGGAGCCAGGTCCATGACCTCCTGCACGTTGCCCTCAGCCAGCATGGCAAAGCCGGTCTGGCGGCAGGCCATGACGTCGGAATGGTCGCCGAAGATGTTCAGAGACTGGGCGGCCACGGTACGGGCGGAGACGTGGAAGACGGCGGGCAGCAGCTCGCCGGCGATCTTGTACATATTGGGGATCATCAGCAGCAGGCCCTGGGAGGCAGTGTAGGTGGTGGTCAGAGCACCGGCGGCCAGAGAGCCGTGGACGGTACCGGCAGCGCCGGCCTCAGACTGCATCTCAATGACCTTCACGGTGGTCCCGAAGATGTTCTTCTGGCCCTGAGCCGCCCACTGGTCCACATAGTCGGCCATGGGGCTGGACGGAGTAATGGGGTAGATGCCGGCTACTTCGGTAAAGGCGTAGCTGACATATGCCGCAGCATTATTGCCGTCCATGGTTTTGAACTTTCTTGCCATAGAGTTCCCTACTTTCTTCCGAATTCAGTTTTGGGGGCCGCCGGACAAAAAACGTCCGCCTTCCCCCGCACTCTCTGCCCTATTTTACTGTCTCTCCCGGGAAATTCCCATGTCCGATTTAGTTATAATCCACATAGGTATTTACTTATACCAGGGCGGGACAGCGCCGCTTCCAGGCAGAGAGAAGCGGCTGGATTTCTTGACAAGTGCTAGTTTATCACTTTTTCCCCTATTTGTAAATTCATCTGACGGGATTTTTCCTTCTTTTTCTCACAAAAATAGCGGTTCCTATTGCAATACTTCTTGCGCAAGCTTACAATAAATAGGGGAATTTTTTCCGTTTTTTCAGAACAAACGATAATCGGTGTTTTCCCACCCCACTTTCTCATTCTAGTTTACAAATTTTCAGGCAGACTCCCCCTCCTTCTTTCTGCCTGCTCCAGTCGATTTGAGAGGACGATCCAAATGGTATTTCCGGTACATTCCCTGGGCCTGCACGGCATCACCGGCTATCCGGTATCCGTGGAGTGCGACCTGTCCAGCGGACTGCCCGCCTTCACGGTGGTGGGCCTGCCCGATGCGGCGGTAAACGAGGCCCGGGAGCGAGTGCGCTCCGCCATCAAAAACTGCGGCTTCTCCTTCCCGGTCAGCCGCATCACCGTCAATCTGGCTCCGGCCCATGTGAAGAAGATCGGCACCCTGTACGACCTGCCCATTTTGGTGGGGCTTCTGGCCGCCGGAGGACAGCTGAAACTCCAGGACCGGGACTGTGCCTTCGTGGGGGAGCTCTCCCTGTCCGGCCGGCTGCGCCCCTGCGCCGGGATGCTGCCCATGGCCCTGGCCGCCAAGGAAGCTGGGTTCCATAAGCTGTATGTCCCCCGGAAAAACGCCGCCGAGGCCACCCTGGCCGGGGGGCTGGAGGTCTACCCGGTGGAGACAGTGCCCCAGCTGGTGCGCCACCTCACCGGAGAGGAGCCCATCTCCCCCGCCCCGCCCTGGACCGGCTCTTTCACGCCGGAGCCCGGCCCGGACTTCTCCCAGGTAAAGGGCCAGGAGCCGGTGAAGCGGGCTTTGGAGATTGCCGCCGCCGGAGGACACAATGTGCTCATGGTAGGTCCGCCCGGGTCGGGCAAATCCATGCTGGCCAAGCGTCTGCCCTCCATCCTCCCGGACATGACCCGAGAGGAGGCCTTGGAGGTCACCCAGATTCACTCCGTGCTGGGGCTCACCGACCCGGAGCACCCCCTCATCACCCGCCGCCCCTTCCGCTCCCCCCACCACAGCATCTCCACTGCGGGCATGTCCGGCGGCGGGACCAACCCGCGCCCCGGGGAGATCTCCCTGGCCCACAACGGGGTCCTCTTTCTGGATGAGCTGCCGGAGTTCCAAAAAGACGTGCTGGAGGTGCTCCGCCAGCCCCTGGAGGACGGGCAGGTCCAGATCTCCCGGGCCTCCGGCTCCGTCGCCTACCCCAGCCGGTTCATGCTGGTGTGCGCCATGAACCCCTGCCGGTGCGGGTGGTACGGCCACCCCTCCGGCCGGTGCCGGTGCTCCCAGGCCGACGTGCAGAAGTACCTCTCCCGCCTGTCCGGCCCCCTGCTGGACCGCATTGATCTATTTATAGAGGTATCCGCCCTGGAATTTGACGAACTCTCCCGACGGGAGCCCTCCGAGTCCTCCGCCGCCGTGAAGGAGCGGGTGGACCAGGCCCGGACGGTCCAGACCGCCCGGGAGGCCGGGCGGTGCAACGCCCAGATGGCGTCTGAGGGACTGGAGCGCTTCTGCGCTCTGGACGAGCCCTGCCAGGCCGTTCTCCGAGGCGCGTTCACCCGCATGGGCCTCACCGCCCGCAGCTACGACCGCATCCGCCGGGTGGCCCGGACCATCGCCGATTTAGACGGCGCAGAGTCCATCCAGGTACAGCATCTGGCGGAGGCCCTCCAGTACCGGCCGCCGGAGTATTTAAGACGGTAACCTCTCTCCATACCGGCCCCCGGAAAAAAGTTGTAAAAATTCACCGAAAGGTCCTTGACAAAGAGGAGAGGTTTTGATATAGTGATAGCACTTAATAGGAATAATTCTTGTTAAAGTTATTGACAACTTATAAGGGAGGAGCTTATCATGCCGGAACTGAAGGGAAGCAAGACCGAACGGAACCTGTGGACCGCGTTCGCCGGAGAGTCCCAGGCCCGCAACAAGTACACCTACTTCGCCTCTAAGGCCAAGAAGGACGGCTATGTGCAGATCTCCAAAATTTTTGAGGAGACCGCCGCCAACGAAAAGGAGCACGCTGAGATCTGGTTTAAGCTGCTGGGTGGCATCGGCACCACCGCCGAGAACCTGGAGGCCGCCGCCCAGGGGGAAAACTACGAGTGGACCGACATGTACGCCACCATGGCCAAGGAGGCCAAGGAGGAGGGTTTCGACCACATCGCCTACCTGTTTGAAGAAGTCGCTAAGATCGAGAAGGAGCACGAGGACCGCTACCGCAAGCTCCTGGCCAACGTGGAGGGCGGCCTGGTGTTCTCCCGGGATGGGGACATGATCTGGCAGTGCAGCAACTGCGGCCACATCCATGTGGGTAAGCAGGCCCCCGAGGTGTGCCCCGTGTGCGCCCACCCCAAGGCCTACTTCCAGCTCAAGGCGGAGAACTACTGATCCTCTCCCCTGCTCTATCTTGATACATCACAGCAAAGCGGGAGCGCCCGATGGGCGCTCCCACTATTTTTTGTCTCTGTATCTCTGTCAGCCCATAGCGCTGTTCCGGGGCATCCCCGCCTCGTAGTCCAGGCCGCTTAGATACCGCCGGGCCAGGTCGAAGGCGTGGTGGGCGGTGATGGTGCGCAGCCGCTCCCGCACAGGGCGCAGGGTGATGTGGAGGGGCCGGACATAGGCGCCCTCGGGAGTGGCGATGCCCACGAACATGGTGCCCACCTCGTTGCCTCGGTCGTCTTTGTTCGGACCGGCCACGCCGGTGGAGGAAAGGCCGATGTCACAGCCCAGCACCCGCCGGGCCCCCTCCGCCATGGCCTTTGCCACCGGGGCGGACACCGCCCCATACTGGTCCAGCAGCTCCTGGGGCACCCCCAGCACATTGTGCTTCACCTCATTGGTGTAGGAGACGATCCCTCCTTTGAACACCTGGGAGGCCCCGTCCAGGTCCGTGAGGCGCTTTGCCATCAGACCGCCAGTGCAGCTCTCGGCGGTGCCCAGGGTGAGTCCCTTCTCCTTCAAAAGCCCCTCCAGCACATACTCGATGGAGGGCACGTCCACCCCGTACACCAGGGGGCCGAAGTGCTCTTTCAGCTTCTCTACAGTGGGAAGGAGCAGGGCCTGGGCCTCCTCCTGGGTGGCGACCTTGGCAGTGAGCCGCAGCTCGCACTCCCCCTCCTTGGCGTAGGGAGCCAGGGTGGGGTTGGTCATGGCGTTCATCTTCTCCCGCAGCTGGGCCTCCATGGCGGACTCGCCGATGCCGAACAGCTTTAACGTGTGGGAGGCGATGACCCCCTCGGCAAACTGCTGGAGATAGGGCACCGCCCGGTAGTAAAACATGGGCCGGCACTCGCTGGGGGGGCCGGGGAGCATCACCACATGGACCCCCTCCCCCTCAAAGGCGCAGCCGGGGGCGGAGCCCCAGTCGTTCACCAGGACGGTGCAGCCCTCGGGGAGCATGGCCTGCTGGTAATTGTTCTCCGTCAGCTTGCGGCCCCGGCTCTTGGCGAACTCCTCCAGCCGGCGCACCGAGTCCTCGTCCCGGTACAGCTTTTTCCCAAAGGCCTCCGCCAGCACATTTTTGGTCAGGTCGTCACAGGTGGGGCCAAGCCCGCCGGTGGTGATGATGATGTCCGCCCGCTTTTTGGCGATGTCCACCGCCTCCCGGGCCCGCTGGGGGTTGTCCCCCACCACGGTATGCCAGTATACGTTCAGCCCCAGAGCGCTGAGGCCCTGGGAGAGCATCTGTGCGTCGGTGTTGGCGATGCTGCCCAGGAGCAGCTCGGTGCCCACCGACAGGATCTCGACTTTGTGAGACAAAGAAAAAACCACCTTTTTGTAAAAAGTAAAAACGAAGGCAAGGGCAGAAAACCGCCCCCAGTATTCACAGTGTAATACCGGGGGCGGTATGCGTCAAGGGAGAAAATCCCTTACTTGGTGATCTGGAAGGATCGGGTGATGGGGGCGGCCTGGTAGTTTCCGCCCAGGGTAACCACGGTCATCACATACCGGCCCGGCTCCGTGGGCGGGGTGGTGGTGCTGGAGTACACCCGCCACTTGCTGGTGAAGCCGGAGTAGAGGTAGCTGACGCTGTCCTGGCTGATGGTGGCATCGCCGTCATAGGAGAGGGTCGCGCCGAAATCGAAGGTCTTGGCCTCTTCAGCGGTGAGCTTCCCGTTCTCGATCTCCTGATTCCAGGTGAGGTTCACCCCGGACAGGCGCATCTTCACCAGCAGGAAGCCAATACCCACGCCAGTCTCATAGTTCTGGTTGTCGGTGACCGCCGCCACGGTGTACAGGCCCGCCCGGTTGGGCGTGCCGAAGGACACCCGGACGTTGTCCACAATGGAGGGCAGGTTGTTGATGACGGTCAGGATCTCCCCAAAGGTGCCGGTGTCGATGTTCAGCTTGTCCAGCAGGTCCAGAAGCTCCTGGGTGCTCAGCAGCTCCCGCAGCTCGCCCAGGGTGACGCCATCGTTGAGCATCTCGGAGAAGCTCTTTCCGGTGGCGGCCTCGATGATGGGGTCCAGCATATCCAGCACTACGCTGTCGGTGTATCGCTCAGGCAGATCCAGATACAGGGCGGTGGTCACATTGCTGGTGACGCCGGCATAGATGATGTACTTGTCAAAGTCGTCAGCAGGGTCGGTGGTGATGAAGCCCTCGGGGATGGCCTCGTCGGCGTAGATGTTGTCCGAGTGGACGCTCACCTTCACGGTGGCCTTGTCCACGGTCACGGTCCCCTGGGTGCTCTCGCTGGGGCGGTAGTCGGCGTTGCCGTGGTAGCTCACCCGGATCTGCTGGTTCTCACCCGCTCCCATCTGGGGGATGCTGGCCAGCTCCAGAGAGCCCAGGGAGACGTCTTTCCCGCCGATGGGCGCCCAGTCCGTCTGGCCCACGTCGACGCCGCTGCCCAGATAGACAACCTCGCCGTTATATTCGATGGTGAAGTCATCCAAAGACACCGTCTCCTTGGCGGGGAGGGTGGAGTTCTCCCAGTCGATGACGTTGTCAAAGATGGCCTGCTCCATGACGGAGGGGTCCATGTTATAGGTGAAGGACACGCCGCTCTTGAGGGCTACAGCGCTCTCCAGGCGGTCGTCGGTGGTGGTCACGTCCACGGTGACGGAGTTGCCCCGGTACAGCTGGTTTCCGCCCCAGGAGATGCGGATCTCCCAGTCGCCGGTGCCGAACTTTTTAAAGCCAGTCCAGTCAGAGCCGTCCAGAGGTTTGAATTCTTTGGTGATACTGGGGGTGAGGCTGGCATTGTACTCCACAGTCACCTCGTCCCCGGTGAGCTGGATAGGAGAGGTGGATGCCACCACGGCGCTGTAGATGGCCTGGGCGGTAGCTGCATAGTCATAGCCCTGGCCGTCGGTGAACACCATGCCCACCTGGTAGGGCGCGTCGTTCAGCTGGAACTGAATCTGCTCCCGGTCCTTCACGGTGACGGTGGCCTCGATGGTGACGGGGGCGTAGTTCTGATCGCCCGGCCAGGAGATGCGAATCTTTTGGGTTCCGGTGGAGATGGCGGGGTAAGTCAGGAGGTTTTTGGTCCCGCCTTCCAGAGGCATCCAAGCATGGGTACCAGCAGGCTGACCAAGGATCATATTTTCCGCATAATACTCAACAGTCACATTGTCCGCCGTCAGAACGTCGGAGGAGGCCACCACGGCGCTGAAAATGGCGCCGCGCAGGGCGTCGAAGTCGGTCTCCATGTTCTCGTCCACGGCGAGCGTCACACTGTCAGGGGTGTCCTTCAGGGTGTAGGGGGCCTGGGAACGCCCGGCGATGGTGACCTGGGTCTCAGCGCTGGTACCGTAACAGGTCTCGTTCTCCTCATAAGAGATGCGGATCTCCCAAGTGCCTTCGGAGATGGCGGGGTAGGTCAGCCCAGTTACCCGGCCGCCCTCCAAAGGCGCCCAGTTTTTCCCAAAATCACCAACAGAACCGGTCGTGGCGGTCGCGTAATACTCGATGGTCACATCGTCCACGTCCAGGTCCTCCGGCGTAGTGGAGGCCACCAAAACGTCAAATAGGCGCTCCTCCAGGGCGTCATAGTCCACGGAAGCGTCCTCGTTGTAGGGCATGGTCACGGTGCAGTTTTCGTTCAGCATAATTTCACTGCTGAGCTTCGCCGCCTTGGTCAGCGTGACCTCTGTATCTGTACCCGCCAGCCGGACCTGATAGTCGCCGTCGCTGTTGGCCGCCAGGGCGGGGTGGGTGTAGGTCGTCGTGACAAACACAACCTTTTTTTCGCTGGTGAAACCGTTCACAGAGCCCCAGGCTTCATTGGTCGTCCAACCTGTTGAGGTGTCTTTCCCCTCGCAGTAGTATTCCCACTCCAAACTCTGGGCGTCCACCTCGTCGGCATTGGCCACCAGGGCCTCGCACAGGATTTCCTTTACTTCACTCTCTGTCGCCCCGCTGGGGATGACCGCCGTGCCGTTTTGCAGTTGGGGGATAACCTCCGCCTGCTGGGATACGGAGACCTCGTTCTCCTCTGTGGTCTCCGCTGCAAAGGCCGCCATGGGCAGGGCCTGGAGCAGCATCAGGGCCGCCAGACCGCCCGCAAGGCCTCTGCGGAACCGGTGTTTTTCCATTTCGTTCACATTCCTCTCCAATTCGATGTGTTCCCATGAAAAAGCCGCCTGGGTCGGGCAAACTCGAACCAAGCGGCTGGAATTCTAATCTTTGCACGCTTCCATGAGAAACCAGGAAAATTATAGCAGAATCCCCAGGAAAGTCAAGGAAGTTTTGGTGAAATTGTTAAGTCGCAGGGGAGGAAGGAGAATGGGCGAAAACGCTCTCTCCACTCTTCACTCTCCACTCTAAAATCAGAGGTTGACCTGCACCCGCTCGATGCCGTCCACGGCGGTCTTCACCATGTCCTCGATGTTCAGAGCCTCTTCGGCCCGCTCCACCTCCCCGATCACAGGGCGCAGGCGGGGGTGGCGGGGGGTAAAGACGGTGCAGCAGTCCTCATAGGGAAGGATGGAGGTCTCATAGGTGCCGATCTTCCGGGCGATCTGAACGATCTCCTCCTTGTCCAGTCCGATGCAGGGGCGCAGGACAGGCAGATCCACCACCGCCCCGGTGCAGCGCATGGCCTCCATAGTCTGGCTGGCCACCTGGCCCAGGCACTCGCCGGTGACCAGGGCCTTGGCCCCGCAGCGCTTGGCCACCTCCTGGGCGATGCGCATCATGAAGCGGCGCATGAGGACGGTGAAGAGCTCCTCCGGACAGGAGCGGCGCAGCTCCTCCTGGATGGCGGTGAAGGGGACCACATGGACGGTGAGCCGCCCGGTCCAGGGGGTGAGGAGCTTTGCCAGCTCCAGCACCTTGTCCTTGGCCTCCGGGGAGGTATAGGGATAGGAGAAGAAGTGGACCATCTCCAGGGCCACCCCCCGCTTGGCGATCATCCAAGAGGCCACCGGGGAGTCGATGCCCCCGGACAGCAGGGATACCGCCCGGCCGTTGATGCCCACCGGCAGGCCGCCCGCCCCGGGCTGGGCCTGGGCGTGGACATAGGCGGCGTAGTCCCGCACCTCGATGAAGACGGTGAGCTCCGGGTGGTGCACGTCCACCTCCAGGTTGCCGTAGGCCTCATGGAGCTCGCCCCCCACATACTGGCTGAGCTGGATGGAGGTCATGGGGAAGGTCTTATCCGCCCGCTTGGTCTCCACCTTGAAGGTCCTGGCGGAGCGCAGGTCCCCGTCCAGAAATTCTTTGGCGGTGGCCAGGATGGCGTCCTTGTCCTTCTCACAGGGGCGGGCCAGGGACAGACTCACGATGCCGAACACCTTCTTCAAGGCCTCGTAGGCCCCCAGTACGTCGCAGCTGTCATCCTTTGGCTCCACATAGGTGGCCGACTGGCGGGTGTACACCCGGAACTGGCCATAGGGGTGGATGCGGCGGTGGATGTTGGCCTGGAGTTTATCCTCAAAGCTGCGGCGGTTCAGGCCCTTCAGCACCAGCTCGCCCAGCTTGAGCAGAATGATCTCGTTCATTGCGGTTCCTCACTTTTTGATTCAATGTTCCTCACATTATAGCGGACAGAGGAAGAATTGTCTAGCTATCGGGCAAATTTCGCCGCTATGGCGGCGACCTACTTTTTTCATGGCAAAAAAGTAGGCAAAATGCCCCCGGGGGTAGGTGCAGACCAGCTTCGGCTTCGCCTCAGCTGATATGCCACCTACCCCCGGACCCCCCTGACGGGGGACACACTTTCAAGCCGTACAGCAAACTTTCCGGCGCGCAAAATCAGGAGTCCTTAGATGCAACTCAATCCAGGCCCACTGGGGCCCTGCGTTTGCAAAATTTGTTCTCAACGCGGTTCAACAACTGCGCCTGAGTTTTCTCAGCAACGCTCCCGGTGCAAACCTTAGCGAGGTGCTCCCTGGCTGGTATCCTATGAAGGGAAGCGCAAGCACCTCTCGCATTATTTCACCACCACGTTCTCCTCCCCCAGCCGCTCTTTCAAGTCCTCCACCAGGGCCGGGTGGATCTGGCAGCGGGTGCCCAGGCGCTTTTTACAGTCGGCAAAGTACAGCACCGCCTGGCTCTCCCCCGGGAAGAAGGAGAGGGCCAGCTTGACCTTCCGCAGCCGGGGGTCCTCCCGGTTGGGCAGGCGCAGCCACAGCCGCTCCACCTTTCCCTGTGCCTTGCCGTCCAGGTCCCCCAGAGGGCGGATGGAGTCCACCATCAGCTGGGGCTCCTTCTCGTCCCGGACGGAGATCTTCCCGGTGGCCAGCACTGCGCTGTTTTCCCGGATATACCCCCCGCTCTCGTTGAGCACCCGGGAGAAGCACAGCAGCTCCATAGAGGCGGTGTCGTCCTCCAGGGTCACATAGGCCATGAGGGTATTGTTTCGGGTGGTGCGGGTCTTATAGGTGGAGATCACTCCGGCGATGGTGACCCGCTCCCCGTCCCGGTAGCGGCCCGGTCCGTCCTCCCGGCTAAAATCCCCTAAAATGGAGCCGATGGTCACCGCTCCCACCGCCTTGGCTGCCTCCCGATAGGCGTCCATGGGGTGGCCGGTGAGATAGAGGCCGGTGACCTCCTTCTCCATCGCCATGCGCTCCTGGGGGGTATACTCCGGGATGTCCGGCAGGTGGAGGGCGGGCAGGGCCGCCTGCTCCGTCTCTCCCCCGCCCATGCCGAACAGGTCCAGCTGCCCCTCCAGGTTCCGCTTGCGGCTGGCGGCGATGCCGTCCAGCACCTGTCCAAAGACCTCCATCAGCTGGGAGCGCTTGTAGCCCATGCGGTCAAAGGCCCCGGATTTGATGAGGCTCTCCAGCACCCGCCGGTTCAAATCCTTATCAAACATCCGGTCGCAGAAGTCCATAAAGTCGGTGAAGGGGCCGTTTTTGCTCCGCTCCTCCAGAAGGCCGTTGATGACGCTGCGGCCCACCCCTTTCAGGGCCACCAGGCCGAAGCGGATGCCCCCTTCGGACACGGTGAAGTCCGCCTCCGACTCGTTCACGTCCGGGGGCAATAGGTCGATGTTCCACTCCTTGCACTCCGCGATGTACTCGGCCACCTTCTCGCTGGAATCCAGCACCGAGGTAAGCAGGGCGGCCATATACTCCTTGGGGTAGTGGCACTTGAACCAGGCGGTCTGATAGGCCACCACCGCGTAGCACACTGCGTGGGCCTTGTTGAAGGCGTAGTTGGCAAAGTCGTAGATCTCGTCGTAGATGCTCTGGGCCACGTCCTCCGGGATGCCGTTGGCGGCGCACCCGGCGATGTTCCGCTCCGGGTCCCCGTGGAGGAAGGTGGCCCGCTCCTTCTCGATGTCCTTCACCTTTTTCTTGGACATGGCCCGGCGCACCATGTCCGCCTGGCCCAGGGAGTAGCCCCCCA